>NZ_JBHZCS010000001.1:0-97052 GCF_042755705.1 Nocardia sp. NPDC059154
CGGTCGATCCGCTACGGCTGTCGTTCGTCCGCACCCTGCGCGTTGTCCGCCGCCACGTCGGCGGGCAAGCGGGTTTTTCCCCCTGACCGGCTCGCCATCACCACCGCCGACGCCGTCGCCGAGATCGCCGAACGCCCCAACCCACCCCGCCGCCAACGCAGCTATCCCCGAGTCACCAAACGTGCCGGACGCCACAAATTCCCGCGAAAAACAGTGCAGCACAAGAACATCAATCACCCAGAGCCTGCCGAGATCCTGCTACATCGGCGCGTAAGTTAACGGCATTGGCATCAAAACCGGGGGGATTCAGACACAATCGATCACCGGCATCGATCGTCGGCGGCGCCGGGCGTGCGACGGTGGACGCAGATGGCTGAACACGGTCCTGATGCAACACTGACCAGTCGGCAAGTTGCGATTTGAAGCGTTGCAGCACAACAGTTTTCGAGGTTGACCTTCTCGACGTTTGATGATTATGACGGAAGCTGACGTTGCACGAGTCGGTGCTCTGACCAGCCGATTTTGGTGTTGGTATCGAGAACGTTGGCGGCATTGAGGGCCGTTGCGTACCGGCGGCGTACTGGCGGGCGAATGGGGCTGCGAACCTTACGACTGCTCGAGCTGGTTCGCGAGAACCTCCAAACCGGCGTCTGTGACTCTCGCAACCAAGAGTTTCCGCCGGACATGGTGCGTCTTCGCGTACTGCGGATCTGACTGGGGCACGAGTACATCTACTAGCTTCCATTCCACCAATCCGCGGTTCCCTAGGCTGCGAACACTGCGGCGGCTACTCGACCTCTCGGCGCGATCTCCACTGCCGTCCTGCAGCTCAGCGACCTTGACCCAGTACCCGCTACGTGGGTCGTGATACATGAAACGGTTCCGTCCACGGCCGAACACTCTCAGGTGGAAGTCCAGGTCACGCAGCAGCTTAAGTTGTCGACTTCCAAGGCCGCGTGACACCAGGCAAGCGTAAGTGCATCCATCCCCGACTGGGGCGTGATCCAATTGTTCCGCACTCAAATGAGTGCTGCCCCTACCTGTTCCAGCAGGTAGGGGCAGCTTCTGCCGTCAACACGTCCGTATGCGAAACAGAACCTTGAGGCATCTATGAGCGTAACCAATCTTTCCGGCGACCAGCACTCCGATTCTTCGAACTTTCGGAGGTCCGGCCACAGGGCGGTGGTCGACCTTGTCGCTTTGCTGGCGATCCTTGCCACCGTCGTAATCCTGGCGGTCTTCGTCGGGCCTGCAGCTGGAGCAGTCCTGGCCGCGGGAGGCGGGTTCGTGGTGGTGACGCTAAAAATCTGGCTCCACCGCAGATGAACTGTGGCCTCAGATCGCGCCCTGAGCGGTAAGCGTCAATGCTGGCGTGATCCCCCCTTCGTTGTCGTCTCCGTGGGTGTCCAGAAAACTGGACACCCACGAGCCAACAGAATTTGTTTGGGCAGTCGCGTTGGTACCTCGACTTCGACGCCACGACGCCGACCTTCCGACGCGCGAAATATGGCGGCGCGGTTGATCGGGACGGACCCTCGACCGCTTCGTCCCGAACGAGGATCTTGCGTGCTTTGTCGGGTTCGGTCGGTGTTGAGCTGGTTGGCAGGGCGGCTCTGGCCAGCTGTTCCGACGTTGGTGAGGTTGGGTTCGAACAGGGGGAGTCTGAAGCTGCTGCGGACCGACTGCGGACGAACGGCTTCCGATGCTCGGTACATGGCCGATACGATCCGGCGGCATGGGAGGACGTCCGGACTCGGAGTTGCCCGAGTGGCAGTGGGTGGTGTTTGCCGATAGAGGTCACATCGTGGGTCATGGGCGTGATGCGATGACCTTGTGTGGTGCCTCGATTGCACCTGACCTTTCAGTAGGGCCGCGACCTCCCGGCATCACACGGTGCGGGACCTGTTGGAACGAGAAGAACGCAGAGGAAGGCCGTGCTAGGAGATCTGCGCGGAAGCTGGCTGCGAAAGCCGAATCCAGGGAACTTCGGCGGCGGGAGAGGGCCCGCGCTGGTGAGGTGGCCGATCGCCGGTCTCGGACTGCGGACCGCGGCGATTCCGTCCGGACGGTTGGGGGCGGGTTGCCCGGCCTCGGCAAGGCTCGATGAGCGACGGTAACGATCTTGCAAAGTCGATCATGCAGGGGTCAGACTTGTAACTCAAGCAATCTGCATGGAAGGGCACTACGAAGTGACCGAGCCATCCCTGGCTGCGCTTGATGCAGCCAAGGCACTGCTAAGTGACGTTGACTCCTTGCTGGATCACCACCCGAACAACAAGGATCCGAAGCCTGGCCGCCCCGCCGGTGCCGGCTACGGGCCTCTCCTCCGATCGTGTGTCGCGCTCTGCTATACGGCATGGGAGGTGTACGTCGAGGAAAGCCTCCTGGAGTCTGTTCGGTACTTCGTCCGGCACGGCAGCCCTGAAGAGCTTCCAGAAGCTTTGCAGCAGTGGGTGGTTGGCCTGAAGCCTAGCCCCTGGGCATTCGTTGGTGAGGCATGGGGCGACACCGTCATTCAACTCGCCGAGGCGAGAATCTATGGCGACGCTCAAGGGCGGTACGGGTTCAATACCGCGAGTGTTTCGAACGTGGAGAGCCTATTCAACGAGGTACTGGGCTACAGCCCTCTGTACGGCATCAGATGGCAGAAGAAGACCAATACCGCTGTCCGGAAGGACATCTCGGAGCTAGTCCGGATCCGAGGTGAGATCGTCCATCGCGGTACGACTCCGGGATCGCTCAATCTTTCTGGTGTTCGGTCATGGGCATCCTTCGTGTCGAGACTGTGTGAGCGAGTCGACGAGCAGTTGGTTGCCTTCCGCGAAGGGCAGTTGAAGGCATTGCCTGAGGAGCTCCCCGCGTAAGAGGTGACCTTGAGTCCCTCTCACGGGCCTGAGGTCTTTCGGCTCACCACATCGGAGATGTACAGGGGGCAGGCTAGTGCGGCCGTTGGCAGACAACCTGTGACGAAGTAGGGCCCGTACTGCCACCAGCGGTTCTTGCTGTTTATGTGGCCGTTGAAACCTTGGACTGACCTGCAAACTGATCGTTGGGGGCGTTGACGACTTAGGGCTACTGCTGTTCCCGCTGCGTACGTGCTGCGTACCCGCTGTCCCTGGGGGGCATCCCCCTCTACCGACTTGGCTCTATGCCCAAGTACAGTTGCTTGCCCCCAGAATTGGCCCACATCTGGCATCTCGTCCGGCCATGCTCAAAGCTCATCGCTATCTGGAACGTTCTGTTGCCGACAACGTTCAGTATCAACGCCTCTAAGTCCAGCTTGCGGATTTCCTCCAACGAGAACGACATGTCGACACGGCGATAGCGTCCGTAACGTGCAATCACTTTAGGCTTGGTGGCAATCCGGATGAGAACTCGCGCGTCCGCGTCCGCGTCCGCGGCCGCGTATTCGTCTCGCGCAAGCAGAGATCCAAGACTTTTGAGGTGCACTGGCATCCAAGAGGCTAGCCACTGCCGCCGCCATTCCATCGCACGCCGTTCCAGACGGAGCGTCGAGCGTTCTGAAAAACCTTCAAAGAGTGCGGTTTCCATCTGTTCAGCGACGAAAAGGGGCCGCATCAAGCGAGGTACCGCGTAAAGTTCAGCTACCAGCTCCCTCCGCCTGGGACTCTCCTTTGGGTAGAGCTGAACAATCAAGCGGAGAACAAAGCCCGGCGCGAACCCGAACACGCCAACGACAGCGGCGAACGTTGGCCACGACGCGATGGCATCGAGAAGTTCAATCACTGGGCCCATCCCAGATTCATTGAAGAGAATCGCTTGTCCGCGTAAGCCGAGCGCAGCATGGCTCCGAGCTGATACTTGCCCTCGTCGGTCAGTTCGTAGTACCGCCGCGGCGGGCGCTTCTCGGTGATCGCGGCCGGATCCTCCCAGCCGTCCGTAAGCCAGCCCTCGTTGAGCATCTTGGTGAGCATCGGGTAGACGACGGCCGAGCGTTCCCCGGACTGCTTGATTAGGTCATAGCCCCAGTGTCGCCCGTTGGGCTCCGCTAGCAGCACGGCCGCCACCTGGACGAGGCTGCGCGTCTTCCTCATACCCTTATCTTACATAGGTCATTTATGACCTACAAGCGGTGGACTCCCTCGCGGTGGTCCCCGTCGCCTCGGTGTTCAGAAAACTGGACACCGATTACGAGGTGACTTCACTCGCCCGCGTAAGAGGCGATCCCTTCGTTGTGGTCATCCTCCGAGACGCGCCCCACCGATCAACGCAAAGATTCGCTTCCAAGCCCTCTCTTTTGTGGTCCTCCCCCAACGCAACTCACATGCCAACCTGACATCCACGCCCAACGCAACTCTCCCTTTGTGGTCCCCCTTGTGGTCCTTCTGTCTGAATCTCTCACTCTCTCAATCGCTCCCGACCATGCACTCTGGACCCAAACTGGCTCTTGTCTCTCGTGCTCCTGATTACCTTCAGCGAAGCGGGAGGTAATCAGGAGCACGAGAGACAAGAGCCCTGCGCCGAAGGCGCAGATCAGAGGGCATGGGCGGGAGCGATTCCCCGGATTGATGCCGGATGGTTTGGTCCCGGCACTGTCCCGGCTTGGTCCCGGCACTGTCCCGGCACTCTTCCGGCAGCTAGAGCAGCTGCGCCATGCTCGTGATCATGGCTGCTGGCGAGTGCGCGGCGAGCCTGGCGACCTTCTCCGGGCGGTTCGCAAAGGCTATGCATGCGATCTCAGCAGCCTGTGCCGCAAGGACGTCTGATACTGAATCACCCACGAACACGCAGTCCTCCGGGGTGACGCTGAGACCCGCAACGGCCTGATTCAGTAGGTACGGATCGGGCTTCAAGTGCGACAGGTCGGCGCTGTCGCGGCCATACACACCGCGGACCAGGCCGCGTAGATCGTGCTGGATCATGAACGCCTCAATGGCAGCCGATGAGTTGTTGCTGACGACCGCGACGCGGTGGCCATCCGTCGCGAACCGTTCAATCACTTCGGCCGCGCCATCCGTGGGTTGGGCAAGCCGGACGGCCTCCAGTTCAATCTCCCTGAAGCGGCGTTCGGTCGCTTCGGCCTCCACCACACCGAGTGTTGCGGCGAAGTAGAGGATGTCGAACGGATCGCTGCTCTTCTGAACATGGTCCGGTGCTGAAGCATTGATGCCGGCCAAAAGCTGCTGCGCCGCTTCTCGGTTGGAGATCCCGGAGAACACGGCACAGATAGGCCCGTCGAAGTCGAGCAGCAGGATTCCGCGGCCTTTCGAAAGGTCTGCGGCGGTCGTCAACGCTGATAGTCCCTGGCCACAGTGGTCCAGATGCTGTCGAACCACATCTGCGACTGCTTCACGAACTGGCTCTCCTTGCCATCCGGGTCGGCATCCTGCGCGAACTCGAAAAGCGTTGCGTCCTTACCCATGAGGTCCCAAATCGCCTCGGCTTCACCATCCAACTGAAGCTTGTGCTCGCGGACTGGGTAATAGCCGTAGAACGCTCGGGAAGCATTCAAGATGTACAGCTTGAAGAGCGGGACCGCCGGATAGGTGCGGACCTGCGCAGACGCACTTGCGACCAACTCCAGCTCGGCGAGTTCGTTGACGGCATCCACCACCGCGAGTGCGTGCCGCTCCATGATCCGGGTCGCGCGCTTCCGGAACGCCGGACTGTCCCCAAGGTCATCAACCCGCGATGGCAGCGACCAGGGTGAGGATGTGTCGGGAACCAATAGCCGCACAGTCAGAGACTCAGGCCGAAGACGCCCGTCACGGATCTTATCGATCGGTTCGGCAATCGCACCATGCAGCGTCTCACCCGAAAACCCGGCGAAATCTATTGTCACAGAGGCCTCTTCGAATGCCCGCTCAATGTGCGGGCGGAGCCCAACAGGACGTTCCGTGCGCTCGCGGACGTATACGCCACTTCCCTGCCGAGAGACAACCAGACCTTCGTCTCGGAGTACTCGAATCGCCTGCTGAACAGTCATGCGGGCTACGCCGTACCGTTCCGCCAGCTGCGGTCCGGACGGAAGCTTTTCACCGGGCGCCAGCTTCCGCGTCAAGATCGCGGCGCGCAGCACATTCGCCACCTGAAGGTAAGGCGGACGAGGGTCGTCGGGATCAAGTGCGTCCATGCGACACACCCTAGTCCTTTGGGCCAGAAGTTTTCTAGGCAACCTAGATGAATCAGCTGCGTTGGCCAGCGCGGTGCGCTACGATCAACTTGTCTAGGCAAGCTAGAAAGCTTGGCCAAGAACACTCCCCGGCAGTGTCCAGCTGCCGGGGAGCCAACACCAAAGCGGTTGCACCCGCTTCAGCAATTTCCCACCTCAAGGACGAAAGGTCCCTGAAGCATGTCCAGTGTAGAACGCAGTGTGCTGGTGCCGAACCAGCCTCTATCAGCGGGGATATCGGAACCCAGACCACAACGGAGGGAAGCGACGCGCCCGACAGCGGATCGGTGGCGGTCGTGATGAACCACAACGAAGGCCGGGTCAGTGCGGACGCTTCGGATCGGACGCGTCGATTGGGTCCGGGTACGGAGCTGAGAGCGCTTCTGAGGAAACGGCATTGGCAGACTCACAGCGCGTTCTGTCGTGAGTATGACAAGGCGGCCGCCCGGATCGATTCGGAGATGGTCGGGCATGCCCCGGCCAAGGCACAGTTCTATCGGTGGCTGACCGGTGAGGTGAAAAGCCTTCCGTTCCCTGATCATTGCCGGGTTCTGGAGGAGATGTTGCCCGGCTACACCGTGGACGAGCTGTTCGCACCCGCCACCCCGTTGGTCAGCGTCCAGAAAACTGGACAGCACCTGCCGCGGTCCGACGATCGGCAGCAGGTGGTTCACAGTGAACCACCTGAGCCATCTGACTCACGTGACTCGGGGGTCGGTTTCCGTACGTCGGCGGATGTCGCGGGCCGAAATCTGCGGGCGGATCACGCAGGTGATTCACATGAATCACCTGACTCTGTGGTCGGTTTCGTGCAGCCTCGTGATCAGCGGGAAGTGACTGAGGCCATCGATGCACGGGTGCGTTCGCTCATGAGCTGGATCGGTTGTGATACTGCGCCGATCAAGGAGCGCGACATCCACCGTGACAATGTTCGCGGCCCTTCGGTTGAAGCGCCGGCGCGTCCGGCGGTGGATCGGAGGCGGTCACGGTGAACGACGACGCTGCCCGCAATCTCGATGGCGGGACGGAGTTGAAACGGCTTCTGCGGGAGAAGCATTGGGATACCCACAAGGTGTTTCAGCGCGAGTACAACAGGGCTGCGCGGAAGATCAATCGCAACTTGGGTGGGTTGGACGGTCCCGCGAAGGCGCAGTTCTACAAATGGCTCGCCGGTGACCTGAAAGGGCTGCCGCGGCCGGATCACTGCGCGGTTCTGGAAGCGATGCTGCCCGGCCACACCGCCGACGAACTGTTCGCACCCGCTACCTCGCCGGTCGTTGTGGAGAAAACTGGACAGCACCTGCCTGTCGCGCCGGAACGCCCGGTGTCGGTCGAATCGATCGAAAAACCGGCTACTGCACGATCTTTGGACCGAGAACTGCGAGTCGCGGCTCACGTAGATGTTCCAAATGGATCACCTGACTCGGTGGTCGGTTCTGGTCGTGTCCGGGATCAGCGGGAAGTGACGGCCGCGATCGATGCGCGGGTGCGGTCACTGATGTCCTGGATCGGCGCGGACACCGCGCCCCTGAAGGAACGCGACATCCACCGCGACAACGTTCGCGACCCTTCGGTGGAGGCGCCGGCGCGTCCGGCGGTGGATCGGAGGCGGTCGCGGTGACAGACGATGCGATCATTCTGGGCCTGCGCTCAGACGGGCGAGGCTACCGCGACATCGCCAACACGTTGGGGATCACCGCCCGCCAGGTCGAAAACGTCCTGGGCGAAATCGCGGCCTTGCGGGCGGCCGGCCTCGGCCACAGCGAGATCGGGCGCCGTGTCGGTCTGGCCCGCAGCACCGTGCAAGACCTGCTGCGGAAGGAACGGTCTCCGCGATCGACGATGCGGAAGTCCGCGGCGGTGACCGCGCTCGCAGAGCAGGGCGGCATGCAGCTCGATGTCCTGGGCTGGTTCCTGGACCTAGACAAGAACCACACCTACGTACTGGTCAAGGAACTGCGCGAGGAGAAGATCGTCCGCGATCTGGAGAAGATCCGGGCGGGGGAAAAGTGGGTGCTGCTCACCAGGGGCACCGAGTCCCGGATCCTGGGGTTCCCGGTGCGGGAGTTCCGGCCCTCGGTGAAGCAGGCCGAACACCATCGCGCGGTCGCCCAAGCCCGGATCATGCTCGTCGGTGACGATCTCGAACGCTGGATTCCCGAGCGGGTCCTGTGGCATCGCGCCGAGATCGCTGCCCGCGAATCCAGTTCCAAGCACAAGGAATTCAGCACCAGCCGCAACCCGCGCGGCGGTGTCTCCCATGTCCATGACGGGCGGTTCCTCGGGGAACTCGACGGTCTGCACGGGTGGTGGGCCCTCGAAGTCGAACTCACCCGCAAGTCTGCCGACGTCATGGACACCGCCCTGCGCGGAGCGCTGCGGGCTGCCCGCGACGCCACCCCGGAGAAGGTCGTCGGCCTGCTCTACCTGTGCCGCTCCGCGGGGGTCCTCGACGGCGTCCACGCGGCCGTGAAACGCCTGCCGGCCGAGTTGAGCAACCGCAAGGAGCTGGCATTGGCCATCGGTGACTTCGACGACGAATGGGCCGACTTCCTCATCCGGCGCGCCACGAAACGCAAGCGCCGCACCAAAACTCGAACTTCCAAGGATGCATCATGATCAACACTGAAACCCTCACCCACCGCGACGTGCGCGCGGTGGTCGCCCTGGCCGAAATGCGCGCCATGCAACTCGACGTACTCGGCCACTACCTCAAGTTGGGCCGCACCCAAACCTACGACCTGGTCGGCAAGCTGCTCGACGCCAACCTGATTCACCCACTGGTAGAAGTGGACGCCGGACCGAAATGGGTGGTCCTCAAGCCCGCTGCATCGACGTGGGCGTTGGGCTGGCGGACCGGCGACTGGCAGCCCTCACCGATGTGGGCCGAGCATTGCCGCGCGGTTGCCCAAACCCGCGTCGCATTGGATGCGTGCGCGTCGCATGAGTGGATGTCCGAGCGCATCATGCGACACGACACACCCGGACGCGGCCCGTATCCCTATGACGGTCGGCTGATGCGGCCGGACTGGCAGTGCGTAGCGGTCAAAGTCGATACCACCCGGTATCTGACACCGGAAGAATTCTCGCACCGCCTCCACACGATGCGCGACCAAGCGCGACGCGACCAGTGCGCCGAAGTCCTGTACGTGTGCGGCGGCTACATCCGCCCCGACACTGCTGTCGCCATCGCGCGACAGGTCCTGCGTTATGAGTCTGACCTGGACTTCATGGCGATAGACCTGGGTTCGCTGATCGCGAAGCACCGTGCGCCGAAGCGCTCCGGCAAGGGCGTCGTCTTCCCACTGCGACACCGTGCGACAGGTGGTGCGCACTGATGCGACAGCCCCGCGACACCCCGTGCGACACGCGTCGCACCGATAGCGCACACCGCGACAGCTTGCGCACCGCGCGCGACAGCTCCTACGCACCGCGCGACACCCTGCGCACCACCTCCAACACAACCGCCCAGACCACTACTCCCCGAGGACATTTCATGAACGACGACCGCTACCTCCAGGCAAAAGACTGCGAAGAACTCACCGGCATCCCCGCGTCCACGTGGCGCTACTGGGCGCACATCGGTTCGGGCCCCGTGAGTTTCAAGCTCGGCCGCCGCCGCGTGTGGCGCAAGAGCGTGATCCTGGCCTGGATCGCCGAACAGGAATCCGCGACCGGCGGGGTGGCGTAGTCCCATGACAGCACGACGGAACCGCCGCGCCGGGGTCGAAGACCTCTGGTACAAGACCAAGCGCGACCAGGACGGCCAGACGCGGCGCGTTCCGTCATTGCTGTACGGCAAGGGCAAACGGTGGCGCGCCCGCTACGTCGACGCCAACGGCAAGGAACACTCGAAGCGGTTCGCCCGGAAGGCCGACGCACAAGGCTGGCTCGACGGCCAAACGGCCGCGGTCGTCACCGGCGTCCACGCGCCTCCATCCGCCGGGCGGGTCACGGTCACGACCCTGGCGGACGCATGGTTGGCGAGCAACCCTGACTGGGAAACCTCGACTCGCTCCCGATATGAGTCCATCGTCCGAAAGCACATCAAACCGACTTGGGGCCAGACGCGATTGCTGGACCTGACTCACGAAGCCATCCAAGACTGGGTCTCCTCCCAGACCGATACCGGTGTCGCCGGAGGCACGGTCCGCAAGAACCTCGGGGTGCTGTCCCAGATCTGCGACTACGCGGTCGTCACGCGGCGGATCGCGATCAACCCATGTGTGACCGTGAACCGTCCGAAGCAGCGCCTCGCCTCCCGTCGCTACCTATCCGGCCTGGAGGTCGAACGGCTCGCCGAATGCGCCGGCCGGAACTGGCTCGCGGTGATGGTGCTTGCGTACTGCGGGCTTCGGTTCGCTGAGTTGGCGGGGTTGCAGGCGAGCAACGTGCACATGCTGCGCCGCCGGTTCCAGATTGAACGCACGATCACCGAAGTCGACGGCGTACTCGTCACCAAGGCCCCAAAAGATCATCAGCGCCGGAGCGTGCCGTTTCCGGCATTCCTGGCCGAACCACTCGGGCTGCACCTGGAGGGCAAGCGCCCGGATGCCGAGGTCTTCACCTCGCCGCACGGTGCCGTGCTTAGGGTGCGGAATATGCGCCGGGATTGGTGGGAGAAGGCCGCGACAAAGGCTGGGCTACCTGGCCTTACCCCTCACGAAATGCGTCATACCGCAGCCTCGCTGGCGGTCTCTCAGGGCGCGTCGGTGCTCGCGGTACAGCGGATGCTCGGTCACGACAAGCCGAGCACAACTCTCGACGTGTACGCGGACTTGTTCGATGACGACCTGGACGAAGTCGCGAGCCGACTGGACACCGCCCGTATCGAGTTCGCCGCTGCGTACTCTCTGCGTACCCAAGGGGAAACTCTCCGCTCGACTGGCGGGATTTAGGGCTCTGACCTGCGCCGTAAGTGTGCCCTCGGCAGGATTCGAACCTGCGACACCCGCTTTAGGAGAGCGGTGCTCTATCCCCTGAGCTACGAGGGCTGGACGTGCCGGGCGGGAGGCCCGTCCGGGACGTCGGGGAGTCTACCTGGTCGGGGGGCCGGGGGTCGCATTCGTGGTCGGGATGGTGGAGTCGGCTGATCGGCGGGGTGGTGGGCGCGGCGAGCCCGGCCTGGAGTCGCTAGCGGCCCGCGGGTCGGCTCTCGTCGTAGTCCGACGGTGCGAATCTGCTTGTCTTCCAGCGGAAGAGGAGGGTGGCACCGGGCCAGTTGTTGGTGATGCGGCCGGAGGCATTTCGGTACCAGCTGGAGCAGAAGTTCCAGGGGGTGTCCTTCAGCCGGCGCTGCAGCCAGTCGTCCCAGGACTTTTCGGCGTCGGGGCGGGGCGAGAGGACGTGGCCGGGGCGGGCGGAGAGGTAGTCGATGACCTGGCGGATATAGCGGGCCTGGGACTCCAGCATGTAGATGATGGAGCCGGAGCCGACGTTGGTGTTCGGGCCGTACATCATGAACAGGTTGGGGAAGCCGGGGACCGACATGCCGAGGAAGGCGCGGGCGCCCTCGGGGGACCATTCGTCGGCGAGTTTGCGGCCTTGCAGGCCATAGATATTCATGGGGGCGAGGAACTCGGTGCCCTTGAAGCCGGTGCCGTAGACGATGACGTCGACGGGATGCTCGACGCCGTCGGCCGTGCGAATTCCGTTGGGCGTCACCGCTTCGATGGCGGTGGTCTCCACGGTGACATTGTCCTGGGTCAGTGCGGGGAAGTACTCGTTGGAGAACAGGCCGCGCTTGCAGCCGGCGGCGTAGTCCGGAGTCAGCTTGGCGCGCAGCGCCTCATCGGTCACCTGCTGGTTGCGATGCCGGTCCGCGACGGCGATCACCGGATGCTTGATGGCGGGAATGTCGGTGAGCGCCAGCGCCATCACCTCGAAGAAGGTCCAGATGGCGAATCGCTCGGCCAGCCGCGTCCCGGGCACGTACTTGAACAGCGCGTGGTGCAGCGGGGTGTACTCGGTGTCGAACTTCGGCATTACCCAGGCGGCCGAGCGCTGGAACAGCGTGAGGTGTTCGACCCTCGGCTGGATGGCCGGAATGTATTGGATGGCACTGGCTCCCGTGCCGATGCACGCCACCCGCTTGCCCGTCAGATCGACCGAGTGATCCCACTCGGCGGAGTGGAAGGCCGCGCCGGTGAAGGTGTCGATGCCGGGGAGATTCGGCATCGCGGGGCGGGAGAGCTGCCCGACGGCGGGGATGAGGACGTCGGCGAGGTGGGTGACGCCGTCGGCGGTGCGGACCCGCCACCGGCCGCCCTGCTCGTCGAATTCGGCGTCCACCACCTCGGTGCCGAACTCGATCTTGGCCGGCAGGTCGTGCTTCTCCGCGACGGTGCGCATGTACGCGTGGATGTCGGCCTGCTGCGAGAACCGGCGCGGCCAATCGGATTTCGGCTCGAACGACCACGAGTACAGCGGCGAGGGCACATCGCAGGCGGCGCCCGGGTAGGTGTTCTCGCGCCAGACGCCGCCGAGGTCGGCGGCCTGCTCCAGGATGGTGAAGTTGGTCAGGCCGTGGCGTTGCAATTCCAGCGCCATGCCCAGCCCGGCGAATCCGGCACCGATGATCAGAATGGAGGGCTCTCGCTGCATATCAGCAACGGTAGGGCGTATTCCCGCTGGTCCTGCAGACATCGCCGGACAGTGAATCCGTATTTTCGGTCATGTCGGGCGGGTGAGTCCGGATTCACCCCTGGCAATCATGGGAAGGCCGCTCTCACGGCCCGCTGTCCGGGTCAGTGAGCGCCGTCTGACCTGCGACGCTGTCCTCGACTGGACAGCCCGGTGTCACACTCAATATATTCACGGAAGTTCTTGCTCCAATTTACTTGTCCTGGTTAGTGATTGGCTATTCTGCGCCGCCGCAGGGGGCGTCGTCAGCAGGTCGTGACGCTGATCAGGATTGCGGAGCCGGCTGGTCGTCGTGTTGGGCGGCGGCGGGTCGGCTACGGGCTGCGGGCGGCGAGGGTGGGGTTCGCCGCCCGCAGCTCGAATATTTCGCCAGCTCACCGGCCCCGGACTGAGGTCGCCATGCCGTCAGTTCGGGCCCTGACCTGTGTATGTCCGAATCGGCTAGGCTCGCCGCAAGTGACTCAGTTCACTCTCCAGTAGGTACATGCAAGGAGCGGTTGGGAAATGTTGAGCACCATGCAGGACGAGCAGCTGTCACTCGCGACGCTGCTGCGCTATGCCTCCACCTTCCAGGGCGACAGCCACGTCTCCACCTGGACCGGTGACGGCTTACGCACCCAGACCTATCGCGAGGTCGGCCAGGATGCGGCCCGGCTCGCCAATGCCCTGCGTGACCTGGGTATCGGCGTCGGTGACCGGGTCGGCACGTTCATGTGGAACAACAACGAGCACATGGTCGCCTACATCGCGGTGCCCGCCATGGGCGCGGTGCTGCACGCGCTGAACATCCGGCTCTTCCCCGAGCAGCTGGTGTACGTGGCCAACCACGCCGAGGATCAGGTCGTCATCGTGGACGGCTCGCTGCTGCCGATGTTCGCGCAGTACCTGCCGAACCTGAAGACGGTGCGCCACGTCATCGTCGCCAATGGCGATGCCGCCGCGCTGCAGGCCCCCGAGGGCGTCACCGTGCACTCCTACCGGGAGCTGCTCGACGCCCAGCCCGACACCTACGACTACCCGGTCATCGACGAGCGTTCCGCCGCCGGCATGTGCTACACCTCCGGCACCACCGGCGACCCCAAGGGCGTCGTCTACTCGCACCGGTCGAACTGGCTGCACGCCATGCAGGTGATCTCACCCAACGGCATGGGCTTCACCGCGGCCGACACCGTGCTGGCCATCGTGCCGCTGTTCCACGCCAATGCCTGGGGCATTCCGTACGCCGCGCTCATGTCGGGCGCGAATGTGCTGATGCCGGACCGTTTCCTGCAGCCCGCACCGCTGCTGGAGATGATGGCCGAGGCGAAGCCGACCTTCGCCGCCGCGGTCCCGACCATCTGGGGCGGCGTGCTGGCCGGGCTGCAGGCGCAGCCGCAGGACATCTCGCACCTGCGTACCTGTGTGGTCGGCGGCGCGGCGGTCCCGCCGTCGATGATGCGGGCCTTCGAGGAGCGGCACGGCGTGAAGCTGCTGCACGCCTGGGGCATGACCGAGACCTCGCCGCTGGGTTCGGTGGCGCACCCGCCCGCCGGCGCCGAGGGCGAGGAGGCCTGGAGCTACCGCTACACCCAGGGCCGCTTCCCGGCCGGCGTGCAGGCGCGCCTGGTCGGCGATGACGGTTCGGTGCTGCCGAACGACGGAGAGGCCCTGGGCGAGTTGGAAGTTCGCGGCCCGTGGATCACCGGCGCCTACTACGCGCCGTCGGGCGGCGAGGTCGATCCCGACAAGTTCCACGACGGCTGGCTGCGCACCGGCGACGTCGGCAAGATCAGCCCCAATGGCTACCTCACCCTGGTCGACCGCTCCAAGGACGTCATCAAGTCCGGCGGCGAATGGATTTCGTCGGTGGACCTGGAGAACGCCGTCATGGGTCACCCGGCCGTGGCCGAGGCCGCCGTCATCGGCATCCCGGACGCGAGGTGGGACGAGCGCCCCCTGGTCGCCATCGTCCTGGTCGAGGGCACCGAGGCCAAACCCGAAGAGCTGCGCGACTTCCTGGCCCCCAAGTTCGCCAAGTGGCAGCTGCCCGAGCACTGGTGCTTCATCGCCGAGGTCCCCAAGACCAGTGTCGGCAAGTTCGACAAGAAGCGCCTGCGTGCCCAGCACGCCGACGGCTCGCTGACCGTCGTCACGCTGTCCTGACCCACCCGGGTGGGCCCTCGGCACGAGGGGGCACCCGCCGGTCGGCCGAATGCGCTGTGTCGCAGCGCTTCACGCCGTCCCGAGCGGATTCAGGACGGCGAATCGCCATTCCCCGTTCTCGAGCTGCCGGGCGATATTCGCGGTGGTGCCGGTGGGCGAGACTCGCGTGCCGTCGGGCGCGTCGATCTCCAGGGTCCAGTTGGTGACCAGCAGGGCTGCGTCGCCGCCGATCAGCAGATGCTTGCTGTTGTTGGTGAGCTGTCCGTGGGCGGCGACCGTGCCGCTGATCTCCTGACGCAGGGCGTCCGAGCCGGAAATGACGGCTCCGGTGGTGGTGCGCATGGTCGCGCCCGGGGCGAAGAGCGAGAGCACCCCCGCCACGTCGCCCGCGTTCAGGCGCTCCTCGAAAACCCTTGGCAGCTGGGCGGGATCGGTGATCTGGGTGGCCATGACCTGGTCCTTTCGTGGTCGGATCGACGCTTTCCATGCTGGTCTGCGGCGGCGGCCCGGGCGAGGTCGAAAGGGGACGCGTCATGGTCAAAAGTGGACAATCGTGGTTCGGCTAGCCCTCCGGGTAGAAGACGAACAGGGTGCAGCCGGTGACCGTCGAGGGGACGTGCCAGGAACCGGCAGGGGCGTGCAGGAAGGTTCCGGCGGGGTAGTCGCGCGCGCCGTCGTTGAAGACGCCCGAAACCACGTACACCTCTTCGGGTCCGGGCTCATGGACGTCGCGACCGTGCCAGGAGGCGTTCGGGTCCAGCTCGACGACATTGGCGCTCGCGCCGTTCGGTCCCGTCCAGAGGGCACGCACCCGGATGCCCGGGAAGATCTCGCGCACAGGGGATTCCGTGACGGAGGCCGAGATGTAGCCGGGCTGGGTGAGGATTTCGGAAGTCATGCCGACCACGGTGCCGTGCGCAGCATGGGCGGCACAGTGTCAGAAAAGACATTATAGGGTACTTTTCTGCCATGCATCGCGTGACGGCTCTGGTGCGGCCGGTCCAGTCGACCTTCGAGCTCGGCTGTGCCGCAGAGGTATTCGGCACCAAACGGGAAGGTGTGCCGAACTACTACGAATTCGGGGTGTGCACCGAGACGCCGGGACCGGTGCCCACGACGGCCGGGTACTCGCTGGATGTGGCGGACGGGCTTGCGGCGCTGGCCTCCGCCGACACTGTGATAATTCCGGGCTGGACGCCGGTGGAGGCGCCGCTCTCCGACACTGTGCATCGCGCGCTGCTGCGGGCGCACGGCCGCGGTGCTCGAATCGTCACGATCTGCCAGGGGGTATTCGCCCTGGCGCGCACGGGATTACTCGACGGCAGGGCCGCCACCACGCACTGGGCGCGCGCCGACAGGCTGCAGGCGGAGTTTCCCCGGATTCGCGTGCAACCGGACGTCCTCTACGTCGACCATGGCGACGTCGCCACCAGCGCCGGCGCGGGCGCGGGCATCGATCTGTGCCTGCACCTGGTCCGCCGCGATCACGGTGCCGCCCACGCCGCACTGCTCGCCCGGCACATGGTGATGCCGCCGCACCGTGAAGGCGGCCAGACCCAATACGCGCCGACGCCCCCGCCCTCCGACCTGCTGGACGGCCTGCTCGACTGGGTGGAGGGCCGGCTCGGATCCCCACTCTCGGTGCGCGACATGGCCGCTCACCTCAATGTCTCGCCCCGCACGCTGGCCCGCAGCTTCGACGATCGGCTCGGCACGAGTCCCGGTGCATGGTTGCTCGCGCGCCGGGTGGCGGCGGCCCGCACGCTGCTGGAGGACACGGACCTGCCGGTGGACGCCATCGCGACTCGCGTCGGTCTCGTCTCGGCGGTGAACCTGCGCCGTCGTTTCCGCGCACAGGTGGGGACGACTCCGGGCGCGTACCGCCGGGCCTTCCGGATCTCGTGAGCGGCCGGTACCGCCGCGGGCTAGGCGTCCCTGACCGCGGACAGGCCGTAGAGCACCGGGATGATGGGGTCGGTGGGAGGGAGTCGCCACCAGCCGGTTTCGGTCCGGATCATCTGGGGCCAGCGGGGCCACGGGAGGGTGTGGGTCTCGGTGAGGCCGGTGATGCGCAGGCCCGCCGCCAGCAGGGCGTTGATGACTTCGCCGAGGCCGTGACGCCATTCGTAGGCGGTGGTGTCGGTGCTGAGGTCGGGGCCGTCGGTATAGGTGTGGGCGCTGTCGCGGCGCTGGGCGCCGCGGCCGGCGAGGTAATCGTCGTGCAGCACAAGCTGTCCCGGGTCGACACCCGGCGGCGGGGTGGGGCCGAGGGCGTGCAGCAGCGGGTGGAATTCCACCAGGTAGAGCAGGCCGCCCGGCCGCAGCAGGCCGGCGATTTCGCGCGCCCAGCGGGGCAGGTCGGGGAGATAGCAGAGCGCGCCCTTGCCGGTGTAGGCGATGTCGAAGGTGCGCTCGCCCAGGGCTTCCCGCGCGTGGTAGACGTCCGCGCAGACGTAGTCGACCGCGCCCCCGGCCAGTTCGCGGGCGTGGCGCACCGATTCGGCCGAGAAGTCCAGGCCCACCGCGCGGGCTCCCCGCCGCGCGAATTCGATTGTCTCCGTGCCGAGATGGCATTGCAGATGCACCACGTCGAGGTCGCGCACGTCGCCGAGGGCGTCCCACTCGAACGGCGCGAACCAGTAGCTGGAATCCCGGTCGCGGTAGAAGCTGCTGGCGGCGTGAATGCCCGCCCGGGCATCCCAGTTCCGCCGGTTCGCCGACAACGGATCTGTCACGGTCGCCACTATAGGCACGACCCGGACGCCAGGACCGGAGCCTGCGGCAGAGAGGTTCCGGTCGCGGCTCCGGGTCCGTACCGTTAGTTTGAGGGCAGATGCCCGCAATCTGCAGGGGTGGACGAGGAGGTCCGGGTGGAATCGACACGCGCGCAGGCCGCACGGCCGGTCACGGCGAGGAAGGTACCGCCGATCACGCAGGCCGGGGGTGGCCGCGCATGACGCTCGGGCTGATCAGGTCGGTGGGGGAGCGGGCCTACCTGGAGGCAGAATCGGCGCGGCTGGCGCTGGAGGCCGGGCTGGCCCGGCTGGAATCGCCGGCGGTGCTGCTGTCGGCGGCCACGGCCATGCTGCGCTACGGCACGCTGGCGGCCGGGCTGCGGTTGTCGGCGGCCCGGTACGGCGGGCGGGTCGCGGTCATCGACGAGCTGGGCGAGCTGACCTTCGCCGAACTGGAGGACCGGTCGAATCGGCTGGCCAACGCCTGGCGCGAGCGCGGCCTGAAACCCCATGAGGGCGTGGCGATCCTGGCCCGCAATCACCGCGGCCTGCTGGACGCGATCTTCGCCGCCGCCAAGTGCGGGGCCCGGATCATCCTGCTCAATACCGATTTCGCGGGCCCGCAGATTCGCGACGTCGCCACCCGCGAGGGCACCGACCTGCTCGTCTACGACGACGAGTACGCGCCCATGCTCGACGAGGTGAGCCCGCGGCGCGGAAGCTACCGGGCCTGGACCGAGCAGCCACGCGAGGACAGCCTCGGATTCCTCATCGAGACCGGCTCGCCCGACGCGCCGCCCGCGCCCGGCGCGGAACCGAAGATCATCCTGCTGACCAGCGGGACCACCGGCACCCCCAAGGGCGCGCCGCGCCCCGAGCCGAAATCGCTGCTGCCGCTGGGCGGTCTGCTGTCCAAGGTCCCGTTCCGGGTGAACGAGGTGACCGAGTGCTGCGCCCCCATGTTCCATACGCTCGGATTCGCCTGCGCCATGCTGACTCTCGGCTTCGGCTCCACCCTGGTGATCCGCCGCCGCTTCGACCCGCAGGCCGCCATCGACTCCATGGCGCGACACGGGGCCACCACGGCGATCGTCGTCCCGGTCATGCTGGCCCGCATGATCGACCTGGGCGGCCGCGCGCTCACCGGGCACGATTTGTCCGCGCTGCGCATCATTTTCGTCGCGGGCTCCCAGCTGGGCGCGCACCTGTGCCGGGAGGTGACGGCGGCCTTCGGGCCGGTCGTCTACAACCTGTACGGGTCGACGGAGGTCGCCTACGCCACCATCGCCACGCCCGAGGACCTGGCCGAGGAGCCCGGTTGTGTGGGCCGGCCGGTGCTGGGGGCGCGGGTGGAGATCCTCGACGATCGGGGCCGCCGGGTGCCGGCCGGCGCCACCGGCCGCATCTTCGTCGGGAACACCATCCAGTTCGAGGGCTACACCGGCGGCGGCCACAAGGAGGTCATCCGCGGCCTCATGTCCTCCGGCGATGTCGGCCACTTCGACAGCGCGGGCAGGCTTTTCATCGACGGCCGCGACGACGACATGATCGTCTCCGGTGGTGAGAACGTCTTCCCGGTGGAGGTCGAGGAACTGCTCTACACTCACCCGTCGGTACGGGAGGCGGCCGTTCTCGGCGTCCCCGACGAGCAATTCGGCGCGCGCCTCGAGGCTTTCGTGGTCGTGCACGACGGTCACCAGCTCAGCGAGCTCGAGATCAAGGACTTCGTGAAGGCCAATCTGGCCCGCTACAAGGTCCCCCGCGAGGTGGTCTTCCTGGCCGAACTGCCCCGCAACCCCACCGGCAAGGTGCTCAAGCGCAAGCTCCGGGAGGCCTGAGCCGACAGCGATTCGGGGGATTCGGAACCGTGTGATTCCCTGCCCGGGGTCGTATGCTGGGCACCTCGCAGTACGCGGTAGAGCATGGGGGAGGGCAGGTGCCGGGGGCAGGCAATCTCGGCCACTATCGACTCGTCGAGCTGATCGGGCGGGGCGGCATGGGCCAGGTGTGGCTGGCCGAGGACACGCACCTCGAACGGGAAGTCGCACTGAAGCTGCTCCCCGTTGAGCTCGCCACCGACCAGGACTACCGGCGGCGGTTCGAACGCGAGGCCCGGCTGGCCGCGCGACTGCGCGGACCGCATGTGGTGCCCATCCACGCTTTCGGCGAACTCGACGGCCGCCTGTACATCGACATGGAGTTGATCGAAGGCGCCGATCTGAGCAAGACCCTGCGCGAGGTGGGATCGCTCCCACCCGACCGCGCGGTCGACCTCATCACCCAGATCGCCGAAGCCCTCGACATCGCGCACCGGGCGGGCCTGGTGCACCGGGATGTGAAGCCCTCCAACGTCCTCACCCTCCCCAACGGCTTCGCCTACCTCATCGACTTCGGCATCGCCCGCGGCGTCGGCCAGGCCACCATCACCAGTACCGGTGTGGCAGTGGGCACCTGGGCCTACATGGCCCCCGAGCGCTACTCCGGCACCGAGGACCTCCGCTCCGACGTGTACTCGCTGGCCTGCCTGCTCTACGAAACCCTGGTCGGCACCAAGCCTTTCACCCAGGCAGATCCCGTCCAGCAGATGGCCGCCCACCTCACCACCGACCCGCCCCGCGCCAGCGACCACAACTCGCTGATCCCCGCCGCCCTCGACGCCGTCATCGCGCGCGGCCTGGCCAAGGACCCGGACCGCCGCTTCCAGAGCGCCGGAGCCCTGGCAGCGGCCGCCCGCGCCGCTCTGGACTCCCGGCCCGCCCCGCGCACCGGCCCGGCCCCGCCGACTGCCAAATGGGATAGCCCGGAACCGTTTCCGAGCTATGGCGCGGCGGGCGGGCGGCAATATCCGACGCCGCCAGGGGCTCCCGCATCGTCGCCCGGCAACCGCATCCCGACCGCGCTGACACCTCCGCCGGGTGGGTTGGCCGCGGGCGCGACCCCGTACGGCGGAATCCCAGGCGGTGCGATGCCGCCACCGCCCGGGCGGCCGGGGAGCGGAACGGCCGGAGCCGGCTATCCGTCGCAACCCCAAGACCGCGCACCGATTCCGGGCGGTTCCGGTGACCTGGTCTGGGGCGCAACGCCGCCGCCCGGCGGTATGCCGGGATCGATGGTCGGGCCGGTCTCCGAACGTGTGCCTCGACCCCATTCTGGACAGCCGCCGGTCGCCTCCGCCGGAATGTCCTGGGGCGCAACGGCTCATCCGGGAGTCGTCGCACGATTGCCCGGTGACGGCATGCCGGCCTACGGCGCGGGGAATTCGGTACGGCCCGTGCGGATCAGCGCCGGTCGGGTGTTGTGGTGGATCCTGCTGGTGCTGCTCATCGCGTTCTTCGGGCTCTTCACCGCGGCGGGTATCGACGTGCTGGTCACCGAGACCAAGGGCGGTGTGACGGATTTCGTCGCGACCATCGTCGCGCTGGTGGTATTCGTCGCACCGCTGGCGGTGTTCGTGTGGCTGGGGTGGCGTGAGGTCAAGAGGTTTCGTTCGCGCCGCCGCTGAAACCGGATCGCGGGTGTGCCGGGTGCGAACGCGGATCGGCGCGGCCGGGTTGGCCGGTCGCGCCGAATCAGCGAGGTGCGCTCAGCAGTTGCGGAGTTCCGGGCTCTGGTTGAGCAGCTGGGCGCGGGTGGAGATGAAGGTGGTGTAGGTGTCGCCGCCGACCGAGGTGAGTGGGAAGGCCGCCACCCGGTGACAGTTCTGGAAGGCGAGCTTGATGCCGAAGTGGCGTTCCAGGCCGCCGCGGATGGCGTCCGAGGCCATGGCGCGCAACAGCTGGCCACGGGCGGTCTCGTCCGGCGGGGGAATGGTGTTGTCGGCGTATTCCGCCGTGCCGGAACGCAGGTCGGCGGCTACCCGGCTGACGACCTCGTAGGCGTAGGGCAGCGAATTACGGACGCATTCGACGAACTCTGCGTCGCTGACTTCGCCGCGTTCGGCGCGCTCGAGTAGTGCGGTAGGTACGTCGAGTGACATATCGCTCTCCTCATGGGATGGCGGAAGGTGTCAGCCGATTGTAGATGAAAAACGTTGTCAATAACTCTGAATTCGCAGCGAAAGTACCCGTTCCAGAGCATTTTTCGCATCCGCCGACAGTGTGCGCACCAGCTCGCCCGCCGGTAGCTCGGGCGCCAGCGAATGTGCCTGACCAGCCCAGAGATTCACCTCGTCGGCGTTGCCCGCCGCCCGCGCGGCCGCTCGCAAAGGCCCGGTGGCGTAATGGATCTCGGGGTAGGCGACCGGAGCGTCGGGGTGTTCCACCATGAACCGGTTGCGCAGCCCGCGCGCCCGCCGCCCGGTGAAGGCGCGGGTCAGCATGGTCGGTATCGGCTCGGCGATGGCCTTCCGGACAACCGGCGCGGTCCCGGCCTCGGGGCAGCGCAGGAACGCGGTGCCGAGCTGCGCCGCCGCCGCGCCCGCGCACAACACCCCCGCGACCGCCGCCCCGGTCGCGATGCCGCCCGCCGCCACGATCGGTGTGTCCACCTCGGCGCGCAGCAGTTGCAGCAGCGTCAGCAGCCCCAGCGGGTCGGTGAGGTCGTCGGCCGGATCGTCGACGAAGACGCCGCGGTGCCCGCCCGCCTCCGCGCCCTGTGCGATCAGCACGTCCGCGCCCGCGGCGACCGCTTGCCGGGCCTCGGCCACGGTCGTGACCGTCACCCACACCTCGGACCCGGCCGCGTGCAGGCGCGCGATCTCCCCGGCGGTCGGGCAGCCGAAGGTGCTGGACACCACCGGAACCGGATCGGCGATCAGCAGGTCCAGCTTTGCGGCCCAGTCGTCGCTGTCGTAGCGGGCCTCGCCGACCGGGAACTCGGCCGCCAGCGTCCTTATATATGTATCGAACCGATCGGTCGGACTCGGTTCGGACGGATAGAACAGATTGACCCCGAACGCCCCGGAGGTCAGCGCCCGCGTGGCCTTGATCCGGGCGGCCAATTCACTCGCGGGCAGGTATCCGGCGGCCACGAAGCCCAGCCCACCGGCCTCGGTCACGGCCGCGGCCAGATCGGGGGTGGACGGTCCGCCCGCCATGGGGGCAAGAACGATCGGCGTATCCAACTCGTCGAGAACCATCTCGCAAGTGTGCGCCTTCGGTTACGGTTTGTGACCAAGGGTTCGAGCACTCGACCTGGCGTTATCGCACAAAAGGTTGCGAATTGGTCACGAGCGAGTACTGTTTCCGTCACAGCGATGCCGAATCGTTACCGGACCCCCGAACGCTAGGACTTGCAGTGCCGCACCATCGAACGACCGCGAACTCTGTCACAGTCATGGATCTGCTCGGTGATTCCGGTGCGGGCACCACTGTCACCATGTCGCGCCGACGCCACCGGGCCGAACCCTCCACCGCCGAGCGCGTGAAGACCGCCGCGGGTGTGGCCGTCGCCGCCGGCGCCCTGATCGGCACCGGAACGCAGCTGGTCCCGGCCCTGGCGCACGCCGCGCCGCTGCTACCCACGCACGACGAGCAGCCCGCCACCATCGGCGAGGACGTCGCCCCGGTCGAGCAGGCCGACCTCGATCTGAAGCAGGCCAGGGACTCCGCCCCCGCGGCGCAGACCCCGCAGGCCCAGCCGATCGCGGCCACCACGCCCGACCCGGCCCCGTTCGGCCTGCAGAACCTGCCGCCGGAGGTCTCCGCGCCGCTGCAGCAGGCCGAGCAGACCCTCAAGAACCTCCAGCAGCAGCTGAACCCGGGCCCGAACGTTGTCAAGCCGGTCGACGGCCAGCTCACCTCCGGCTTCGGCATGCGCTGGGGCGCAATGCATTACGGCATCGACTTCGCCGACCCGATCGGCACGCCGATCCACTCGGTCATGGGCGGCGAGGTCATCTCCGCCGGCCCCGCCTCGGGCTTCGGCCTCTGGGTGCGCGTCAAGCAGGACGACGGCACCACCGCGGTCTATGGCCACGTCAACGACATGTACGTGACCGTCGGCCAGCGGGTGAACACCGGCGATGTCATCGCCTCCGTGGGAAACCGCGGAAACTCCACAGGTCCCCATCTGCACCTCGAGATCTGGGACGCCGCCGACAACAAGATGGATCCGCTGCCATGGCTAGCCAGCAAGGGCGTTCTCATGCAGCAGCAGTGGGGACCGGACCAGTAGACCGTTCACCGCTGCCCTCGACCGGACGCTTTCCGGACCGGCGCCCACCGGTGGGTGCGGTGACGACACTGGACGACCTCTTCGACCCGGCCTCCGTGCCCGGCCGCTCCTACGCGGTGCTCGTGCAGCACCCGCGCTCGACCGTGCTCGAGGTGGCCGAGCGGCTGACCATCCCGCCGCGCGTGGCCGAGGCCGCGCTGGAGGCGCTGTGCCAGCTCGAGGCCGCGGTGCGCCTCACCGACGGCAAGGGCGTGGTGCGTTTCGACGCGCACGCGCCGGAAGCCTTGTCGGAGGCCGAGACTCGCCGGCGCAATCAGGACATGCTGCGCATGCAGTCGGCCGCCGCGCGCCTGGGCGAGACCTTCCGCTCGGTGCGCCGCACCACCGATGCCGACGGCGCGGTGGTGGCGGTCTATGAACGCCGCCAGCTGCTGGCCGATTTCGAGGACCTGCAGCACACCGCGCACGCCTGCGTGAAGGTGGTGGAGCGCGGCCCGTTCCTCTCCGATGTGGAGACCGAGGAGCGGATGTTCGAGCTGAAGTCTTCGCGCATCACCGCGGGCATCGCCTACCGCACCCTGTACCAGGAGACCATCTACCAGGACCCGGAGCGGCTGCGCCACGTCCTGGCCACCAATGCGATTGGGGCGCAAGCGCGTACGCTGCCCGACCCGCCCATGAAGCTGATCGTCGCCGACGACCGGCGCGCGGTGCTGGTGCTGCACACCGACGAGCGCCGCGGCGACCCCATGGGCGTGCGCGTCGGTCCGTCGCCCACATTGGACCTGCTGGTCAAGACCTTCGACTCGCTGTGGCTGCTGGCCACGCCGATCTCGGTGAACCCGGCCGAAGCCCTCGACGAGCGCGACAAGGCCATCCTGACGCTGATGAGCATGGGCGCCACCGACGACACCATCGCCCGCCGGCTCGGTCTCTCACGCCGAACGGTGGTGCGCCGCACCGCGAGTCTGCTCGAGCGCCTGGGCGCCAGCACGCGGTTCCAGGCCGGCGTGCAGGCGACACGCCGCGGCTGGCTCTGATCCACTGTGGTGCAAGTCACTTCATAGCAACAATCATTGCTGCTCAGCGATAGTCACTGTGCTCGGGCCGCTCGAGGCCGCGCGCGAGCATCGATATGATTGTTTGATCCGCTCACCCGTTGGCGATCCATAGGGAACAAGACGCCATTTTTCGTGGGTCGGGCCGAGTGTCTTCGGCCTGCGGAAAAGATGAACCCGAGAGGTGAATGCACGCGAATGGATACTGCCCGCCGTACAGCTCGCGGAAATCGTCGGCGTCGGTCCGGCAGCCCACTCTTCGGGCAGTTGCTCACCGCCGCGGTCGAGTCCGCCGCCGACGACATCGCCATCCGGTTCAATCCCACTGGAAACCCGGCCGACCAGCGCGAGATCAGCTACCGCGAACTCGATGCCGGGTCCTCGCAGCTCGCCCGGGAACTGATCGGCCGCGGCGTAGGCCCCGGCGACATGGTCGCGATCGGCATCACCCGCTCCATCGAATCGGTGCTGTCGGTCTGGGCCATCGCCAAGACGGGCGCCGCCTACGTGCCGGTCGATCCGGCCTATCCGCCCGATCGCATCGAACACCTGCTCACCGACTCCGGCGCGGTGCTGGGCCTGACGACGCGGGAGTACCGCGCCGCGCTGGGCACCGCCGCCGAGTGGATCGAACTGGACGATCCGGCGCACGCGCAGCGCATCGCTGCGCACCCGGATCACCCCATCTCCTATGCCGACCGGCCGGGCACGCTCACCGAGCAGCATCCGGCCTATGTCATCTACACCTCCGGGTCGACCGGAAAGCCCAAGGGCGTGGTGGTCACCCACACCGGCCTGGCCGGACTGGTGGCCGCCGAGCGGGAGCACTACGCGGTCACCGCGGATTCGCGTGTGCTGCACGTCTGCTCGCCGAGCTTCGACGTCTCGGTGCTGGAACTGCTGCTGACCTTCACCGCCGGTGCGACCCTCGTCATCGCACCGGCCGGGGTTTTCGGCGGCGTGGAACTGGCCGAGCTGCTGGGCCGCGAGGCCGTCACCCATGTGCTGATCACCCCGGGCGCACTGGAATCGGTGGATCCGTCCGGGCTGACCGAGCTGACCACCGTGGTGGTGGCCGGTGACAAGTTCGGCCCGGAACTGGTGTCGCGCTGGGCAACCGCCGACCGCTCCTTCTACAACGGCTACGGCCCCACCGAGGCAACCATTCTCGCCACCTCGAGCGCCCCGCTGCTGCCCGGCGAGCCGATCACCATCGGCTCGGCCATCCCGGGTGTCGGTGCGTACGTACTGGATTCGCGCCTGCGGCCGGTGCCGGACGGCGTGGTCGGCGAGCTGTACCTGTCGGGTCCGGCGCTGGCGCAGGGCTACAAGGGTCGGCCGGGGCTGACCTCGGAACGCTTCGTGGCGAGTCCCTTCGGCGAGGCCGCGGGCACGCCGGGCGCGCGCCTGTACCGCACCGGCGACCTGGTGCGCCGCACCCCCGCCGAATCGGATAACCCGGGCGTCATCGAGTACCTGGGCCGCTCCGACTTCCAGGTCAAGATCCGCGGCCTGCGCATCGAACTCGGCGAGATCGACAATGCGCTGAGCGCGCACCCCGACGTGGATTTCGCTGCGACACTGGGCAAGACGCTGCCCTCCGGCGCGACCGCGCTGGTGTCGTACGTGCTGCCGCGGCCGGGCGCGACCCTGGACACCGCGGCGCTGGCGGCGCACGTCGGCGAATCGCTGCCCGCCTACATGGTGCCCGCCGCCCTGCTGGTGCTGGACGAGATTCCGCTGACCCCGGTCGGCAAGCTGGACCGGAATGCCCTGCCGGAACCGGTTTTCGCGGCCCGCGAGTTCCGGGCCCCCGCCACCCGCGCCGAGGAGATCGTCGCGGAAGTGTTCGCCGCCTTGCTGATTCCGGACAACCCGGACGCGCGGGTGGGTGCGGACGACGACTTCTTCGAACTCGGCGGCAACTCGCTGCTGGCCGCACAGGCTGCCGCGCGCATCGGCACCGCACTCGGTGTGCGGGTTCCGGTCCACGTGCTGTTCGAGGGCTCGACCGTGGCCGAGCTGGCGCGGCGGCTCGACGGCGAATCGGCGCCGGCCGCCGCCGGACCGGCGCTCGGCTCGCTGCCCCGCCCGAACCGGGTGCCGCTGTCGTTCGCGCAGCAGCGCATGTGGTTCCTCAACCGCTTCGACCCGAACAGCGCGGTCGACAATATGCCGCTCGCGGTGCGGCTGTCCGGCGCCCTCGATGTGGACGCCATGCGCGCCGCGGCCGCGGATCTGGTTGCGCGCCACGAGGTCCTGCGCACCATCTACCCGGAGGTCGACGGCGAGGGCTACCAGCTGGTGCTGCCCGCCGGCGATCCGCGGGCGCTGCCCGAACTGCCGGTCGTCGACATCGACGCCGCCGAGATCCCGGCCCGGGTGGCGGAGGTGGTCGGCGCCGGCTTCGACGTCACCGCCGCGCCGCCGCTGCGGCTGCGCCTGCTGCGGCTCGCACCCGACGAGCACGTGCTGGTGGCCGCGATCTATCATATTGCCGCCGACGGTGTTTCGATCGGCGTGCTGGCCCGCGATCTGGTCTCCGCCTACGCCGAGCGCATGCGCGGCGGTGCTCCGCAGTGGGCCCCGCTGGCGGTGCAGTACGCCGATTACGCGGTGTGGCAACGGGAATCGCTGGGCAGCGAGGACGATCCGGACTCGGCGCTGTCCCGCCAGATCGCCTACTGGCGCGAGGCCCTCGCGGACCTGCCCGACGAGCTGGTACTGCCCTGGGATCGACCGCGGCCCGCCGTCGCCTCCTACCGCGGCGGCACCCACGCCTTCCGCATCGACGACGAGATCTACGCGGCCGCCCGGCATTTCGCCGAGACGCACAACACCACCCTGTTCATGGTGGTGCACTCGGCGCTGGCCGTGCTGCTGGCCCGGCTCTCCGGTACCCGCGACATCGCCATCGGCACGCCGGTGGCCGGACGCGGTGAGGCCGAACTCGACGACCTCATCGGCATGTTCGTCAACACCCTGGTGCTGCGCACCGACATCGACCCGGCCGTCTCCTTCGCGGACCTGGTGGCACGGGTGCGCGAGACCGACGTGCGCGCCTTCGGTCACGCCGACGTGCCGTTCGAGCGCCTGGTGGAACTGCTGGACCCGGCCCGCTCGCAGGCCCGCAATCCGCTGTTCCAGGTCATGCTGACCTTCCAGAACATGGCGCCCACCCGCCTGGAACTGCCCGGGCTCACGGTGGCCGGCGCGGACCTGGAGATCCCGTTCGCGAAGTTCGACCTGCAGCTCACCATGCAGGAGTCGCACGACGAGCACGGCGACGCCACCGGCCTGGCCGCCGAATTCTCCTACGCCCTGGACCTGTTCGACGCCGCCACGGTCGCCGAGCTGGCCGCCCGCTTCCAGCGGGTGCTCGCCGCGGTGACCACGGCCCCGGCCGCCCCGGTCGGCGATCTCGCGCTGTTCTCCGCGGGGGAGCGGCAGCGGGTGCTGGGCGACTGGAACGCCACCACCTTCGACGTGGCGGCGACGCTGCCGGAAGGCGCTGCGGCGACCCTGGTTTCGCGATTCGAGGCGCAGGTGGCGGCCACCCCGGACGCCGTCGCGCTGAGCTTCGCGGACGAGACCCTCACCTATCGCGAGCTGTCCGAACGGGCCAATCGCCTGGCGCGGGTGCTCATCGCCGAGGGCGTGGGCCCGGAATCGCTGGTGGCGCTGGCCCTGCGGCGCTCGACGGAACTGGTCGTGGCCATGTACGCGGTGCTGCACGCCGGCGCCGCGTACGTGCCGCTGGACCCGGACCAGCCGCTCGACCGCATCGGCCACATTCTCGACACCGCGCGCCCGCGTCTGCTGCTCACCGCCGAGCGGGACGAATTCGACGCCGGTGCACGTGATGTCGTGACGGTCACGGTGGAGCGGGCGGAGGCCGCGGCGCGGTCGCACAGCGGTGCGCCGATCACCGATGCCGAGCGCGTCCGGCCGCTGCGGCCGGAGCACACCGCCTACGTCATCTTCACCTCCGGCTCGACCGGCCGCCCCAAGGGCGTCGCCGTCGAGCACCGGGCCATCGTCAACCGCCTGGTGTGGATGCAGCACGAGTACGCGCTGACCGCGGAAGACGCGGTGCTGCAGAAGACTCCGGCCACCTTCGATGTGTCGGTGTGGGAGTTCTTCTGGCCCTTGCAGACCGGTGCGCGCCTGGTGGTCGCCAAGCCGGACGGGCATCGCGATCCGGTGTACCTGGCGCAGATCATCGCCGGACAGCGCATCACCACAGCGCATTTCGTGCCTTCCATGCTGTCGGCCTTCGTCGCCACCCTGGACAACGACAGCGAGCTGGCGAGTGCGGGCCGCACGCTGCGTCAGGTGTTCGCCTCCGGTGAGGCGCTGCCCGCGCCCACCGCGCGGCAGCTGCGGGAGCTGACCGGTGCGCGGCTGCACAACCTCTACGGTCCGACCGAGGCCGCGGTCGACGTCACCTATCACGAGGTGACCGAGGCCGACACGGTGTCGGTGCCGATCGGCCGCCCTGTCTTCAACACCCGTGTCTACGTGCTGGATTCGCGCCTGAATCCGGTGCCCGTCGGCGTCGCGGGCGAGCTGTATCTCGCCGGTGTGCAGCTGGCGCGCGGCTATGTCGAACGGCCCGACCTGACCGCCGATCGCTTCGTGGCCGATCCCTTCGGCGCGGGTGAACGGCTGTACCGCACCGGCGATCTCGTGAAGTGGGATGCTGCGGGTGAGCTGGAGTACCTGGGCCGCACCGACTTCCAGGTGAAGCTGCGTGGTCTGCGCATCGAACTCGGTGAGATCGAGGCGGCGCTGCTGGCGCAGCCGGGCGTCGCGCAGTCGGTCGTGGTGGTGCGTGCGGACGCGCACACCGGTGACCAGCTGGTCGGCTATGTGGTGAGCACCGAGGCCACTGCCGAGCAGCTGAAAGCCGGTCTGGCCCGGGCGCTTCCGGCCTACATGGTGCCCAGTGCCATCGTGGTGCTCGACGCGTTCCCGCTCAATGCCTCCGGGAAGCTGGACCGCAAGGCGCTCCCGGCCCCGGTGTTCGAGGCCAAGACCTTCCGCGCGCCCTCGACCCCGATCGAGGAGAGCGTGGCCGATGTCTTCGCCGAACTGCTCGGCGCGGACCGGGTGGGCGCGGACGACGACTTCTTCGAGCTGGGCGGCAACTCGCTCATCGCCACCCGCGCGGTGGCCCGCATCAACGCCGCCCTCGACGCCAATGTGGCCGTGCGCGAACTCTTCGAGACCGCAACGGTTTCCGGCCTGGCGGCGCGTATCGTGCCGGGCGCCGCGACGGGCGTGCGGCCGGCGCTGGTGGCGGGGGAGCGTCCGGTGCGCGTCCCGCTTTCCCTTGCGCAGCAGCGCATGTGGGTGCTCAATCAGCTGGATCCGGAGTCCCCGGCCTACAACATTCCGATGGTCATCCGCCTCACCGGCGCACTGGATGTGCCCGCCCTGCGGCACGCCGTCGAGGATGTGCTGACCCGCCACGAGGTGCTGCGTACGCGCTATCCCGAATCGGCTCCGGGCGCACCGGCCTACCAGGAGATCCTCTCGGTCGCCGATGTGCTGCCGCACGGCCTCGAGGTGGAGCGGTCCGGCTATATCGGCGGCCGGGTCACCGAGCTGGTCGGCACCGGATTCGATGTGGCCCAGCGGGTTCCGGTGCGGGTGCGCCTGATCACCGGCGACGACCAGGACGACTACCTGCTGGTCCTGGTGGCCCACCACATCGCCGCCGACGGCGCCTCCATGGCCCCGCTGGCCCGCGACCTGATGACCGCCTACCTCGCGCACGCCGCCGGCGAGGCTCCGGCGTGGGCGCCGCTGCCGGTGCAGTACGCCGACTACGCGGTGTGGCAGCGGGCGGCCATCGGCGTCGAGGACGACGCGGACTCGCCCGCCGCCGCGCAGGTCGCGTTCTGGCGTGAGCAGCTGGCCGGACTGGCGGACCGCCCGATCCTGCCGCTGGACCGGCCGCGCCCGGCGGCGGCCGCCATGCGCGGCGCGCTGCTCGACTTCACCCTGCCCGCCGAGGTGCACGCGGGGTTGAATCGCCTGGCGCGCAACCACAATGCGTCGCTGTTCATGGTGGTGCACGCGGCGGTGGCGGCCTGGCTGTCGCGGCTGTCGGGCAGCGCCGACATCGTCCTGGGCACGGCGGTCGCCGGGCGCGGCGAGCGCGCGCTCGACGATCTGGTCGGCATGTTCGTCAATACCCTCACCCTGCGCACCCGGGTCGACGCGGCCGCGCCGTTCGACGAGCTGGTCGAGCGGGCCCGCGAGACCGACCTGTCGGCCTTCGCCCACGCGGACGTGCCGTTCGAACGGGTCGCCGAACTCGTCGCGCCCGGCCGGACCGCGGCGAATCCGCTACTGCAGGTGGTGCTTTCGCTGCAGAACACCGAAACCCCGGTGCTGGAGCTGCCGGGCCTGACGGTGGCGGCGGTCGACACCGACCTGGCGACGGCCAAGTTCGATCTGCAGATCAGCGTCGAACCGCGCCCCGGCGCGGCGGGCGCTGCGGGTGAGCTGGCCGTGATCCTCAACTACGACACCGAGCTGTTCGAGGCATCCTCCATGGAGTCCTTCGGCCGGGCCCTCGAGCGGGTGCTCACCTCGGTCGCCACGGATCCACAGCTGCCGGTCGGCGACATCGTGCTGCTGGACGCCGCGGAATCCGCTGCGGTGCAGGCACTGTCGCAGCCCGCGCCGGAACCCGCCGGGCTCGGCGTGCGCGGTGCCGCCCTGGCCCAGGTGCTCACCACCGCCGCCGAGGACGACCCGGACGGCCCGGCGCTGGTGTGGGGCGACGAGGCGCTCACCTATCAGGAACTCGACGCCCGCTCCTCCCGGCTGGCCCGGGTGCTCATCGCCCGGGGCAGCGGCCCCGGTACCGGTGTGGTGCTGCGCCTGGACCGCGGCGTCGATCAGGTGGTCGCGGTGTGGGCGGTGCTGAAGGCGGGCACCATGGTGGTGCCCTTCGCCGCCGCGGAAGTCCCGGGCCGGGATGTGAAGGTCGGCATCACCGTCGGCACGGCGCCCGACAGTGTGCGCGGCATCGAATGGCTGTCGCTCGACGACTCCGAGACTGCGGCCGAGATCGCCGCCGAATCGGCGCGACCGGTCACCTACGCCAACCGGATTCGCGCACTGAGCGGCACCGATATCGCCTACGCGGCGGCGGACCGGACCCTCACCTACGACGGCCTGGCCGCCGCGGTCGACCGGGCCCGCGCCCTCGACCTGACCTTCGAGTCGCGCACCTTCCACCACGGTGCGGCCGATTCGGCGCTGACCCTGATCGAGGTGGTCGCGGCGGGCGCGGTCGGAGCCGCTGTGGTCCTGGTGGATTCGGCCGGACCGGATCTCTCGGAGGCGCTGGGCGACGAGTGGGTCACCCATGTCTTCGCCGACCACGATCGCCTCGGTGAGCTGAATCCCGTTCCGCTCGAGGATCTTCGGGCCGTGGTGCTCGATGCGCCGACGACGGCCGCCGCGCGCTGGACGGACGCCGCCGTGCTCGTCCTGCCCGAGTAGCCGAGCGCTAGCGGGCCCTGCTCGCGCCGCCGGATCCACCTCCCGGCGGCGCGAGTAGTAGCGAACAGCAATCGCTATGGCGCAGGTCACATGGTGCAACGCCGGGGCCGGGCCGCCGATAGTCCCTCCAGTTCGAGCCGCCGTAGCTGCTGTGCGCGGCTATGCTGTGCCGGTTCGCCCGGGCGAGTCGGTTTCGTCGGCCCGGGCTGTCGAAGAAATTCGACGCGTGTGATTGCTGGACGTGTGAGGTGGACAACACGGATGGATACAACCCGTAGATCAGTCCGTGGGAGCAGACGCCGCCGGTCCGGCAGCCCCTTCTTCGGTCAACTGCTCACCGCGGCAGTCGAATCCGCCGGCGATGCCGTCGCTATCAGCTTCAATCCCACCGGAAACCCTTCCGACCAGCGTGAACTCACCTACCGGGAGCTCGACGAGCAGTCCTCGCGGGTGGCGCGCGAGCTCATCGCTCTGGGCATCGGCCCAGGTGACGTGGTGGCCATGGGCATCGCGCGCTCGGTGGAATCGGTGCTGGCCATGTGGGCCATCGTGAAGACCGGCGCCACCTATCTGCCGGTGGACCCGACCTATCCGGGCGACCGGATCGAGCACATGCTCACCGACTCCGGTGCGAAATTCGGTGTCACCCTGGCGACCCACCGGGCCGGGCTGGGGACCGCCGCCTACTGGATCGAACTCGACGATCCCACCCGGGCCGAGCGCATCGCGGCCCGGCCCGCGCACCCGATCTCCTACGCCGACCGGACCCGGCCGCTGACCGAGCAGCATCTGGCCTACGTCATCTACACCTCGGGCTCGACCGGCAAGCCCAAGGGCGTGGCCATCACCCACTCCGGGCTGGCCGGGCTGGCCGCCCGCCGGGAAAGCCGTGCGGTGACCGAGGATTCCCGCATCACCCAGCTCACCACCCCGAGCTTCGACTTCTCCATCGTCGAGATGCTGTACGCCTTCACCGCGGGCGCCACCCTGGTCGTGGTGCCGCCGGACGTATTCGGCGGCCACGAGCTGTCCGAGCTGCTCCGCCGCGAACGCATCACCCACATCTGCATCACGCCGGCGGTGCTGGAATCGCTCGATCCGGCTGTCCCGCAGGACCTGCGCGCCATCATGTGCGGCGGCGAGCGGGTGCCGCCCGCCCTGGTGGACCGCTGGATCACCCCCGACCGCGACTTCCATATCGAATACGGCCCGACCGAGGTCACCGCGCTGTCCACCGGTACCGCGGCGCTGCCGCCCGGCGGCGGCACGCACATCGGCACCCTGCTGCCCGGCATCGGCGCGTACGTGCTGGACGCGGGCCTGCGGCCGGTGCCGCCCGGGGTGGTCGGCGAACTCTATCTGGCCGGATCGGCACTGGCCGCGGGCTATCTGAATCGGCCCGTGCTGACCGCGGAACGCTTCGTCGCCGGACCCTACGGCGAACCCGGGCAGCGGCTGTACCGGACCGGCGACCTGGTCAAACGCCTGGAGAACGGGAACTTCGAACACCACGGCCGCACCGACTTCCAGGTCAAGATCCGCGGTCTGCGCATCGAACTCGGCGAGATCGACAGCGCGCTCACCGCGCACCCCGGCGTGGACTTCGCGGTCACCCTGGGCACCACCCTGCCCACCGGCGCCGCCGCCCTGGTCACCTATGTGCTGCCCAGCCCCGGAACCGCTCTGGACACCGCGGAATTGGCGGCCTTCGCGGGAGAATCCCTGCCCGCGTACATGGTTCCCGCCGCCATCATGGTGCTCGACGAGATCCCACTGACCCCCGTCGGCAAGGTCGACCGCGAGCGGCTGCCGGAACCGGTCTTCACCACCCGGGCCTTCCGCGCCCCCGCCACGGCCGCCGAAGCCGCTGTCGCGGAGGTCTTCTCCGGCCTGCTCACCCCGCCCGGCGCCGAGCCGCTGCGCGTCGGCTCCGACGACGACTTCTTCGAGCTGGGCGGCAACTCGCTGCTGGCCACCCAGGCCGTGGCCCGCATCGGTACCGCGCTGGGCCTGCGGGTTCCGGTGCGCGTGCTGTTCGAGGCGTCCACCGTCGCCGACCTGGCCGCGCTGCTGGCCGGGGAGGCGACCGGGAACACCGCCCCCGCACTGGTATCCGGGCCGCGGCCCGATCGCGTGCCGCTGTCCTATGCGCAGCAGCGCATGTGGTTCCTCAATCGGTTCGCACCCGACAGCGCGGTCGACAATGTGCCGCTCGCGGTGCGGCTCTCGGGCGAACTCGACCTCGAGGCCATGCGCGCCGCAGTCCGGGACCTGGTCGAGCGGCACGAGGTGCTGCGCACCGTCTACCCGGAGGTGGACGGCGAGGGCTATCAGCAGGTGCTACCGCTCACCGATCCCCGTGCGATACCCGACCTGCCGGTCGAGGACATCGATGCCGCGGAACTGACCACCCGGGTGATGGCACTCGGCGGGACGGGCTTCGACGTCACCGCCACCCCGCCCATCCGGTTGCGGGTGCTGCGCCTCGGACCCGGTGAGCAGGTGCTGGTCGGCGTGGTGCACCACATCGCCGCCGACGGCTTCTCCATGGGCCCGCTCACCCGGGACCTGGTGACCGCGTACGTATCCCGCAGTTCCGGGGCCGCGCCGCACTGGGCTCCGCTGCCGGTGCAGTACGCCGACTACACCCTGTGGCAGCGCACGGCACTCGGCGCCGAGGACGACGAGAACTCCACGCTGGCACGGCAGATCGCCTTCTGGCGCGAGACACTGGCCGAACTACCCGACGAACTGGTGCTGCCGTCGGATCGCCCGCGACCGCCGGTCGCCTCGTATCGCGGCGGCACCTACCGCTTCGAACTCGCCGACGACGTGTACGCCGCCGTGCGCCGGCTGGCCCGCGGCCACAACGGCACCACCTTCATGGTCGTGCACACGGCACTCGCGGTCCTGCTGGCTCGGCTGTCCGGCACCCGGGACATCGCCGTGGGCACGCCGGTGGCCGGGCGCGGCGAGGTCGAACTGGACGACCTCATCGGCATGTTCGTCAATACCCTCGTGCTGCGCACCGACGTCGATCCCGCCGCCGGGTTCGCTGACCTGCTGGACCTGGTGCGCGACACCGACGTGCGCGCCTTCGGCCACGCAGACGTGCCCTTCGAACGACTGGTGGACCTGCTCGACCCGGCCCGCTCGCAGGCGCGCAATCCGCTGTTCCAGGTGATGCTCTCGTTCCAGAACCTGGCGCCCGCCGAATTCCGGCTACCCGGGCTCACCGTCTCCGGCACCGACCTCGAGGTGCCGTTCGCCAAGTTCGACCTGCAGCTGACCGTGCAGGAGACGGTGGACGAGCGCGGCGACGGCACCGGGATGGCGGCCGAATTCTCCTATGCGCTGGACCTTTTCGACGAGCCGACCATCGCGTCGTTCGCCCGCCGCTTCGCCCGCGTGCTGGAACTGGTCGCGGCCGACCCGGGTGCACCCGTCGGGGATCTCGACCTGCTCGCGCCCGAGGAACGCCAACGCGTCCTGACCGACTGGAACGCCACCGGCATCGACGTCACCGCCGCGGCCGGCCTGCCGAACGATGTCGCGCCGACCCTGATCTCGATGTTCGAGGCGCAGGTCGCCGACACTCCGGACATCGTGGCACTGGTCTGCGCGGACGAGCGCCTCACCTATCGGGAACTGGCCGACCGCGCCCGCCGGCTGGCCCGCGAACTCATCGACGGCTACGGGGTCGGGCCGGAAACCTCGGTGGCCCTGGCCATCCGGCGCTCCACCGAGCTGGTGGTGGCCATGTACGCGGTCCTCATGACCGGCGCCGCCTACCTGCCGCTGGACCCCGAACAGCCGCTCGACCGCAACGAGCACATTCTCGGCACCGCCGGGCCGCGCCTGGTGCTGACCACCCGGCGGGACGGCTTCGACAGCGGGAGCGGCACTCCCGCCCGCTTCGTCGAGGAGGCCGAGGAACGGGCGCGGACCCGGTGGCCGAGCACACCGATCTCGGACGCCGAACGGACCCGTCCGCTGCGGCCGGGGCACCCGGCCTATGTCCTGTTCACCTCGGGCTCGACCGGTCGGCCCAAGGGCGTGGCCGTCAGTCACGCCGCCATTGTCAATCGGCTGGTCTGGATGCAGGCGCAGTACCGCCTGACCTACGCGGATGTGGTGCTGCAGAAGACTCCCGCCACCTTCGACGTCTCGGTGTGGGAGTTCTTCTGGCCCTTGCAGACCGGCGCGCGGCTGGTGCTCGCCACCCCGGACGGGCACCGCGATCCGGTGTACCTGGCCCAGGTGATCGCCGAACATGGTGTCACCACGGTGCATTTCGTGCCGTCCATGCTCGCGGTATTCCTCGCGGCACTGGGTGAGACCGGCGCGAACCCGCCCGGAGCGGAGCGGAGGGCAATCAAACTCCGCCAGGTGTTCGCCTCCGGCGAGGCACTACCCGCGCCGACGGCGCAGCGACTACGGGAGCTGACCACCGCCCGCCTGCACAACCTCTACGGTCCGACCGAGGCCGCGGTCGACGTCACCTATCACGAGGTGACCGATGCCGACACCGTGTCGGTGCCGATCGGCCGGCCGGTCTTCAATACCGCACTGTACGTGCTGGATTCGCGGCTGCGACCGGTCGCCCCCGGCGTCCCGGGCGAGCTGTATCTGGCCGGTGACCAGCTGGCCATCGGCTATGTGGCCCGCCCGGACCTGACCGCCGACCGGTTCGTCGCCGACCCCTTCGGTCACGGGGCGCGCATGTACCGCACCGGCGATCTCGTGAAGTGGCGTGCCGACGGCGAACTGGAATACCTGGGCCGCACCGACTTCCAGGTGAAACTGCGCGGCCTGCGCATCGAACTGGGCGAGATCGAGGCGGCCCTGCTGGCCCAGCCCGGGGTGGCCCAGTCGGTCGTGGTGGTGCGCGCCGACGCGCAGGGCGGTGAGCAGCTGGTCGGCTACGTGGCCCGCGACCACGCCGCGGAGGTCGATCCCACGCTGGTGAAAGCCGCTCTGGCGCAGCTGCTTCCGGCCTATATGGTGCCCTCCTCGATCGCGGTCATGGACGCCTTCCCGCTCAACGCCTCCGGCAAGCTGGACCGCCGGGCACTGCCCGCCCCGGTGTTCGAGCCCCGGCGTTTCCGCGCGCCGTCGACCCCGATCGAAGAGATCGTGGCGGGCGTCTTCATGGATCTGCTCGGCGCGGACCGGGTGGGCGCGGACGACGACTTCTTCGAGCTGGGCGGCAACTCGCTGATCGCCACCCGGGCGGTCTCGCGGATCAACGAAGCGCTGGAAGCCACCGTCTCGGTGCGCGAACTCTTCGAGACCGCAACGGTTTCCGGTCTGGCCGCCCGGATCGTGCCGGGCACCGCGACCGGTGCGCGTCCGCCATTGGTGGCGGGGGAGCGGCCGGCGCGGGTGCCGTTGTCGCTGGCGCAGCAGCGCATGTGGGTGCTCAATCAGCTGGACCCGGAATCCCCGGCCTACAACATCCCGATGGTCATCCGCCTCACCGGCACCCTCGACGTGCCCGCGCTGGCACGGGCCGCGGAGGACGTCCTGACCCGGCACGAGGTGCTGCGCACCCGCTACCCGGAATCGGGTCCCGGCGGCGCTCCCTATCAGGAGGTGCTCTCGGTCGCGGAGGCGCTGGCGGGTGGTCTCGAGACGGAGCGCGCTCGCGACATCGGCGCGCGGGTGCAGGAGCTCATCTACGCCGGATTCGATGTCGCGCACCAGGTTCCGGTGCGCATGCGACTGCTCACCGGGGACGCGCCCGACGACTACCTGCTGATCCTGGTCGCCCATCACATCGCCGCCGACGGCGCCTCCTTCGCGCCGCTGGCCCGCGATCTCATGATCGCCTACACCGCGCGCGCCGCGGGCCAGACGCCCGGCTGGGCGCCGCTGCCCGTGCAATACGCGGACTTCGCACTGTGGCAGCACGCGGTGATCGGCTCGGACACCGACGAGAACTCCGTCGCCGCGGCGCAGGTGGACTACTGGCGCGGACAGCTCGCCGGTCTGCCCGCGCGGCCGCTGCTGCCGCTGGACCGGCCCCGCCCGCCGGCGCCGTCCATGGCGGGCGCGCTGGTCGACTACGTGGTGCCCGCCGAGATCCACGCCGAGCTGAATCGCATTGCGCGCCGCCATAATGCGTCACTGTTCATGGTGATGCACGCGGCCGTCGCGGTCCTGCTGGCGCGGCAGTCGGGTAGCCCGGACATTCTCGTCGGCACCCCGATCGCGGGGCGCGGCGAGCAGGTGCTCGACGGCCTGGTCGGCATGTTCGTCAATACCCTCACCCTGCGCAGCACGGTCGATCCCGCCGCCTCCTTCGACGATCTGGTGGCCGCCGCCCGCGAAACCGATCTGTCGGCCTTCGCGCACGCGGACGTGCCGTTCGAGCGTGTGGTGGAGGCGGTCGCGCCCGGCCGTGGCCAGGCCGATCCGCTGCTGCAGGTGGTGCTGGCGCTGCAGCACAACGAGGTGGCCGAGCTCGAGCTACCGGGCCTGTCGGTCTCCGGCGTGGACGCGGCGCTCGAGGCCGCCAAGTTCGACCTGCAGATCGGCGTCGAGGCCGGACCGCTCGCCGCGGACGGCACCCCCGGCGACCTCGCCGTCGTCTTCTCCTATGCCACCGAGCTTTTCGACGAGTCCACCATCGAGGCCCTGGGCGCGCGCCTGGTGCGCATCCTGGCCGCGGTGGCCGCCGACCCGCACATGCCGGTGGGCGACATCGACCTGCTGAGCCCGGCCGAGCGCGCCGCCCGTGCCCGGGCGCTGCCCGCGCCCGCCCCGGCGGTGACCACCACCGCGCACGGTACGGCGCTGCCGCAGTCGCTGTCCGCCGCGGTCGAGGACGACCCCGACGGCCCGGCCCTGGTCCGGGGTGAGGAGACGGTGTCCTACCGGGACCTCGACGCCCGCTCCTCGCGACTGGCCCGGTTCCTGATCGGGCGCGGCTGCGGACCCGGCACCGGCGTCGCCGTGCGGCTGGACCGGGGAGCCGACCTGGCCGTGGCCACCTGGGCCGTGCTCAAGACCGGTGCGGCGGTGGTGCCGCTGGCCGGTCTGGACCGGCTGCCGCCCAGCGGACTGGATGTGAAGGTGGGCCTGACCGCCGGGAAACCGGTCGCCGTGCCGGGCATCGACTGGCTCGCCCTGGACGATCCCGGGGTGGCCGCCGAGGTCGCCACCGAATCGGCGCGGCCGGTCACCTACGCGCACCGCATTCGCGCACTGCGCGGCGATGACACCGCCTTCGCGGCGCCGGGCCGGGCGTCGCTGAGCTACGACGAGGTCGCGGCCATGGTGGATCGGGTGCGGGCCGAGTCCGAGCTCACCTTCGAATCACGCACCTACTGGTCCGGTTTGGCGGATCACCCCCTCGCGCTCATCGAACCGATCGCCGCCGGCGGCGTCGGGGCGTCAATGGTCCTGGCTGAGCCGGGAGCCGATCTGACCGAGACCCTCGCCGACGAATGGGTCACCCACCTGTTCGCCGACCGGGCCCGGCTCGACGGGCCGGACCCCGCGGAACTGGACGATCTCACCGCCCTCGTGGTGGACGGGCTGCCCGTCCCCGCGCGGTGGTCGGGTCTGACCGTCGTCGCCGTCCCGGGGGTCGCCACCGCCCGATGAGCACCTGGTGAGCGGCCCGGAGTGGCCCTCCCGCCCGCAGGACTGAATACTCCTTTGGGGAAGCGCGCGTGACCGGTCCCTCGGCGGGGGGCCGACAGCCCTGCCACCAGCAGGGTCGAGTAACGCGGCCTGCGTGAGCCCGATGAACAATGTCGGTGCACGCGGCGGTATGGGCAATGACGGACAGGATGAGGACAGGCTGCATGATTCGGGTGGTCGGGGACCGGAAGATCGAGCTCGTGGCGGTGGCGGCATGACCCGCACGGCTCGCGTACGTCCCACCCGGACCCGTCGTGGACCCCACATTCCGACACTGCCGCAGCTGCTGGCGACCGCGGTCGAGGCCAATCCGGGCGGCCTCGCCGTCACGGTCGCCGACGCCGACCGCGGCCTGGCCGCGCTGAGCTACGCCGAACTCGACGAGCGTTCGAACCGGCTGGCACGCCTGCTCATCACCCGCGGCATCGGCCCGGAGGATCTGGTCGCGGTCGGTATCCGCCGCTCGCTGGAGTCGGTGGTGGCGGTGTGGGCGGTCGCCAAGACCGGCGCGGGCTTCGTCCCCGTGGACCCCAACTATCCGGCCGACCGCGTGCGGCACATGATCTCGGACTCGCGGGCGGTGCTGGGCCTGACCGTGGCCGACACTCGCTCGAGCCTGCCGACCACGCTGCCCTGGCTGGAACTGGACACCGAGGAGATCGCGGCCGCCGCCCAGGGCTATCCGGCCGAACCGGTCACCAATGCCGACCGGGCGCGCCCGCTGCGGGCCGAACATCCGGCCTACGCCATCTACACCTCGGGTTCGACGGGCCTGCCCAAGGGCGTGGTGGTCACCCACACCGGTCTGGCCGCGCTGACCGCGGAGATGCGCGAACGCTTCGGCATCGGGCCCGAGTCGCGGGTGCTGCAGGTCGCCACCCCGTCCTTCGACGCCTCGATCATGGAACTGCTGATGGCCATCGGCGCGGCCGCGACCATGGTGGTCGCGGTGCCCGAGGTGTACGGCGGTGACGAACTGGGCCGCCTGATCGCCCGGGAGCGGGTCACCCACGGCCTGATCACGCCGTCGGTACTGGCCTCGCTGGACCCGGATCAGCTCACCACCATGGAGGCCATCGTCGGTGGCGGCGAGGCCATTTCGGCCGAGCTGGTGCGCCGCTGGTCCGGCGACCCGTCCGGTCGCCGCCGCTTCCACAATGCCTACGGCCCGACCGAGGCGACCATCGCGACCAATATCTCCGATCCGCTGTCCCCGGACCGGCCGGTGACCATCGGCGCCCCCATTCGCGGCGCCGGCGCGTACGTGCTGGACGAATGGCTGCGGCCGGTGCCGATCGGCACCCCGGGCGAGCTGTACATCGCCGGTGCGCTGCTGGCGCGCGGATATCACGCGCGGCCGGAACTGACCGCGGCCCGCTTCGTCGCGAACCCGTTCGACGGGGGCGCGGGCGCCCGGCTCTACCGCACCGGTGACCTGGTGCGCGCCAATGCCGCCGGTGAGCTGGAGTATGTGGGCCGCAACGACTTCCAGGTGAAGATCCGCGGCCTGCGCATCGAGCTGGGCGAGATCGACTCGGTGCTCGCCGGGCACGAGTCGGTCGACTTCGCGGTCACCGTCGGTCACGAGGTGAACGGCCGCGCCACCGCGCTGGTCTCGTATGTGCATGCGGCCCCGGGCTTCCCGGTGGACACCGCGGTGCTCTCGGAGCTGGCCGAGCGGACGCTACCCGCGCACATGGTGCCGGCCGCCATCATCGTCCTCGACACCATCCCGTTGACGCCCGCGGGCAAGCTGGACCGCCGCGCGCTGCCGGAGCCGGAGCTCGAGGTCACCGAGTACCGGGCCCCGGAGACGGCGGCGCAGCAGGCGGTGGCCGAGGTCATCGCCGAGGTGCTACGCCTGGACCGGGTCGGCCTCGACGACGACTTCTTCAGCCTCGGCGTGGATTCCATCACCGCCATCCAGATCGTGTCCCGGGCCCGGGCCCGGGGTCTGGGCTTCAAGCCCAAGGAGATGTTCGCCGCCCGCACCGTGGCCGCGCTGGCCGAACTCGCGGTGCCGGTCGACACCGCCGCCGCCACCGAGGAACTCGCCACCGGACCGCTGGTCGAGCTGAGCGCCGACGACGAGGCGCGGCTGCGCGAGCGCTACCCGAACCTGTCGGAGGTGTGGCCGCTCACCCCGCTGCAGACCGGCATGCTGTTCCACGCGCGGCTGGCCGAATCCTCCGTCGACGCCTACATGGTCCAGTTCGCCCTCGACCTGGCCGGTGAGATCGACGTGGCGCGCGTGCACACCGCCGCCCGCGCCATGCTGGACCGGCACGTGAACCTGCGGGTGGTCTTCGCCGAGGACAGCGCGGGCAATCCGCTGCAGGTCGTTCTCGACGAGGTCGAACTGCCCTGGCAGTACCTGGATCTCAGTGACCGGGTGCCCGCCGAGGCGCTGGCCGAGACCGACCGCTTGATGGCCTTCGACGTGGCCCGCCACTTCGACATGAGCACCGGGCCGCTGCTGCGCGTGGCGCTGTACCGCACGGCCGCCGACCGCTACCGGGTGTGCGTCACCAGCCACCACATCCTCATCGACGGCTGGTCCATGCCGCTGCTCATCCAGGACATGCTGCTGCTGTACGCGGCGGGCGGCGACGCGGCGCAGATCCCGGCGGTGCGGTCCTACCGTGACTACCTGGCCTGGCTGGCCGCGCGCGATCACGCCGCGGCGCGGGAGGCGTGGCGCGAGACCCTCGACGGGTTCACCGAGCCGACGCCGCTCGCGGCCGTCGATCCCTCGCGTGAGATCACCTCGGGCATCGGCGAAGTCGCCTTCCAGCTGTCCGGGGACGACACCGCCGCGCTCACCAGGGTGGCGCACGAGGCGGGCGTCACCCTCAATACCGTCGTGCAGGCCGCGTGGGGTCTGCTCATCGGCCGCAGCACCGACCGCGACGATGTCGTCTTCGGCGCCACCGTGTCCGGCCGTCCGCCGCAGCTGGCGGGCATCGAGACCATGATCGGCCTGTTCCTCAACGCCATCCCGGTACGGGTGCGGCTGACCCCGGGCAGCACGCTCACCGAGGTGCTGCGGGCGCTGCAGGACGAGCAGGCCGCGCTGCTCGACCACCACTATGTCGGGCTGGGCGAGATCCAGGAGATCGCCGGAGTCGACGGGCTTTTCGACTCCATCGTGGTGTTCGCCTCCTTCCCGGTGGACGAGGAGTCCCTCGACGACGCCGCCGCGCCCATCGACGGCGCGGGCATTCTCGGCGCGTCCGCGGTGAACGGCACCCACTACCCGCTCACCGTCATGGTGCAGCCGCGCGGCAAGGGCCTCGGCTTCGGCGTGAAGTACCTGCGCGACCTCTTCGAGGAGGACGCGGCCCAGGCCATCGCGCACCGGCTCTCGGCGCTGCTGTCCCGGATCGCCGCCGACCCGCGGGCGCAGGTGGCCGCGGTGGACGCGCTGCTGGACGGCGAGCGCCGCGAGCTGGCGGCCGTCAATGCCACCGAAGTGCCCGAGCTGCTGGACGATTCGACGTTGCTCACCCTGTTCGACGCCCAGGTGGCGCGGACCCCGGACGCCCCGGCCGTGATCTTCGGCCGCACCACCCTGACCTACGCCGAGCTGGACGCCCGCTCCCGCCGTCTCGCGCAGGAGCTCACCCTGCGCGGTGTCGGCGCGGAATCCCGGGTGGCCGTGGCCATGCGGCGCGGCATCGATCTGGTGGTCGCCGTCTACGCGGTGCTGCGCGCCGGCGGCGCGTACGTGCCGGTGGATCCCGATCACCCGGCCGAGCGCAACGAGTACGTCCTCGCGGGTTCCGCGCCGGTGTGCGTGCTCACCCGCGCGGCCGACGACTTCGAAACCGCCTCCGGCGTACCGCTCTTCTTCGTGGACGCGCTCGCGGGCGCGGACCCGTTCGTTGAGGTCGCGCCCGCGGGCGTGGGCCCGGACAATGCCGCCTACGTCATCTACACCTCCGGCTCCACCGGCCGCCCCAAGGGCGTGGTCATCACGCACCGGCAGATGGCCAATCAGTTCCGCTGGGCCCAGCGCACCTACCCGCACCGCGCGGGCGACGTGGTGCTGCACAAGACGCCCATCACCTTCGACATCTCCACCTGGGAGCTGTTCTGGCCGTTGCAGACCGGCGCGGCCGTGGTGGTGGCCGAACCGGACGGGCACCGCGACCCGGCCTACATCGCGCGCACGATCGACGAATACGCCGTCACCTCCGTGCATTTCGTGCCGTCCATGCTCGACGCCTACCTCGACGGCGCGGCCCGGCGGCACCCCTCGCTGCGCTGGGTGTTCGCCGCCGGTGAGGCCCTCACGGCGGAGAGCGCCACGAAATTCGCTGCCGCGCTGCCGGATACCGAGCTGGTGAACTGGTACGGCCCGGCCGAGGCGACCGTGGTCACCGCGCATCCGGCCGAGCGCACCCACGGCGTCGCCGTGCCGATCGGCAGCCCCGTCGCCAATACCCGGGTGCTGGTGCTGGATCGGCAGCTGCGGCCGGTGCCCTTCGGTGCGGCCGGTGAACTCTATGTCGCCGGCGTGCAATTGGCGCGCGGCTACCTCGGCGCGCCCGCGCTCACCGCCGAACGCTTCGTCGCCCACGAGGACGGGCAGCGGCTCTACCGCACCGGTGACGTGGTCCGCTGGATCCACGACGGCGCCTCGCATGCCCTGGAGTACCTGGGCCGCAGCGACTTCCAGGTCAAGCTGCGCGGCCAGCGCATCGAGCTCGGTGAGATCGAGACCGTGCTGCTCGGCCACCCGGCCGTGCACCGGGCCGCGGTGTCGCTGGTGCGCGGCGCGAGCGGCGACCGCCTCGTCGCGTACGTGGTGCTCGAGGACGGCGCGCAGGTCACCGACGCCGAACTGCTCTCGCACACCCGAGAATCCGTGCCGTCCTACATGGTGCCCTCCGCCGTGGTGCGGCTGGACGCCATGCCGCTCAACGCCTCCGGCAAGCTGGACCGCAAGGCACTGCCGGTGCCGCAGTTCCAGGCCCGCGAATACCGCGAGCCCGCCACCGCCGCCGAGCGCACGGTGGCCGAGGTGTTCGCGACCGTGCTGCACCTGGACCGGGTGGGCGCGGACGACGACTTCTTCGAGCTGGGCGGCAACTCGCTGAACGCCACCCGGGTGGTGGCGCGGCTGGGCGCCGCGGTCGGCACCCGGGTGCCGGTACGTGCCCTGTTCGAGGCGCCCACCGTCGCGGAACTCGCGAATTCGCTGGGCGCACTGGACGATTCGGCCGTCGCGCCGCTGCGGCCGATGCCGCGGCCGGAGCTGGTGCCGCTGTCCTACGCGCAGCAGCGCATGTGGTTCCTCAACCGCCTCGACACCGATGCCGCCACCTACAACCTGCCGATCGCGCTGCGCGTCACCGGCCCACTCGACGTGCCCGCGCTGCGCGCCGCCGTGGCCGACCTGGTCGCCCGGCACGAGGTGCTGCGCACCTACTATCCCGAGCACGAGGGCGTCGGCCACCAGGTGATCCTGGACGTCCACGAGCCCGACGCCATGCCGTCGCTGCCGGTCGTCCCGGTCACCGAAGCCGAGGTGGCGCAGGTGGTCTCGGAGGCCGCCTTCGCGCCCTTCGATGTGACCACCGCCCCGCCGCTGCGGCTGCGGCTGCTGCGCCTGGACGCCGAGGACCACGTGCTGGTCTGCGTGGTCCACCACATCGCCGGCGACGGCTTCTCCGGCGGCCCGCTCACCCGCGACTTGATGACCGCCTACTTCGGCCGCATGCAGGGGCAGGAACCGTCCTGGACCCCGCTGCCGGTGCAGTACGCCGACTACGCGCTGTGGCAGCGCGAAAGCCTCGGCGACGAACACGATTCCGGCTCGCTGCTGGCCCGCCAGTTCGACTACTGGCGCTCCGCCCTGACCGGACTGCCCGATCAGCTGGAGCTGCCCACCGACCGGCCCCGGCCGGTGGTGGCCTCCGGGCGCGGCGCGGTGCACGCCTTCGATATCGATCCGCATGTGCACGGCGCCCTGAACCGGGTTGCGCAGCAGCACAATACGACGCTGTTCATGGTGCTGCACGCCGCCTTCGCGGTGCTGCTGGCGCGGGTGTCCGGCACCCGCGACATCGCGATCGGCGCGCCCATCGCGGGCCGCGGCGAGGCCGAGCTGGACAACCTGATCGGCATGTTCGTCAACACCCTGGTGCTGCGCACCGAGGTCGACCCCAACGCCAGCTTCGCCGAACTGCTCGCCGCCGTGCGGCAGACCGACCTGGCCGCCTTCGAGCACGCCGACGCGCCGTTCGAACGCATTGTGGAGCTACTGGATCCGCCGCGCTCGCAGGCCCGGCACCCGCTGTTCCAGGTGTCGCTGACCGTGCAGAACATGACCCCGGCCGTGTTCGAACTGCCCGGCGTCACCGTCTCCGACGTCGACCTGACCGTGCCGGTCGCCAAGTTCGACCTGGACCTGACACTGGTCGAGCGGACCACCGCCGACGGTGTGGCACAGGGCATTTCGGCCGCGTCCACCTATGCCACCGACCTGTTCGATCCGGAATCCCTGGATCGGCTGGCCGAGCGGCTGCGCCGCACCCTGGTCGCGGTGGCCACCCACCCGGAGCGGGCCGTCGGCGACTTCGACCTGCTGGCCGTGGACGAACGGCAGCGGGTGCTGTCGGACTGGAACGCCACCGCCGTCGACGTCGCGGCCGGGCTGCCCCGCGCGGCCACCGCGACCCTGGTGTCGCTGTTCGAGACCCAGGCGCTGCGCACCCCCGACGCCATCGCCCTGGTGCATGAGGGCGAGCAGCTCACCTACGCCGAGTTCTCGGCCCGCGTCCACCGCCTGGCCCGGCGCCTCATCGCCGAGGGCGTCGGACCGGAATCGCTGGTGGCCCTGCACATCCGGCGCTCGCTGGACTTCGTGACGGCCGTCTATGCCGTGCTGGCCGCGGGTGGCGCGTACGTGCCGCTGGACCCGGACCAGCCCGCCGAGCGCATCGCGCACGTGCTCGACACCGCCGAACCGGTGTGCGTGCTCACCACCTCCCGCGACGCCTTCGACGCGGGTGCGCACCCGGTGATCGAGGTCGACACCGCCATCCTCGCGGGATACGCCGACCACCCGGTCATCGACGTGGAACGCCGTGCGCCGCTGCGCGCGGAGAACACCGCGTACGTCATCTTCACCTCCGGCTCCACCGGCCGCCCCAAGGGCGTGGCCGTGCCGCACGCCGCCGCCGTGAACCAGATCCGCTGGATCACCGCCGAATACGCGCTCGACGGCGACGACATCGTGCTGTTCAAGACCCCGGCCACCTTCGACGTGTCGGTGTGGGAACTGTTCGGCCCCTTGGCCACCGGCGGCCGCATGGTCGTCGCCACGCCCGACGGGCACCGCGACCCGCTGTACCTGGCCGATGTCATCGCCGCCGAACGGGTCACCCTCACCTCGTTCGTGCCGTCCATGCTGCGCGCCTTCTCGGCGGCCGCCGATCCCGCGCTGCTGACGTCGCTGCGGGCGCTGCTGGTGGCCGGTGAGGCGTTCACCTCCGACGCGGTCGACGCCTTCCGCGCGATCAGCCCGGCGGAGCTGCACAACCTGTACGGCCCCACCGAATTCACCGTGCACGCCACCTACGCGCCGGTCGCCGGCGTCTCCGGCGCCGTGCCGATCGGCGGCCCGGTCTGGAACGCCCGCGCCTACGTGCTGGACTCGCGCCTGCACCCGGTCGCCCCCGGCCTGGTGGGTGAGCTCTACCTGGCGGGCGCGCAACTGGCCCGTGGTTACGTCGGCCGCGCCGACCTGACCGCGGATCGCTTCGTGGCCAGCCCCTTCCGCCGCGGTGAGCGCCTGTACCGCACCGGCGACCTGGTCCGGTGGAACACCGACGGCAACCTGGTCTACCTGGGCCGCACCGACTTCCAGGTGAAGCTGCGCGGCCTGCGCATCGAGCTCGGCGAGATCGAGGCCGCCCTCACCTCGCACGCCTCCGTGGACCAGGCCGTCGTCGTCATGCGTTCCGACTCGGACCTCGGCGACCAGCTCGTGGCCTACGTCGTCCCCGAGAGGTCGAACACACAGGTTCGCGGCGCGTCTCGATTCTGGACTGACGGAGCGGGGGAGCGAAGCGGAGGAGCGGAGGAGGGAAGAATCGAGACCTCCAGCGCCGCGAACCCGCCGGAGCGCAGCGGAGGCAAATTAAGCACAGCGCTGAAGGCGCACCTGGCCGGCCGGCTGCCGTCCTACATGGTGCCCGCCGCCCTGGTGGTGCTGGACGCCATGCCGGTCAACGCCAACGGCAAGCTGGACCGGAAGGCGCTGCCCGCACCGGAATTCGAGGCCCGCGAGTTCCGCGCCCCGGTCTCCCCGGTCGAGCAGACCGTCGCCACCGTCTTCGCCGAGACCCTCGGCCTCGGCCACCCGGTCGGCCGCGACGACGACTTCTTCGCCCTCGGCGGCAACTCCCTGGTCGCCACCCAGGTGGTGGCCCGTCTCGGCGCGGCCCTCGACACCCGCGTCCCGGTCCGCATTCTCTTCGACGCGCCCTCGGTGGCGGCGCTGGCCGCCGCCCTCGAATCGGCCACCGGCACCGGCCGCCGCGCCCTGGTGGCCGGTCCGCGCCCGGAGCGCATTCCGCTGTCCCCGGCGCAGCAGCGCATGTGGTTCCTCAACCGCTTCGACACCGAGTCCGCCGCCTACAACATCCCCGCCGCGGTCCGGCTCACCGGTGCCCTGGATGTGGCTGCGCTGCGCGCGGCCGTCGCGGATGTGGTTGCGCGCCACGAGATCCTGCGCACCATCTACCCCGAGACCGACAACGGCCCCGTGCAGGTGGTGCTTCCGGTCGCGCAGGCGACGCCCGTCCTCGAGGTCCGCTCCGTCGCCTCCGGCGAGGTTCCCGACGCGGTGCTCGCGGTGGCCTCGCACCTGTTCGACGTCACCACCGAGGTGCCGCTGCGCATCGCGCTGTTCGAGATCACCGACGCCCCGGGCGAATACGTGCTGGCCCTGGTGATCCACCACATCTCCGGCGACGGCTCGTCGGTGACCCCGCTGACCCGGGACCTCATGGTGGCCTACGCCGCCCGGTCCATGGATCTGGAACCGGCCTGGCAGCCGCTGCCGGTGCAGTACGCCGACTACGCCATCTGGCAGCGCGAACTGCTGGGCGACGAGCACGATCCGCAGTCGGTGGCCGCCGCCCAGATCGGCTACTGGCAGCAGGCCCTGGCCGGACTGCCCGACCAGCTCGACCTGCCCTCGGACCGGCCGCGCCCGGCCGTGCAGTCCTTCCACGGCGGAAAGGTCGAGCTCGATATCGACGCCGCCGCCCACCGCGCACTGGTGGAGCTGGCGCGCGCCGAGGGCGCGACGCTGTTCATGGTCGTGCACACCGCGCTGGCCGTGCTGCTGGCCCGGCTCTCGGGCACCGGCGACATCGCCATCGGCACCCCGATCGCGGGCCGCGGCGAGGAGGCGCTCGACGATCTGATCGGCATGTTCGTCAACACCCTGGTCTTCCGCACCCGGGTGGACGCGGGCGCGAGCTTCACCGAACTGCTGGCGCGGCAGCGCGAAACCGACCTCGCCGCCTTCGCGCACGCCGACGTCCCGTTCGAGCGCCTGGTGGAGGTGCTCAACCCGGTGCGCTCCACCGCCCGGCACCCGCTGTTCCAGGTGGGCCTGTCCTTCCAGAACCACAGCCAGGCCGGTCTGGAACTGCCGGAGCTGACCGTCGCGGGCCTCGACATCGACACCGAGCTGTCGCAGTTCGACCTGCACCTGATCGCCGCGGACCGCTACAGCGAAACCGGTGAGCCCGCAGGCATTCTCGGCCACTTCACCTACGCGACCGCCCTGTTCGACCAGGCCACCGTGGAAGGGTTCGCCGAGCGTTTCGTGCGGCTGCTGACCAGCGTGGTGGCCGAACCGGCCACCCCCGTGGGCGAGGTGGAGCTGCTCGCCACCGCGGAGCGGGCCCGAATCCTGCAGGGCTGGAACGACACCCGGCACGAGGTCGACACCCGCGCCACGCTGGCGTCCCTGCTCGACCGGACCGTGATCGCCCACTCCGGGCGGACCGCCCTGGTCGCCGACGGCGAGGGCGAGCTGACCTACGCCGAACTCGCGCAGCGGGTCAACCGCCTGGCGCGCCACCTGATCTCGCTGGGCGTCGGCCCCGAGTCCCGGGTGGCGCTGGCCCTGCGGCGCTCGACCGACCTGGTGGTGGCCATGTACGCGGTCACCGCGGCGGGCGGCGCGTACGTGCCCGTCGATCCGGATCAGCCCGCCGAGCGCACCGGCCACATCCTGGAATCGGCCGCGCCGGTGTGCGTCCTCACCACGAGCGCGACCGGCTTCGTGACCGGTCTCGCACCGATGGTCCGCATGGACGAGCTCCCGACGGATTCGGTGCCGGCCGGGCCGATCACCGACGCCGAGCGGGTCGCGCCACTGCGGCCGGCGAACACCGCCTACGTCATCTTCACCTCGGGATCGACCGGCCGCCCCAAGGGCGTGGCCGTGCCGCACGCGGCGATCGTCAACCAGTTGCAGTGGAAGACAGCGGAATTCGATCTCGGTGTCGACGACGCGGTACTGCTGAAGACGGCGTCCACCTTCGACCTGTCGGTATGGGAATTCTGGTCCGCCGCCGTCTCGGGCGGCCGCCTGGTCATCGCCGAGCCCGACGGCCACCGCGACCCGCTGTATCTCAACGCGCTCATGGCCCGCACGGCTGTGACCGTGCTGCACACGGTGCCGTCCATGCTGGATGCGCTGCTGGCCGAATCGAATTCGGCCGTCGGACTGGGCGCGCTGCGGCGCGTGCTGGCCATCGGCGAGGCGCTGCCCGCGACGCTCGCGCAGCGGTTCCGCACCGCCTTCCCGGCGGTGGGCCTGTACAACCTGTACGGCCCGACCGAGGCCGCGGTGTCGATCACCAACCACGAGGTCACCGCCGCCGACCGCGTCTCGGTGCCGATCGGCGCACCGGAATGGAACAGCCGCGTCTACGTGCTCGACGCCAGGCTGCGGCCGGTGCCCGCCGGGGTGCCGGGCGAGTTGTATCTCGCCGGTGCGCAATTGGCGCGCGGCTACTTCGGGCGTCCGGATCTGACCGCGGATCGCTTCGTGGCCGACCCGTTCGCGACCGGCGAGCGCATGTACCGCACCGGTGACCTGGTCGCGTGGAACTCGACCGGCGAGCTGGAGTACCGGGGCCGCACCGACTTCCAGGTGAAGATCCGTGGTTTCCGTATCGAGCTCGGCGAGATCGAGGCGGCGCTGCTGGCGCTGCCGGAGATCGCGCAAACCGCGGTGCTCGCCAAGACCGACGCCAAGACCGGCGACCGGCTGGTCGCCTACCTGGTCCCGTCCGGCTCGGATATCGAGGTGCCGCAGGTGAAGTCGGCCCTGTCGGCGGCGCTGCCGTCGTACATGGTCCCGGCCGCCTTCGTGGTCCTCGACGCCCTGCCGTTGAACGTGAACGGCAAGCTGGACCGCGCCGCGCTGCCCGACCCCGAATTCGAGGCGGCCGTCTTCCGTGCCCCGGCCACCGCCCTGGAACAGACCGTCGCGGAGGTCTTCGCCGACGTGCTCGGCCTGGAGCGGGTCGGCGCGGACGACGACTTCTTCACCCTCGGCGGCAACTCGCTGCTGGCCACCCAGGTGGCGAGCCGCCTGCGCACGCTGACCGGCGCCGAGGTCCGGGTGGCGTGGTTCTTCACCGCGCCGACCGTGGCCGGACTCGCCGCGCAGATCCTGGCCGCGCTCGAGGGCGAACACGACTTCGACTCGAATTCCGAAGCCGGACTTCAGGTCGTGCTGCCGATTCGCGCCACGGGCACCCGGACGCCGATCTTCTGTGCCCCGCCCATGTCCGGAATGTCGTGGTGCTACGCCGGGCTGGCGCGGTTCCTCCCCGAGGACCAGCCGCTGCTCGGCCTGCAGTCGCCCGCCCTCACCGAGGCCGACTACGACCCGGCCGACCTGGCCGACGTGGCCCGCCGCTACGCCGCCGAAATGCGCGCCATCCAGCCGGAGGGTCCCTACCGGGTGCTCGGCTACTCGCTCGGCGGCATCCTGGCCTACGCCATCGCCACCGAGCTGCAGGCCGCCGGACAGCAGGTCGACCTGGTCGCCATCCTGGACTCCTACCCGGAGTCGAAGTCCGACTTCCGGACCTCGATCCTGGACGAGTTCGCCACCATCGGCGTCGGCCCCGAGGCCTTCCCCGACGGCGACCTGCTGAACCTGAGCGAGGAGGCGCTCACCGCGCTGCACGGCGCGGTGCCGCCGGACCTCGGCGTCCTCACCCTGGACCGCCTGCGCCGCATCTACCGCGGCGCGGTGCGCAGCCTGGAGCTCGAATCGCAGTACCGGCCGCGGCATTTCGACGGCCGTGTCGAGCTGTTCCGGGCCGAGTTCCTGAGCGCCGGTGTCCCGCAGGCGAAGTCGTCCGCCGACTGGCGGCCCTACGTCAGCGGGACCGTGGGCGAGCACCCGGTGCCCGGCACCCACCAGCTGATGACCACCGCGGAAGCCCTCGCCGTGATCGGCCCGGTGCTGGCCGGCCTCATCGATCGCGCCGACACCGAACCGGCCGTAGTGTCCGAACCTGTCGTGCGGTCCGAACCGGCTGTGTGGTCCGAACCGGCTGTGCTGTCCGGCGATACCGCCGCTGCCGCCGAGCCGGTGGGCACCCTGCCCGAGCTCATGGCCGCCGCCGTCGAGGCGAATCCGGACGGCGCGGCGGTGATCATCCGCGGTCGTGCCTTCACCTACGCTCAGCTCGACGCCGAATCCTCGCGTCTGGCACGGGTTCTCATCGATCAGGGCGCGCGCCCGGGCACCCGGGTGGCCGTGGCGCTGCCCCGCTCGGTGGCGCTCATCCTCGCGGTGTGGGCGGTCGCCAAAACCGGTGCGACCGTGCTGCCGGTGGATCCGGCCACCGGTGACACGGGTGCGATCGACCACCGGACCACGCACGGCCTGACTCTCAGCGCCGCGACGTCCGCGCTGCCTCCGCTGGCCGCCGCCGGGGAGTGGCTCGTGGTCGACGATCCGCGCGTCGGTGCGGACGTCGAATCCCGTTCGCCCGCACCGGTCGCCGACTCGGACCGCCGCGCACCGGTCGCGCCCGGCGACGCGGCCTGGGTCGATCGCGCGGCCGACGGCTCCGGCGAGGTGGTGCTCGCCCAGGCGGACCTGCACGCGATCGCCACCCGGACGCTGTCCTTCGGCCTGCACGGCGAGGCACGGGCGATCTATCTCGCGGCGGCCGGGTCGAGCCTGTCGCCGCTGGAACCGCTGCTGCCGCTCGGCGCCGCCGCCGCCCTGGTGGTCGCACAGCACCGCGCCTACGAGCCGGGCGAACTCACCGAGCTGCTCACCCGCGAGGCGGTGACCCACCTGGTCCTCGCCGAACCGGTGCGGGACGCCCTGTCCCCGGCGGTCCCCGCGGATGTACGGATCATCGCCGCCGAGGACCTGCGCGCCCGGCCCGTGGCCGGCACCCGTGACGACGCCGTGTCCGCTCCAAGCGAGCCGGCGTCCGCCACAGACGAATCCATGTCCGCCGCAGGGCATTCCGAGGAGCTCGAGGTCGACTGGGCCACCACCGCGGTGCTGCCGGTGATCCGGCCCGAGGATCTCGAGCGGTCGGTGAAGCTGCGCGATCCGGAACAGGCCGCCGAACCCGAATCGGTCCGGGAGTCCGAGCCGGATCCCGATATCGCGTTCCGGCCGGTTGCCGAGCCCGAGCCGGTGAGTCCGGCCGCCGCCGTCGCACCGCAGAACGACGTGACGGCCGCGCCCGAGGAGACCGCACCGGCCGCGCTGCCGCGCGTGGCCGTCAAGAACCCGGTCATGGGGCCGAGACTCAGTGCGGTGGGCGAGGTTTCGCCGCTGCCCGCGGGCGCCATGGGCCTGCTCGAGGTGGAGCCGTCCGGGGTCTGGGTCCGGGCCATCACCCTCGATATCGCCGCGGGCATCTCCGGCACCCGGGTACGCCGCTCGGTCGCCGGACTGCTGGACCGGCATCCGGGCCTGTGGGCACGACTGCGCCGCAATGGCGACGCGGTGGCGCTCGACATTCCGGCCGCCCAGCCGCGCGGCGCCGCGGTGGTCTGGCAGATCGACCCCAACCTGGAGGCCGTCGGTGACCCCATCGAGGCCGTGATCCACGCCGCTGCCGCCGAATTGGACCCCGAGAAGGGGTACAACATGCGCTTCGTGCTGGTGGAGAACGTGGCGACCGACCCGGCGGAGGACCCGCAGGACCGGCCCGCCGCCGTGCTCGTCGTGGTCGCCAACGGCCTGGTCGTGGACGACGCCTCCTGGCGCACCGTCATCGAGGACCTCACCGCCTCCTGGTCCGGCGGTCACGCCACCCCGCACAGCGCGGACGCCCACCCGCTCGGCATCGCCCGCGCGCTGGCCGAACGCGCCCTGGACGCCGACACCATCGACGAATTGGACTGGTGGCGCGGCCGGCTCGCCGACGTCGCGGAGGGCGTGTCGCCGGAGCTGGTGCTCGGCGACGCCGATTCCGGCGCCCGCGGCCGGGTCTCGGTGTCCATCACCGGCGAGGGCGCGGCGGCCGTCGACGGCGTGGCGCGCCGCTACGGCGCCAGCATCGACGACGTGCTGCTGGCCGCCCTGGCCGCCACCCTGCTCGACCCGGGTGCCGAAACCCTGCGCGACACACTGGGTTCGGTGGTGCGGCTGATCGCCGACGGCCGCACCCCCGGCGATCCGGCCGGACTGCGAACGGTCGGCGCGTTCAGCACCACCTACCCGTTCCCGCTGCGCCTGGACGGCGTCGACCTCGCCGAGGTGCGGGCCGGCGGCCCGACCGCGGGCGCGGTGATCGAGCAGATCCGCGACCGGGCCCGCGAAGTACCCTCGCGGGGAGTCGGTTTCGGGCTGCTGCGGCACCTGAACCCGGAGACGGAGGCGGAGATCGCCGTACTTCCGGTGGGCCGCATCGGCTTCCGCTACCGTGACCTGCGCCCGGCCCGGGTCTACCCGGAACCGGTCGCCGACGACCTGTACCTGGACGTCACCGTCGACACCAGCCAGGACGGCCTGATCGCCCGCTTCGATTTCGTGGGCACGGTGCTCGGCCTGGACCAGGTCAAGCAACTGGTGGAGGGCTGGGTGCAGGCGCTGGGTGGACTCGCCGAGCACGGGCGCTGACGCCCGCGGTGTGACCGACCCGTAGTATCAGCTGAATTCGACACGAGATGAAGGTGCGAAACATTGATTCGTCGACATGTCCGGAACGGGCGGCGCGGGCTGCGAGCCGCGGCCTTCCTTGCTGCCACAGCGGTTCTCACCGGTCTGATGACCGGCGTCGGTGGCGGCACCGCCTCCGCTGACCCGATCATCGACGGCAAGAAGCTGCTGGCCGATCCGGTCTCGGCGGATGGTTCGAAGATCACCAAGGCCGAGATGAAGGACGACCGGAACATCCGGCTCTATGTCTACTCCGCGGCCATGGGCGCCACCTACCCGGTCGACGTGCAGCGGCCCGCGGACACCTCGGTGCCGCGCCCGACCCTGTACCTGCTCAATGGCGCGGGCGGCGGTCAGGACGACGCCTCCTGGGTCAAGAAGACCAATATCGTCAACGGCTTCCTGGGCGACAAGAACGTCAATGTCGTGCAGCCCATCGGTGGCAAGTGGTCCTACTACCAGGACTGGGACAACGACGATCCGGTCCTCGGCCGCAACAAGTGGACCACCTTCTTCAGCGAGGAACTGCCCCCGCTGATCGACGCTGCCCTCGGAACCAACGGCGTCAACGCCATCGCCGGCATCTCCACCTCCGGCACCACCGTGCTCACCCTGGCCGAGGCCAAGCCGGACCTGTACAAGTCCGTCGCCGCCTACTCGGGCTGCGCCCAGATGGCCGACCCGCAGGGCCAGGAGTTCATGCGCCTGACCGTCGAGACCTGGGGCGGCGGCAAGCTCGAGAACATGTACGGCCCGGCGGATTCGCCCGAGTGGGCCCAGCACGATCCGGTCATCAACGCCGACAAGCTGCGCGGCATCAACCTCTACATCTCCTCCGGTAGCGGTCTGCCCGGCGTGTACGACACCCTCAACGGCGCGTACGCGCTGCCCGGCGCCTACGGCCTCGCCAACCAGATCATCATCGGTGGCGTGATCGAGGCCGGCACCAACTTCTGCAGCCACAACCTGGCGAACAAGCTGAACTCGCTGGGCATCCCGGCCACCTACAACTTCCGGGCCACCGGCACCCACTCGTGGGGCTACTGGAACGACGAGTTCATCAACTCGTGGCCGGTCCTGGCCCAGGGCCTCGGTATCTGACCGAAAGTCCACGCGGACAACGCAAGACAGCCCGGCACCGACACGGTGCCGGGCTGTTGCGCGTTATGGCTGTGGTCACAGCTTGGTAGGAAGGGCTAAACAAAAAGTTCGGGTACCCGTAAACTCGGTGTGTGAGTACCACCTTGGCCGATCAGCGCAGCCCGTTCCAGCGAGCGCGGTCGGCCGCGGTGCTGCTCGGTCCGGCCTTCGTCGCCGCCATCGCGTACGTCGATCCGGGCAATGTCGCCTCCAACATCAGCGCCGGTGCGCAGTACGGCTACCTGCTGGTGTGGGTGGTGGTCATGGCCAATGTGATGGCCGGGCTGGTCCAGTTCCTGTCCGCGAAACTCGGCCTGGTGACCGGCAAGTCGCTGCCGGAGGTGGTGCGGGAGAAGTCCGGCCGTCCGGTGCGGCTCGCGTACTGGGCGCAGGCCGAGACCGTGGCGGTGGCCACCGACCTCGCCGAGGTGGTGGGCGGGGCGATCGCGCTGAACCTGCTGTTCGGACTGCCGCTCATGATCGGCGGCATCATCACCGGCATCGTGTCGATGATCCTGCTGCTGATCCAGAATCTCCACGGGCAGCAGCCCTTCGAGCGCGTCATCACCGGCCTGCTCGGCATCATCGCGATCGGATTCCTTGCCTCCCTGGTGTTCTCGCCGCCGTCGCCCTCGGAAACCGTGGGTGGCCTGGTGCCCCGCTTCGACGGCTCCGGCAGCGTGCTGCTGGCCGCGGCCATGATCGGTGCGACCGTCATGCCGCACGTGGTCTACCTGCACTCCGGCATGGCCCGCGACCGGCACGGGCATCCGGAGGTGGGCGCCTCGCGAAACCGGTTGCTGCGCATCACCCGGTACGACGTCGGCCTGGCCATGCTGCTGGCGGGCACGGTGAACCTGGCCATGCTGCTGATGGCGGCGAGCACGCTGCGCGGCCGCGACGGGGTGGACACCATCGAGGGCGCGCACGCCGCGGTCCAGCAGGTGCTCGGCCCGGTGGCCGGGCTGTTGCTCGCGGTCGGCCTGCTCGCCTCGGGACTGGCGTCCACGTCGGTAGGTGCCTATGCGGGGGCCATGATCATGCAGGGCCTGCTGGACCGGCACATTCCCCTGGCCGTGCGCCGCGTGATCACGCTGATTCCCGCCCTGGTGGTGCTCGCGCTGGGGGTCGATCCCACTCGCGCCCTGATCATTTCGCAGGTGGTGCTGTCGTTCGGCATTCCGTTCGCGCTCATCCCGCTGGTGCGCCTCACCAGCGATGCCGGGCTCATGGGCGCGAACGTCAACCACCGCGTCACCACCGGCCTGGCCTGGCTGGTGGCCGCGGTCATCACCGCCCTGAACGTGGTGCTGATCTACCTGACCGTCGCCGGAAAGGGCTGACGCGCCGCGCTATTCGGCGAAGACCGCCCGGCGCTTCTGCAGCATGGCGGCCGCGCCCTCGGCGAAGTCGGCCGAGCCGAGCAGTTCGCACTGGCCGGCCTTCTCGGCGGCCAGGGCGGCGTCGAGCGAGGTCAGCGCCGCCGCATTGAGGGCGCGCTTGGTGAGCTCCAGGGCGCGGCGCGGACCGTGAGCGAGCTTGGCGACGGCCGCCTCCACCTTGGCGTCGAGCTCCTCGTCGCCGTACACGCCCGCGATCAGGCCGTGCTCCACGGCCTTTCGTGCCGGGAGCCGCTCGCCGAGCAGTGCCATCTCCGCGGCCAGCGGGCGACCGGCCGCGGCCGCCACCATGGCCGCCGCGCCGCCGTCGGGCATCAGGCCGATATTGATGAAGGCCAGCAACAGGTAGGCGTCCTCGGACGCGTAGGCCAGATCGGCGGCCAGCGCGAAGGCCACGCCCACCCCGGCCGCCGCGCCCTTGACCCGGGCGACGACCGGAACGGGGGAGTCGACGATCGCTTTGATCATCCGGTTGGCCACGTCCATGGTCATCTCGGGCGTGATGCCGCGTTCCTTCTCGCCCGGGGCGGCGGCCAGATCCGCGCCGGTGCAGAAGTCGCCGCCCGCGCCGGTCAGTACGATGACCCGCACGGCCGGATCCTGCGCAGCCGCGAGCACGGTATTGCCCAGGCCGGCCATGGTGTCGTAGCTGAGCGCGTTCTTACGCTTGGGATTGGTGATGGTGATATGCAGTACCCGCCCGTCCTGAACCGCTGTGTACCCCGGCGTGGTCGCGATGTCGGTCATCGGGCGCTCCCCAGATATATATGCGGCGGCGATGCCGCAGACTGTGTTCGGCTTTGCGAATTGTGGTTAACTTAGGGGGGTTCGTCCGGCACTGTCAACAGCCGGTGTTCGTCGAGAAGGAGAAACTGTATGGTCGCCGATCGCAGCGAGGCAACCCTCGCTTCCGCGCGACCGGACAGTAACTCCGGGCCATCCGACAGCGAACCCGGTCCCCGCCGCCGTCCCAAGAACCGCAAGGCCCAAATCGTGCGGGTAGCGGCCCGGGCGTTCGCCGAACGTGGCTACCATCCGGTCGGCGTGGACGAGATCGCGGCCGAGGTCGGCATCTCCGGTCCAGCGCTGTACCGCCACTTCACCAATAAATACGCGCTGCTGGTGGCCGCCGCGGAAATGGGCGCACAGCAATTGCTGGACGCCGCCAAGGCCGCCGACCATCCCGAGCTGGAACCGGAACCGCGACTCACCGCGCTGATCCGCGGCATCGCCGAGTACACCATCGACGTGCGCCGCGAGGGCGGGCTGTACCGGTGGGAGCGCCGCTACCTGGAACGCGCGGACCGCGACCGCATCCGCGTCATCTACGACGAACTGCGCGCCACCCTGGCCGCCGCGATCGCCCAGCTGTACCCCGACGCGGACACCGCCGACATCGAGCTGCGCGCGGCCGCGGTACTGAGCGCCATCGGCTCCATCACCGCGCACCGCACCGCGCTGTCCACCACCCGCCTGGTCAACCTGATCACCGAGATCTGCTGGGACCTGCTGCGCTGCGAACTGCCGCCCGCGCCCGCCCCGGCCACCGGCGACCCGCTGGTGCGCGGCCTGCCCGTCATCTCCAAACGCGAGCAGCTGCTCACCGAGGCCATCCGCATCTTCGGACGGCAGGGCTACCACGAGGCCAGCATCGAGGAGATCGGCGCCGCCGCCGGCATCAACGCCTCCAGCGTCTACCGCTACTTCGCCAGCAAGGCCGACCTGCTGGCCGCCGCCTTCCACCGCACCGGCGAACGGGTCGCCATCGGCAACAACGAGGCGCTGGCCGAGGCCACCAGCCGCGCCGACGCGGCCGTGCGGATCGCCGACCGGTTCTCCCGCATGACCTTCGCCATGCCCGAGATCCTGCCGGTCTACTTCTCCGAATTCTCGAATCTGCCCGCCTCCGAACAGCATCGGCTGCGCTCGGTGCAGCGGCAGAACGTGCTCGAATGGGCCAACCTGCTCGAGGGCGACCAGGTCGAAGCGCGCTTCCGGGTGCACGCGGCCATCGCCCAGGTCATCGATGTGGGCCGGCGCATCCGCTTCGACGGGCGACCCGAGAACCTGGCCCGGGTGAGCGCGCTCATGCGCGCCGTGCTGCTGGGCGTGCCCGCCGCCGAATAGCCTCCGGCGGCAGCCACTTCCACCGTCAGACCCGGTGCCGCATCCGGAACAGCGCGCGGGCCACCCGCAGACGGCGCGGATGCTTCTCGAAGGTGCCCGAGGTGATCTGGTCCGGCGGATGCTTCTCGGTGATCGTCTGCGGCCGCGCGAATTCCCGCAGCGTGCGCGGATCGCGAATGCGGCCCGGCCCGTTGACCCCGTAGACCGGGGCCGCGTTGACCGTGATGAGCTCGCTGCGCAGCCGGGCCGCGAACTCCGGGACGCTGCGGGTGTCACGCGTGAAAACCGAGACGGCGCGCGGCCTTTCGGCGGCGTTCACCCGATCGGCGGCCTCGTCCATGGTGGCCACCCGATTCACCACCAGCACCGGCCCGACCGCGTCCCCGGTGACCGCGGTGCTCACCTCGGGCACCTCGGTGAGCACGATCGGCTCGATATACGGTTCGCGGATCGACTCCAGGCTCCCGACCACCAGCCGCGCGCCCCGGGTGACGGCGTCGCGCACCTGGCGGCGCACCACGTCGATCTGGGCGTCCAGGATCATCGGGCCGTAGGAGGCGCGGCGATCCGCGCCCGGGCGCAGCCGCCGGGCCTGATCGGCCACCAGCTCCAGGAACGGTTCGTACACCGAGTCGGCCACGTACACGCACTGCACGCCCGCGGGCTGCTGACCGGAATTGGCCATGGCGCCGTACACCGCGGCCGCCGCGGCGGTGTCGAGCTTGGCGTCGACCTGGACCACCATCGACCCGCGTCCCCCCTGCTCGACGAGCAGGGGGGTGGACGCCTGCGCGGCCAGCGTGGCCACCTCCCGGGCCCCCGCGCCGGATCCGGCGTAGGCCAGCTTGTCCACGCGGGCGCGGCACAGGGCGGCGGCGGTGCCGCTGTCACCGGTGACCACCTGCAGCACAGGCTGATTCGGGGCGAGATGGTTCCAGGTGTCGGCCAGCCAGGCGCCCACACCGGGGGTCAGCTCACTGGGTTTGAACACCACCGCATTGCCCGACGCCATCGCACCGGCGATCGAATTCATCGGTGTCAGAACGGGATTCTGCCAGGGGCCGAGCACACCGACCACGCCCAGCGGCAGGTAGCCGACGGTGCCGGCCGCCTCGCGGCGCAGTGCGGCGCCCAGCCGGGTGCTGCGGCCCAGCGTCTTCTCCGCATGCCGCGCAACCCAATCCAGATGTTCCACCGCCAGCGTCACCTCGATGGCCGCGTCGATGCGCGGCTTGCCGGTCTCGCTGCTGATCAGCTCGACCAGATCGCGGGTGCCGCGGGCCAGGCTGCGTTTCCAGTCCAGCAGCCAGCGTTTGCGCGCGTCGAATCCCAGTGCCGCCCACCATTGTTCGGCACTGCGTGCCGAACGGACGGTCCGGGTGAGCTCGCCCGCGCCCATGCTGGCGTATTCGCCGACGACCTCCCCGGTCCGTGGGTCGAAGGACGTCAGCACCTTGGATCGGCGCGCACCGGCGCGCCCTGTTGCCGGCTGCGCCGACTCGGCCATGGTCAACCTCTCGTGGCCTGTGAATGTCTCTCCCCGCCAACGCCAGACTATGGTTCGAGTCGCAGATGCGACAAGGTAGCGAAATTGCCGCATACCGGCCGGTCTGCGCCTGGATCAGCAGCTATGCCGGAACCCTCCGGTTTGTGACCAAGCACACAGTTTGGAGAATGCTGCTTCGACAAAGAAACGGCCTTGTTTGGGATGCGCCGGTAACATCACGCCCGGCGGTGTGGATCATCCCGGCGGGCGGTAACGACCTATCCCCGCGGGATGTGGGGACCCGCCGCACGGGGCGACATCGTTCAGCCCGACCAGTCGATAGTGGAGAGTTGATGCCCAGCTTGGACAGACCGCAACCCGGAGCACCCGATGATCCGGCCGTTTTCGTCGAAGACGTCCGTAAGTCCTTCGGCGAGGTGCACGCGCTGCAGGGGATCAGCTTCACCGCCGCCCGCGGACAGGTCCTCGGCATTCTCGGCCCCAACGGGGCGGGCAAGACCACCACGGTCAAGATCCTGTCCACCCTGCTGCGCCCCGACTCCGGCATCGCCCGCATCGCCGGGCACGACGTGCGCTCGGACCCCGCCGCGGTGCGCCGATCGATCATGATGACCGGCCAGTACGCGGCCCTCGACGAGAACCTCTCCGGTCGCGAGAACCTCGAGCTCTTCGGCCGCCTGATGGGCCTGCCGCGCAAGGCCGCCCGGCAGCGCGCCGACAACCTGCTCGAGGAATTCGACCTCACCGGCGCGGGCCGCCGCGCGGTGCGCCACTACTCCGGCGGCATGCGCCGCCGCGTCGACATCGCCTGCGGCCTGGTGGTCCGGCCCGAGGTGGTGTTCCTCGACGAACCCACCACCGGCCTGGACCCGCGCAGCCGCCAGGGCGTCTGGGATCTCGTCACCGCCCTCAAGAACCAGGGCATCACCGTCCTGCTGACCACGCAGTACCTCGAAGAGGCCGACGTGCTCAGCGACAACATCATCGTGATCGACAAGGGCACGGTCATCGCCGAGGGCACCGCCGACGCCCTCAAGGAGAAGACCGGCGGCAGTTACTGCGAGGTCGTGCCGCTGGACCCGACCCAGCTGACCACCGTCGCCGACGCGCTCGGCGATCTGGTGCCCGACGCGGTCCGCGCGGATATGGCCGGCGGCGACCGGCTTTCGATCCCCGCCCCGAACGGTGCGGCCACCCTGTCGGAGGCCCTGCGCCGGCTCGACGCCGTCGGCGTCAAGCTCGCCGACATCGGACTGCGGCGGCCCTCCCTCGACGACGTCTTCCTCTCGCTCACCGGGCACTCCGGCAGCCACGAGGCCGCCGCCGACACGGCCGACACCGCGGGCGTGGCATGAGTGCCCCCGCGGCCGACGCCGCCGACCTGTTCGCCGGCGTACCACCCGCCCGGCCCAGCAGCTTCGCCCAGTGGCGCGCGCTCACCGGCCGCGTCGTCTGGGTGATGGCCACCAAGGGCGAACTCGCCGTCGCGGTGATCGTGCCGCTGGTGTTCACCCTCGGCTTCTACCTGCCGCTGAAGTACGTCATGCAGGTCCGCGGCATCCACTACGCGCAGTTCGTCATGCCGATCATCGTGCTGCAGACCATGTCCTTCACCATGATGTCGAACGCGCAGCTGGCCGCGTTCGAGGCCATGACCGGGCTCAACACCCGCATGCAGACCATGCCCATCGGCAAGCTGGTGCCGCTGCTGTCCCGGCTGTCCGCGGGCCTGGTGCGCTCGGTGGTCTCGCTCATCGCGGCACTGGGCTGGGGCCACCTGATCGGCTTCCGATTCGTCGCCGGCTGGGGACAGGCCGTGCTGTTCTGCGTGTTCTCCCTCGCCGTCGGCACCATCCTGGCCATCGGCGCCGACGGGCTCGGGTCACTGACCAAGAGCCCCGAATCGCTGAGCCAGGCCCTGACCCTGCCGACCCTCATCTTCGGCATGCTGTCCTGCGGCTTCGTGCCCGAGTCCGGCTTCCCCGCCTGGGTGCGGCCGTTCGTGCGCAATCAGCCCATCTCGCAGTTCTCCTTCGCGCTGCGCGACATGGCCGAGCACGGGGTGACCTGGCAGGTGTTGTGGGTGCCACTGGTGTGGCTGGGCGGCCTCGCGGTCGTCTTCACGCCGATGGCGATCTGGGCGAGTGTGAGGCGATCATGAGCAGTGCGGTGACGGCCCGAGTGGACGAACAGGATTCGGTGGTCGAAAAGGATTCGGCGGTCGAAGTGGAATCGTGGGCGGGACATCAGCCGCTGCCCGTGGTGAAACCGCGGTCGGAGCGCGCGCTCTCGATCTGGCTGGAACAGAGCCTGATTCAGTGCAAGCGCCTGCTCATCGGCTGGATGCGCGATCCCGCGACCACTATCCAGACCCTCGTCTACCCGGCGGCCACGCTGATCATGTTCCGGATCGTGCTGGGCGACTCCATCACCCAGGCCACCGGCATGCCCAGCATCTACGGCACCGTGCCGATGGTCATGCTGGTCGCGGCCATGTCCGGTTCGGTGGTGAGCGCGCTCGGCTTCAAGACCGAGAAGGCCACCGGACTGCTCGGGCGGTTCTACACCATGCCCATCCATCGCGCGGCCGGACTCACCGGGCGGCTGCTGGCCGAGGCGCTGCGGGTGCTCATCACCTCGCTGTTCGTGCTCGCCGTGGGCGTGTGCATCGGCTTCCGGTTCTGGTACGGGCCCGCGGCTTCGATTGCCATGCTGGGCATTCCGATCCTGTTCGCCATCGGGTTCGCGGTGCTGGTGACGGCGCTCGCCACGCTCACCGAGGGCGTGCTGCTGGTCTCGCTGATCGGCATCGTCAACACCCTGCTGATGTTCTTCAACTCCGGCTTCGTGCCGGTGTTCGCCTACCCGGTCTGGCTGCAGAAGACGGTCGAGAACCAGCCCATGAGCACCGCCATCGACGCCATGCGCGGACTGTCCTACGACGGGCCGATCGCGACACCGCTGTGGAAGACCGTGGCGTGGTCGGTCGGCATGATCGTGGTGTGCGCCTACCCCGCGATCCGCGGGTACCGGCGGGCGGCGGAGACCGGAGCCTAGACACGCCCGACCCGTTTCCCCGGGGCCGCACCGGAGTTGGAGTGGCGTGCGTCACGTTAAGGTGGGCGCCATGACTTACCTGGTTACCGGGGCAACTGGGTTCATCGGTCGATTTCTGCTTCCCGAACTCCTGAAACGCGGCGCGGACGTCCACGTCCTGGTGCGCCCGGGCGAAGACTCCGTGCTGCGTTTCAACCGCTGCCTGCGCGACTGGGGCGCCGCCGACCGGGTGCGCCCGGTGCGCGGCGACCTCGGCGCGCCCGGGCTCGGCATCGACACGGGCTGGATTGCGGCGCACCGCGGTTCGATCGACCACGTCTTCCACCTGGCCGCCGGCTTCGACACCCGCGGCGCGGGCGGCGGCACCCGGCGGGTCGCCGAACTCGCGGCGGCGCTGGAAGCCGGACGGCTGCACCATGTTTCGACGGTGCGCGTCGCGGGTGCCTGGGAGGGCCTGTTCACCGAGGACATGACCGACGTCGGGCAACTGCTCCCCACCCGCTCCCAGCGGGCCATGCTGCGGGCCGAACAGGACGTGCGCGAGCAGACCGCGGTGCCGTGGCGGATCTACCGGCCCGCCATCGTGATCGGCCATTCCCGCACCGGCGAGATCGACCGCGTCGACGGTCCCTACTACTTCTTCCGGCTGCTGCGCATGGCCGCGCAGCTGCCCCGCATCCTGCCCGTGATCGCGCCCGAACTCGGCGAAACCAATCTGGTGCCCGTCGATTTCGTGGCCCGCGCCCTCGACCACATCGCGCACCGGCCCGGCGACACACCCACCACCTACCACCTGGCGGATCCGCGCGAGCAGAGCGTCGCCGACGTCTTCAACCTCTTCGCCGACGAGGCCGGGGCGCCGCATCTCATCCAGGTCATGCCCAAGCAGACCCTCGACCTCACCCTGCGCGTGCCCGGCATGGGCTGGGTGTTGCGCCAGGTCGGCATCCCCATGGACGTCATCGAGGACACCGAACTGTCCTGCCGCTTCGACTCCCGCCGCACCGCGGCCGCGCTCGCCGGCACCGATATCAAGGTGCCGCCACTGGCCGCCTACGCCGCGATCGTCTGGAAGTACTGGATCGAGAACTGGGTCTGAGCCCTACCTCGGTCCGGCGTGCTACTGCGCGGTGTCCCCGGGTAGCAGATCCCCCCGGGGTAGCAGCAGGTCGTCCAGGGGGCGCGGGCGGCCGTAATCCCAACCCACCCAGCGGTTCCGGTTCCGCCAGCCGACCAGGTCGTAGCGCCAGCGGAACGGCCGGGTGGTGCCGACCGTCATGAACAGCGCCGTACCCAGCGCCGAGTAGTCGGCGTGTGCCGACAGCAGCGCGCGCTGCTGCCGGGGCGGGCGGGTGAAGAACGCGTCGAACATGGCGATGGACTGCGCGGTCGTCAGCCGGCCCAGGCCGTACACGCCCCGCATGCGCATCCAATAGACCAGGCGCGCCTGCCACGGCCACAGCGCCTCGACCGGATCGTCGCCGCGGCGCACCGCGGCCAGGGCGGTGTCCACCAGCGCCAGCGAATCCGCCACGCAGTAACCGGTGATCGGATGCATCATGCCGCCGCGCGAGCCGAACGGAATCACCCGGCCGCGACCGGCTTTCGGCGGCAGCTCGTCGAGCGGATAGTGGGCGGCCTCGGTCGGCTCGTCGCCGCGCAGCCGAATCCCGTGCGCCGCCAGCCGATTCAGGGTGCGCCGCCGCAGCTCGTGCTGCGGCATGCCGCCGCGCAGGCCCAGGCTGGTCTCCTCGAAGATCACCGTGCCGTCGCCGAGCGGCACCGAGTACAGGAACGACGGTGGCTCGTCCGGGCCCGCGCCGTTCTCGTCGCGCCAGTCCAGCAGCAGGCCCTCACCGGCGGTCACCATCGGGGCCGCGGTGTCCTCGTCCACGAAGATGCCGTGCGCGCTGGCGGTGCGCCGGGCGCCCGGCGCGGCCTGGCCGCGGGCATCGAACACGGTGGCGGCGCGCACCTCGGTACCGTCGGCCAGCTCCACCCGGTGCGCCTCCACCGTGCGCGCGCGGCCCGCGATGACCGTCGCGTCGTCCAGCGGCAGCGCGTCGAACAGGCCCTGCTTGGACAGCACGCAGTAGGGCCGGGGAATCCGGTGCTCGGTGGTGGTCCACACCGCGGGCGCCTCGATGCGGCTGGCAATCGCGCCGTGCCCCAGCCACTCCGGCAGCTCGTCCACCCAGCACGAGAAGGTCGGCGCCCACAGCCGTGCCGGCCGCGGATCCACCGCGACCACCCGCATACCCGCCGCCATGGCGCGATGCGCCAGCGCCCGCCCTGTGGGACCGAGCCCCACCACGCACACGTCGGCCGCCCCGCCGACCTCACGGCCACTCATACCCGCATTCAAACAGTCGCGTCCCGGCCCCGCCAGGCCGACTCCGACTTCGCACCCCCGCGCTGTGCGGCCGAATCGCCGCCGCGCGCGCCACCCTTCGGCGGTTATTGGCGCTTGCTATCGTGCGTGCCGTGGCCGACCGGCGGATGCGATGCGATGGGGGAGAAGCGGAATGAACACCGGCAAGCGGTACTGGTGGGTGCCGCCGACCGCGTCGTCGGTGCTGTTCGGGTTCGGCCTGCCCGTCTACTTCGCGCTCTTCGTGCTCAGCGGGTTCGCCACCGACTCGTGCAACGGCCGTGACTCCTGCCCGAATACCTTCGGCCACCTCCACGACGCGCAGCAGCTGCTGCTGTTCGGGCTGCTCGCGGTGACCGCGCAATGGGTCGTCGCCTACTGGGCGCCGTGGGCGGTGCGGATCGTGCTGGCGGTGGTGCCGATCGGGCTGGGTTTCGCGGCCCTGGTCATGCTGATGAGTACCCCGGTCGGTGAATGAAAGAGCTGGGGAGTGGCGGCAAGTCCATTGCGGCACAACGGACTTGCCGGCCATCGAAGGTTCGGTGTGACGGAGCGGCTCACTTGGCCGGCGTCGACGACGGCGCCGCGGGCGGGGTACCGCCGGGTGCGGCCGGCGGGGTGGCGCCGGGCGAATTCGGCGGCGTCCCATTCATATTGGCGTGCTCGCGGGCGTGAGCGATGCGGGTCGCGGCAATGGTGCCGTTGGATTCCTGACCCTGCACCATGATCTGATCGCCGACCGCGAACTGCGCGGCGGTCTCGCTCTTCGCCTTGGTGCCGAATTCCGTGGTGGAGGAGATGTTCACGGTCTCGGTGCTGCCGTCCTGCTTGGTGATCACCCAGGATCCGGAGCCCTCGCTGGCGATCTTGCCGCCGACGCCCCGGCCGCCCTGACCACCCTGGCCGTCACCGTGGTGTCCGCCGGGTTCCTGCTGCTGATTGCCGCCGCCCGCGGAGTTGTGATCGCTGGACCCGCAGGCGGCCAGGCCCAGCGTGGCCGCCAGGGCCAGCGCCGCGCCGGCCACCGAGAGGGTGACACGACCGGGCCGGCGTCGTCCCGGAAGGGGGTGGGAACTGGCCGCGGCGGGAATTGAATCTGTCATGGCCGCAACGCTATTGATGGTGGCTGTGAGGTTCCTCGGCGTCGGCTGGTGAGTCACTTCCAGTCGGGTGTGACTACTTCGGCGTCACCCAGGTGGTGATGTCGGCGTGCACGACCTCCAGGCCCGACCGGTCGAAGATCGACACCGGCACCACCAGATCCCGCCCCTCGGTGATCTGCGAGAAATCCGGAACCTCCGGCAACTTCGCGACCGCCCGCAGTCCCGAGTTCGCCTTCGCCAGATACTGCACGTTCATCGCCTTGGGGATCCACCGATGGGTCTCCGGCACCGTCGCCTCCGACAGCATGCCCATCGCCACCTCGGCCAGGTTGCACGCCGCGATCGCGTGGAACGTCCCCAGATGATTGTGAATCCCGAACCACTTGGGTGCGGTCACCTCGCACAGCCCCGGCTCCAGCCGCACCACGCTCGGCAGCACGGTCCCGAAATACGGCACCCGCGCCACCATCCCGAGCGAGAACAACGTGTGCCCGATCCGATTGTCGGGAAGCTTCTTCCACCCGCGATATGTAGCGGTCTCTTTGGCCATACCGGTATCTTACTCAAAAGTAAGTTATGGGGAAGCTTTCCTCCGGTCCAGCTCTCGGACTCCCGCGAATAGGTCAGCGAATCGGTAGGCGGCTTGCCTCGCCGCGCGAAACCAACTGGTTGCTTGTTATCTGGATTGGCCGCGCCGGAGGTGCGGCTGGGAGCCGACGCCACACGGGTCGGCTATCGGGGAAATCAGGAGTTCTCGAAATCATGCGTATTCGCACCGCGGTGGCCACCGTTGGCATCGCACTCGCGGGGGCGGCCCTCGCCGCCACCGCATCCGCCGGTTCGGCCGCGGCGTTCACGCCGTACATCAATCCGGGCGGCGGCATCTACGTCGGCGTTGACCTCGACCACGACGAGACCGTGGCCCTGTCCAACACCTGGATCCCGGCGGCGATCGACCAGATCAACCGGGCCAACAACCGGATCGCCCTCGACCCGTACTACTCGGAGATTCCGATGGTCGACGGCAAGCTGTACGGCAGCCTGACCCAGGTCGTCGGTGAGGCCGCCGACACTCCCGGAGGACAGGTCGGCCTGGCCCTGGTCGACCCCGCCGTGCATCACGGTGGCAACTTCCTGTTGATTCAGGACCTCGGCGGCTGGGACTACTACCTCCAGTACCTTCGCGACCGCTGAAGTGTGAAATGGCCGGTGCGGGAGCAGAGTTCCGCATCGGCCATCACGCTCTCCGGGCCGGGCGGCTCGACCCGGTGTGACCAGGGCCATCGAGTCCGGGGTGGGGGAGGGGGCGATTTGAAGTGGGCTGGGGACTCGAGGCATACTGTTCGGGTTGCCCACACCGGGTTGCGTCTTTTCCGTTGGATCGGCGCTGGTCGTGGGTGAGCAAGACCCAATTTTGCACCCCGCTGGATTGCGGCGTGGGTGCGTCCGGAACAATGTTCCGAGGCTTACAGGATTTTGGTCCGGGCCGAGGAATGGGCGGCGGAGCGACACGCCCGACCGCGTGGACCGGATGAACCATGACAGATGAACAGCGGCGATGGATCGGGCCCAGGTGGCCGGTCGTGTGGTGGCTGATGCGTCTTCGTGTGTTCGGGCTGTGCAAATGAGGGTGGTGTGAGAGCGAAAGCTCTTGGACCACAACGTAAGCGGAGAAAAGGACACTCAGCGTGGCGGGACAGAAGATCCGCATCAGGCTCAAGGCCTACGACCATGAGGCGATCGACGCGTCTGCGCGCAAGATCGTCGAGACGGTGACCCGTACCGGTGCCCGCGTCGTCGGCCCGGTGCCGTTGCCCACCGAGAAGAACGTGTACTGCGTCATCCGCTCGCCGCACAAGTACAAGGACTCGCGCGAGCACTTCGAGATGCGTACGCACAAGCGGCTGATCGACATCCTCGACCCGACGCCGAAGACGGTTGACGCCCTGATGCGCATCGACCTGCCGGCCAGCGTCGACGTCAACATTCAGTGACGGGGACTTCGAATATGACTGACAACAAGAGCCGTCCGGCCGCGGGCATCCTGGGCACCAAGCTCGGCATGACCCAGGTCTTCGACGAGAAGAACCGCGTCGTTCCCGTGACCGTCGTGAAGGCGGGCCCGAACGTCGTTACCCAGATCCGCACGGTCGAGCGTGACGGCTACTCCGCCGTCCAGGTCGCCTACGGCGCCATCGACCCGCGCAAGGTGAACAAGCCGGTCTCCGGACAGTTCGCCAAGGCCAACGTCACCCCGCGCCGCCACATCGCCGAGCTCCGCCTCGCCGATGTCTCGAACCTCGAGGTCGGCCAGGAGCTCAACGCTGACGTCTTCGAAGAAGGCGGCTATGTCGACGTGACCGGCACCTCCAAGGGCAAGGGCTTCGCGGGCACCATGAAGCGCCACGGCTTCCGTGGCCAGGGTGCCTCGCACGGTGCGCAGGCTGTGCACCGCCGTCCGGGTTCCATCGGTGGTTGCTCCACCCCGGGCCGTGTCTTCAAGGGCATGCGCATGTCGGGCCGCATGGGTAACGACCGCGTCACCACGCAGAACCTCTCGGTCCACAAGGTGGACGCCGAGAACGGCCTGCTGCTGATCAAGGGCGCGATCCCGGGCCGCACCGGCGGCATCGTGATCGTCAAGAGTGCAGTGAAGGGTGGTGCCCGGGCATGAGCACCGAGACCAAGACCAACCTGACGCTCACGGTCAAGGCCGCTGGCGGCAAGACCGAGGGCACCGTCGAGCTCCCCGCGGAGATCTTCGACGTGACCGCGAACATCGCGCTGATGCACCAGGTCGTCGTGGCCCAGCAGGCCGCGGCTCGCCAGGGCACGCACGCCACCAAGACCCGCGGCATGGTCCGCGGTGGTGGCAAGAAGCCGTACCGCCAGAAGGGCACCGGCCGTGCGCGCCAGGGTTCGACCCGTGCGCCGCAGTTCGCCGGCGGTGGCACCGTCCACGGCCCGCAGCCGCGTGACTACACCCAGCGCCTGCCCAAGAAGATGAAGGTCGCCGCGCTGCGTGGCGCTCTGTCGGACCGGGCTCGCAACGAGCGCATCCACGTGATCACCGAACTGGTTTCGGGACAGACCCCGTCGACCAAGTCGGCCAAGTCCTTCCTCGCCGAGCTGTCGGAGCGGAAGAACATCCTGGTCGTCGTCGGCCGTGAAGATGTCACCGCGTGGAAGAGCGTGGCGAACCTGCAGGGCGTGCACCCGATCGCCCCGGACCAGCTGAACACCTACGACGTTCTCAAGAGCGACGAAATCGTGTTCTCGGTCGAGGCGCTCAACGCCTTCGTGCACGGCCCCGCCGAAGCTGCACAGGAGGAGAGCAAGTGACCACCATCGCCGATCCCCGCGACATCCTGCTCGCGCCGGTGATCTCCGAGAAGTCCTACGGACTGATCGAAGAAGGCACCTACACCTTCCTGGTGCACCCGGACTCGAACAAGACGCAGATCAAGATCGCCGTTGAGAAGGTTTTCGGTGTGAAGGTCACGAGCGTCAACACCGCCAACCGTCAGGGCAAGCGCAAGCGGACCCGCTTCGGTTACGGCAAGCGCAAGGACACCAAGCGCGCGCTCGTGACCATCTCGGCCGACAGCAAGCCCATCGAGATCTTCGGAGGTCCGGTCGCGTAAGCGGCTGGAGCTCCAGAAAGTAGAGAAGAACTCATGGCAATCCGTAAGTACAAGCCGACAACCCCGGGTCGCCGCGGTGCCTCGGTCTCGGACTTCGCCGAGATCACCCGCACGACCCCCGAGAAGTCGCTGCTGCGTCCGCTCACCAAGACCGGTGGCCGTAACGCGCAGGGCCGCATCACCACTCGTCACAAGGGTGGCGGCCACAAGCGCGCCTACCGTCTGATCGACTTCCGTCGACTGGACAAGGACGGCATCCCGGCCAAGGTCGCGCACATCGAGTACGACCCCAACCGCACCGCCAACATCGCGCTGCTGCACTTCGCCGACGGCGAGAAGCGCTACATCATCGCGCCCAAGGGCATCGCCCAGGGCACGAAGATCGAGTCGGGCGCCGGCGCGGACATCAAGCCGGGCAACAACCTGCCGCTGCGTTCCATCCCGACCGGTACCACCGTCCACGCGGTGGAGCTGCGTCCGGGCGGCGGCGCCAAGCTGGCTCGTGCCGCGGGCATGTCCATCCAGCTGCTGGGTAAGGAAGGCGCCTACGCCGTCCTGCGTATGCCCTCCGGTGAGATCCGTCGCGTCGATGTGCGCTGCCGCGCCACCATCGGCGAGGTCGGCAACGCCGAGCAGTCGAACATCAACTGGGGTAAGGCCGGCCGTATGCGGTGGAAGGGCGTCCGCCCGACCGTCCGTGGTGTGGTCATGAACCCGGTCGACCACCCGCACGGTGGTGGTGAGGGTAAGACCTCCGGTGGTCGCCACCCGGTCTCTCCGTGGGGCAAGCCCGAGGGCCGCACCCGTAAGCCCAACCGTCCCAGCGACAAGCTCATCGTCCGCCGCCGCGGCAAGAAGCGTTAAGGAGGAGGTTAGACATGCCACGCAGCCTGAAGAAGGGCCCGTTCGTCGACGAACACCTCCTCAAGAAGGTGGACGTCCAGAACGAGAAGGGCACGAAGCAGGTCATCAAGACCTGGTCGCGTCGTTCCACCATCATCCCGGATTTCATCGGCCACACGTTCTCGGTCCACGACGGCCGCAAGCACGTGCCGGTGTTCGTGTCCGAGAACATGGTTGGACACAAGCTCGGTGAATTCGCGCCGACTCGCACGTTCAAGAGCCACGTCAAGGAAGATCGGAAGAGCAAGCGGCGATGAGCACTGAAACTCAGAACCCGACCGCGCGCGCGACCGCCAAGCACGTTCGCGTGACGCCGATGAAGGCCCGCCGAGTCGTGGACCTGGTCCGTGGCCGCCGTGTCGAGGATGCGCTGAACATCCTGAAGTTCGCGCCGCAGGCCGCGAGCGAGCCGGTCGCCAAGGTGGTGGCCTCGGCCGCCGCCAACGCGGAGAACAACCTCGGCCTGAACCCGGCCACGCTGGTCATCTCGACCGCGTACGTCGACGAGGGCGCGACCATGAAGCGTTTCCAGCCGCGTGCCCAGGGCCGCGCGTTCCGGATCCGCAAGCGCACCAGCCACATCACCATCGAGGTCGAGAGCGTGCCCACCGCCGGCGCTGCCACTCGTAGCCGCCGGAAGGGAGGGGCAAAGTAAATGGGACAGAAGATCAATCCCCATGGCTTCCGCCTCGGTATCACCACCGACTGGAAGTCGCGTTGGTACGCGGACAAGCAGTACGCGGACTACGTGAAGGAAGACGTCGCGATCCGCAAGCTCCTCGCCACCGGCATGGAGCGGGCCGGCATCTCGAAGGTCGAGATCGAGCGCACCCGTGACCGCGTGCGTGTGGACATCCACACCGCGCGTCCGGGCATCGTGATCGGCCGTCGTGGCGCCGAGGCCGACCGCATTCGCGCCGAGCTGGAGAAGCTCACCAAGAAGCAGGTTCAGCTGAACATCCTCGAGGTCAAGAACCCCGAGTCGGATGCGCAGCTGGTTGCTCAGGGTGTGGCCGAGCAGCTCTCGAACCGTGTGGCGTTCCGTCGCGCGATGCGCAAGGCCATCCAGTCGGCCATGCGTTCGCCGAACGTCAAGGGCATCCGTGTGCAGTGCTCCGGCCGTCTCGGCGGCGCGGAAATGTCGCGCTCGGAGTTCTACCGTGAGGGTCGGGTGCCGCTGCACACGCTGCGCGCCGACATCGACTACGGCCTGTACGAGGCGAAGACCACCTTCGGCCGCATCGGCGTGAAGGTCTGGATCTACAAGGGCGACATCGTCGGCGGCAAGCGTGAGGTCACCGCGGTGGCCCCGTCCGGCCGCGAGCGTGACGACCGCCCGCGTCGCGAGCGTCCGAGCCGTCCCCGTCGCAGCGGCGCCCAGGGCACCACCGCGACCAGCACTGAGGCCGGGCGTGCCGCGACTGCTGTCGCGGAGGCTCCGGCAGAGAACCAGGAGGGCTGACCTATGTTGATGCCCCGCAAGGTCAAGCACCGTAAGCAGCACCACCCGAAGCGCTCCGGTATGGCCAAGGGCGGCACCGCGGTTTCGTTCGGCGAGTTCGGCATCCAGGCCCTGGAGCCCGCCTACGTGACCAACCGTCAGATCGAGTCCGCTCGTATCGCGATGACCCGCCACATCAAGCGTGGCGGCAAGGTCTGGATCAACATCTACCCGGACCGCCCGCTCACCAAGAAGCCGGCCGAAACCCGAATGGGTTCCGGTAAGGGTTCGCCGGAGTGGTGGATCGCGAACGTGAAGCCCGGTCGGGTCATGTTCGAGCTTTCTTACCCGAACGAGGAGACCGCTCGTGAGGCCCTGCGCCGCGCGATGCACAAGCTCCCGATGAAGTGCAGGATCGTGACCCGAGAGGAGCAGTTCTGATGGCTACTGCCAATCCGGCCGCAGAGCTCCGCGAGCTCGACAATGACGCGCTCGTCGCGAAACTGCGCGAATCCAAGGAAGAGCTGTTCAACCTGCGCTTCCAGATGGCGACCGGCCAGTTGCAGAACAACCGGCGCCTGCGTGTGGTCCGCCACGAGATCGCGCGCATCTACACGGTCATGCGTGAGCGCGAGCTCGGCCTGGCCTCCGGTCCTGAAGGCAAGGGAGACGCGGCATGAGTGACGCCAAGGGCCCGGCCAAGACGCCGGCCAAGCAGGAGGAGCGGGGCCAGCGCAAGGTGCGCATCGGCTACGTCGTCTCCGACAAGATGACCAAGACCATCGTGGTCGAGCTGGAAGATCGCGTGAAGCACAAGCTTTACGGGAAGATCATCCGCACCACCTCGAAGGTGAAGGCCCACGACGAGAACGAGATCGCCGGTGTCGGCGACCGCGTGCAGCTGATGGAGACCCGTCCGCTGTCCGCCACCAAGCGGTGGCGTCTGGTCGAGGTCCTGGAGAAGGCCAAGTAAGCCTGCTCCATGACTTGATCGAGTCATAGAACACCGGCCCGCTTCCCAATAGGGAAGCGGGCCGGTGTGTTTGGTGGGTGAAGTGGACTCCGCTTCTTATCGGGAGGACCGAGTCCATCTCTTGTGAGTATTTTTCTGCGGGTCGAGAAGTCCTATGCGTGACCGGCCGGTAGTGTGATCAAACTGAAACCCTATATATCCGAACGGAATTGGCGTGTCGCCACGGTGAAGCGCTATTTTTGTGTGGCTATGAGGGATGCTGCAACAACTTCCGGGGCTTGGCGGATCGACGACCGGACCGCGGTGACATTCCGCGACGCGGCGGTGGCGTGGGCGCTGGCCGCCCACGAGGTACTGGCCGAGTGTGCTTCCGGCTACGGACATTTCGTCACGATCAATGAGCTGGCCGAACGTGCGCAGGAGATGTCGGGCATCCGTACCGACGCCCCCACCCGCACCTGGATGGACGCGATCCTGCGCAAGGTCGCGCGCCGCTGCCACAATGCCGGCGAGCCGCCGCTGACGGCGTTGTGCGTCAAGCAGAACCACAAGGTGAGCGACAGCTACAAGTACGTGCTGGAACTGGCCCACCTGCCCGTCCCGGCCGACCTCGAGGTGCATGCCGCCTACGCCCGCTGGCAGTGCTACGCCGCCTACGGCGCGGACATCCCCTCCGACGGCGGCATCCCGCCCCTGATTCCGCGCAATGGCGGCGCGCCCCGCCGGGTCACTCCCGCCGGCCCGGTCTTCACCCCGAAGCCGGAACCCGAGGCCCGCAAGGCGGTCTGCAACTCCTGCTTCACCGAACTCCCGGCCAACGGCGTCTGCTACTACTGCTGATGCGCGGTCGAACCGAAACTCGTAGGCCCGCTTCCCCCGGAGCGGGCCTACGCGTCTCCAGAGCCCTCACGCGTCCTTGTGGCAGACCGCCTCCAGCATGATCCCGTCGAAGCCGGTCCATAACGTCGCGTAATAGGGCGGCGGGTACTGCGGGAATTCCTGTGGCGCGTGCAGGATTTCGTCTCCGCGCCCGGCCGCCCACTCGTGCACTCGCCGTACCGCCGCGCGCGTGGGCACCATGAACGCCAGGTGCTGAAGTCCCGGCAGCGCCCGCGAATACTCGCCCGGCGCCGCCGGGTAGAAGAACACGTAGGTACCGATCTTCTGCGCCGCGGGCCAGTAGGCGAACTGGGTGTCGTCGGCGAGCAGCGGTTCATAGTCCAGCAGCGGCATCAGCTCGTCGTAGTACATCCGCGCACCCGCCAGATCGCTGACATTGATCCCGAGATGTCCAAGAGGCATGCCCCGAACCTACGTCCGGAACTTGTTGCGGGCGTGCCGAATTGGTCGTACTACCGCCGCTGCAGATACCGACTCATATGAGTCCCGGTGCCGTTGCGGTACTAGCCTGCCTCTTTCTGGAACCAGGCGAGCAGCTCTGGTTCGGTGGTGATCGCGGTCGGGGGTGCTCCCGTGGCCTTGGCGCAGTACAGGGCCACGACGGGGTGGCCGTCGAGGGTCGCGAGCAGGCAGGGCTGGTGGTCGTCGGGGTGGATCGGGTCGCCGGGGAACGGATAACAGGTAAACCGGCCGATCGGTTGGTTGTTTCGGGTCCAGATGCTGTCCTGTCCCGGCCGACCGTCACAGGCGTGGCCCGAATGCAGGTTGACCACGGTTTGGTACAGCGTTCTCGCTGCGTTGGCGGTGGGATAGCTCAGGAACCCTGCGCTGGGGTAGTTCACCGGTGTGTCACAGTCGATTTCCGCGTTCGCGGGTTGTGATGGGTCTGCGTGCCGGCAGTTCGTGGGGGTGAAGTCCTGCCCGAGAAGCGGCAGCAGGTTTCTGTCGGCGTCGGTGAATACGTCCGGGTCGTTCGCCACGTCCGGCGCCAGGAACTGTCGGTAGCCCCGGGCCGCCTCGTAGTCGCGTAATTGTTCGGCGAGAGGTGATGTCCAGTCGGTAGGCAGGTAGGCGAAAATGGCGATCGCGAGGTCGGGTTCGTCCGTCACGTTCAGCACCGACGCGGCCGGGCTGACCGAATGATCGAGGCCGCAGGTCTTGCGCCCTACCAGTTTGTGCAGATTGTCGAAGACGGGCGCGTCCGGTCCTGGCGGGTCGCCCGGGCAGTTGCTGGTATGCAATGTCCGACCGATCGTTTGGAAGAAGTCGGTGAGTTTGTCGGCGTTGGAGAATCGGTAGAACTGCGTAAAGGGCGCGCCCGCTGCCTTGGTGGTTTCACAGGCGATATGCGCGATCTGGCCCGGGTCCGGGTCGATGTGGAAGCAGTTGCGGCGGTGACTGCCGTTCGAGCCGATCAGTTTGAGCAAGTCGATGTCGGGCCCTCGGAGTGCTGTTTGTCCGGCGATGGGGTGCCCGGCCACGCCGGTTTGGGCGAGGTGCCAGCCGCCCACCGCGACTACACAAGCGATCGTCGCAGCGGCGGCTGTCATCGGTATGGCCCATTTCCGGGGTATGACCCATTTCCGGTCGCGGAGCCTGCGTCGGGCACTGCTGTCGCAGCGTTCGATTGTCCGGTGTTCCGGTGAGAGAGGCGGCCCGGGTTCACTGAACACCTGGGCGATGGTCGGCGCGTCTTCGTGTTCCGCGGCGTCGGTGCCGCGCCCCGGCGTCGTTGCCGGGGTGGTCTCGCCGACCGGGTCGGGGGCGGGTTGCATGGCTGTGTCGGTGCCGTCACCGGCCGGCGGCGTTGCCGTGCCGGTGGGGTTGGTGTCGAGCCAGTGGGCGGCCGCGGCGGCGATGGCGCGGCTGTCATCGTCCAGGAGTCGGGTGATGGCGTCGCGGACGCGGGACCGGACAATGGCGCCGCCGGTGCGGTGCAGCTGGTCCAGGTCATCGAGCGCGTTGCGCCGATCGCGGACGGCCGGACTGTCGAGTGCGGTTCGAATATGTTGCGGTACTTGCCAATTGCGGTTGCGGGCCAGGAGGGTGCGGCCTTCGATATTGTCTTGTTTCTTGGGCCGCTGGCGGGGGCGTTCGGCGACGACATGGTCGTGTACGTAGCTGTAGAGCTCGTCGACGGTGATGTCGCCGTCCTGGTCGAGGTCGGCGCCGCCGTCGCGCAGACCGGCGACGAGGTGCCGGGTGAACACCGACTGCGTCGCCTGTCCGTGCGGAGTGTTGCCCTCGAAGGCGAACTGGGTGGCGTCGGAGGCGGTGAGCACGGTCCGGCCGCGGCCGCTGAAGGTTTCCAGGGCATGGACCTGGTCGTCGGCCTTGGCGATGGTGCCGACGGGGAAGGCGCCGCTGTAGCAGCAGTCCAGGATCAGCACCTGATGGTTGGAGTCGCATCCGGTCATGGCGTAGTCGATCTGATCCGCGGGGACCGAGGTGAACAGGGGGTTGAGCGTGCGGGTGTCGGTCATGGCGAGGTAGAGCTTGCCGGCGTCGTCCTTGAGTCCGTGCCCGCTGAAGTACAACAGCGTCAGATCATCGCGCCGCCGGTCCGAGAAGAAATCGCCGATCGCCGCACCGACCACGTGGTGCGGCTCGTTGATCAACGTGGTGACCTCGAACCCGCCGATCGCGGGGTCGGCCAGCACCTCGGCGAGTGCCTCGGCATCGTGCGCGGGCGCGGTCAACTGCCGCAATCCGGGATCGTGGAACGTGTAGGTCGCCACTACCAGGGCGAATCGGCCGGTCATTGCCGTCACCCCGCCGCGACGCCGCCGTGGCGGCGAATATAGGCGTCGACCAGTGCGCGCTGCTGGTCACCGCTCGCGGCCTCGAGTTCGATGCTCTCGCCGTCGATCGTGACCGTCACCCGGTGGGTGCCCGGGTGGCGGCCCAGCCAGTCCCGCACCGTCTCGATCAGGGTGGTGAACACCCCGCCGGAAGCACTCAGCGCCAGCACGATCGCGCCGATCGTGACGGGGTCGGCCACCTTCGTACCCGGTGCCGTTCCGGCGCTGTCCCGTGCCAGCGCGGCCGATTCGACGCCGTCCATCGCGGCCAGCTCCGCCCGTAGCATCCGGGTCTGCCGGTCCAAGCGCTCGTCGTCGATCTCCGTGGCGGCCATCGATACTCGAACTGTCACGCCGCGGTGGTCGTTCTGCGCGATACCCATCGGAAACCTCTTTCCCGCCTGGACGGCCGACGCCGACCAGGATGTGAATCGACAAGACCGATTCTCATCGCTCGTATCCGGCGTCTCACGGGTACGCGACTACCCGAACCTGGCAAAACGGGCAATGCGGCTCGCGCAATGCCATCGCCCGCAGCGGGATGGTGCTGGCCATCGCCCGCGCGGCGGACCGAGTCCGTTGTGGCACAACAAGATCGACAACCCACGAGTCGACCCTTCGCTGCGTGATGTAGGTAGCCGACTACTTGCGGACAGCTATCGCAGGCTTCCGCGACGCGGGTCGGTCCCGGGAATCAGGCTGGGGTGCGGAGGGATTCGAGGGTGTGGACGAGCGGCGCCAGTTCGGGATTGCGGGAGGCCGTGGTGAGCGCCTCCCGGAGGGCGGTGGCATTGGTGGGGCGGGCCGCCTCCAGGAGCTCGTGGCCGGCGTCGGTGACCTTGGTGTAGATGCCGCGGCGGTCGTGGGGGCAGAGGTAACGCGTGAGGAGGCCGCGGTCCTCGAGTCGGGTGACCAAACGGGTGGTGGCGGATTGGGAGAGGACGACGGCGTCGGCCACCTGTTTCATCTGCAGCATGCCGCCGTCGCCGTCGTGCTGGCGGGAGAGGACGTCGAGCAGGGAGTACTCGCGGACGCTGAGGTCGTGGGCCGACTGGAGGGCGCGTTCGATGTGGGCCTCGATCGTGCCGTGCAGCAGGGAGAGGGCACACCAGCCCTGGGCCAGGGCGGTCATGGCGGGATCGGTGGCTGTCATCGCGTTTCCTCGGGTCGGAGGGGCTCCCACCAGGATAGACCAACTCTGCAATAGCCAGCGTTTGCAAGTAATGTGCGTCTGCAACTATTGTTGGCGCACGTAAAGTGCTCTTGCAACTCTTTGCTCGGAAGGTGTGTCCATGCCACTCGCGCTGCTCGCCCTCGCTATCGGGGCCTTCGGGATCGGCACCACAGAATTCGTGATCATGGGCCTGCTGCCCGAGGTCGCCGCGGACTTCGGCGTCTCCATCCCGGCCGCCGGCTGGCTGGTCACCGGCTATGCGCTGGGCGTCATGCTCGGTGCGCCGGTGATGACCGCGCTCGGCACCAAGATCTCCCGCAAGCGCATGCTCATGCTGCTGATGGGATTGTTCATCGCCGGAAACCTGTTGTCCGCCATCGCCCCGGTCTTCGGGGTCATGCTGCTGGGCCGGGTGGTCGCCTCGCTGGCGCACGGCGCGTTCTTCGGCATCGGCTCGGTGGTGGCCGCCGATCTGGTGGCGCCGGACAAGAAGGCCAGGGCTATCGCCCTGATGTTCACCGGCCTCACCGTCGCCAATGTGGTGGGCGTGCCGCTGGGCACCCTGGTGGGCCAGACCGTCGGCTGGCGCAGCACGTTCACGGTGGTCGCCGCGCTGGGCGTGGCCGGGCTGGTGGGCGTGGCCAAGCTGGTGCCGGACCTGCCCAGGCCGGAGGGCGTGCACCTGCGGCACGAATTGGCCGCCTTCAGGAACATTCAGGTGCTGCTGGCCATGGCCATGACGGTGCTGGGTTTCGGTGGCGTGTTCGCGGCCATCACCTATATCGCCCCGATGATGACCGAGGTGACCGGTTTCGCCGACGGGTCGGTGACCTGGCTCCTGGTGCTGTTCGGCCTCGGCATGTTCGCCGGAAACCTGGTGGGCGGCAGGTTCGCCGACCGGGCGCCGATGCTCATGCTGGTCGCGCCGCTGGCGGGGCTCGCGGTGGCGCTGGGTCTGTTCACGGTGACCGCGCACGACAGGATCGGGGCCGCCGTGACGATCTTCGTGATCGGCGTGCTCGGCTTCGCGACCGTGCCGTCGTTGCAGAAGCGGGTGCTCGATCAGGCGCACGCGGCGCCGACGCTGGCCTCGGCCATGAATATCGGTGCGTTCAACCTGGGCAATGCCATCTCGGCGTGGCTGGGCGGGCTGGTGATCGCGGCCGGATTCGGTTACACCGCCCCGAACTGGGTCGGTGCCGCGCTGGCGGTTTCGGCGCTGCTGCTGGCCTGCCTGTCGGAGGCGCTGGAGCGCCGTGCCGCACAGCAGTTTTCGACATTCCAGACGAACCAGGCGTACCGTACCGTCCATTCTTGAGCGCTTGTCCGCGCCGCGCTAACCTCGCCGACGTGTCCGGATTCGGGCGCGGCTAATCGAGCGCGATCGGTGAGTTTGCATGCTCGACAATGTTTTACGGATCGCCATTGTTGGAGTGGGACCGCGAGGTCTGAATGTTTTCGAACGCATTTGCGCCAACGCTCGGCAGTTAGGCATCTCGGCCGGCGTCGAACTGGTGCTCATCGATGCGACGCGGGTCGGTACCGGCGCGGTCTGGCGCACCGGCCAGCCCGCGCACCTGCTCATGAACACGGTCGCCGAGCAGGTCACCATATTCACCGACGACACCGTCGAGATGGCGGGCCCGGTGGAACGCGGCCCCAGCCTCTACGAATGGTCGAACTTTCTGGCGAAGATCGGCAATTTCGCGAGCCTGCCCAGCGATGCTTTCGGTGCGGCCCTGCGGATTTCCCCGGAGAGCTATCCGCCACGCGCCTTCTACGGCCATTACCTGCGCTGGGCCTTCGAGCGCACCCGCGACAGATACGCCGATTGGGTGCGGGTGAGCGAAATCGTGGCAACCGTGGTGGATATGCGCGACGGCCCCGGCGGATTCCAGGAACTGGAACTCGATACCGGCGAACACGTGCACGGATTGCACGCGGTGGTGCTCACCCAGGGCCACCTGGCCGAATCGCCGCCCGGCACGTGCGGTTCGCTCGCCGACACCGCGGATCGCCTGGGCCTCACCTACATTCCGCCCGGCAATGCCGCCGATGTGGATCTGGACCGCATTCCCGAGGGGGACCCGGTCATCATCCGCGGCCTGGGCCTGACCTTCTTCGACTACCTCGCCCTGCTGACGGTGGGTCGCGGCGGCCGGTTCAAGGAGTCCGAGGCCGGGCTGGAGTACGTCGCCTCGGGCCGGGAGCCGCTCATCGTCACCGGCTGCCGCCGCGGCGTCCCGCATCACGCGCGCGGCGAGCATCAGAAGGGGGTGGCCGGCCGCTACGGGCCGCTGCTGCTCAACGCCGACCGCATCGCCCGATTACGCCACCGCGCACGGAAATTCGGCGACGTCTCCTTCCGCCGCGACGTCTGGCCGCATATCGCGCGCGAGGTCGAATCGGTCTACTACACCCGCCTGATCGCGGACCGGGTGAGCCCGCACCGCCTGGCCTCCTTCCGCGACCGCTACCTGATCGCCCCGACGGCCGAGGACGCCGAGGAACTGCTGAACCGCTTCGGCGTGCCCCCGCAGGACCGCTGGGACTGGAGCGCACTCGCCGACCCCGCCGGCGGCCGCTGCTTCACCGATCCCGCGGATTTCCACGCCTGGCTGCTGGCCTACCTCGACGCCGATGTGCAGCAGGCCCGCCTGGGCAATGTGCACGGCCCGGTGAAGGCGGCGCTGGATGTCCTGCGCGACCTGCGCAATGAGGTCCGGCTGGTGGTCGACCACGGCGGCATCACGGGCTCCTCCTACCGCGACGACCTGGATTGCTGGTACACGCCGATGAACGCCTTCCTGTCCATCGGGCCACCGGCGCACCGGATTTCGGAACTGGCGGCACTGATTCGCGCGGGTGTGGTGCGAGTCGCCGGTCCCGGCATGCGGGTCCGGGCGGACACCAGGCACGAGTGCTTCGTCGCCGATTCACCCCTGGTGGGTGATTCGGTGGCGTCGGCACAGACTCTCATCGATGCCTGGATGCCCGCACCGGACCTGCATCGCACCGCGGATCCGTTGCTGCGCAACCTGTTGCACCGCGAGGAGGTGCGCGGCTACGTCATCGCCTCCCCGGACGGCAGCCGCTACCGCACCGGCGGCTTGGCGCTCGCGCCGGGTTCGTTCCATCCAGTGGACACGATCGGGCGAATCCACCCGCGCCGCTACGCCTTCGGAGTGCCGACCGAGGCGGTGCGCTGGGTGACGGCGGCGGGCGCGCGCCCCGGGGTCAATTCGGTGACGCTGGCCGACGGCGATGCCATCGCCCGCGAGATCCTCACCGCCCACCGGTACGAGGGCCCGGCGATCCCGCCGGATCAGCATGGGGTGCAGCGGCATTTCGAACTCCAGCACGACAGTGAAAGGCACGATGACATGGCGCTGGAATGTGGTCTGCTGGCCCCCGTCGGGGTGGGCACGCCGGTGGAGTCCCTGCTGAGCGACGACGCCTGGATCGACGCCATGCTGGAGGTGGAGCTGGCGCTGGCGCGCGCCGAGGCCCGACTGGGCATGGTGCCCGACACCGTCACCGATCATCTGGCGGTGGCGGTGCGCGAGCACGCGTTCGACGCCCGCGAGATCGCGCAGGCCTCGCGCGGCGCCGCGAATCCGGTGGTGACCTTCGTGGAGCGCCTGCACGACGCGGTGGCGGATGTGGATCCGGTGAGTGCGAACTACGTGCACTACGGCTCCACCAGCCAGGACATTCTCGATACCGCGACCATGGTGATCGCCGCCCGGGTGCTGTCCGTGCTCATCGCGGACCTGGACACCATGGTCGGCTCCCTGGCCGAGCTGGCCCGCCGCCACCGCACCACCCCGATCGCCGGCCGCACCCTCGCCATGCACGCGGTGCCGACGACCTTCGGCGCGAAGGTGGCGGTGTGGATGCAGGGCCTGCTCGACGCCCGTGAACGCCTGGACCGCGTGCGCGGCACGCTGCCGGTCCAATTGGGCGGCGCGGCGGGCACTTTGGCGTCCTATATCGAATGCGCGCGCTGCGCGGATTCGGAACTGTCGCAGGCGCCCGCCGGCGAGATCATGGAGCGCCTCACCCGCGAGTTCGCCGCGGAACTCTCCCTCACCGTGAGCGCCACCCCCTGGCACACCGCGCGCACCCCGATCGCCGATCTGGCCGCGGCGCTGGCCCTGACCTCCGGCACCCTGGGCAAGCTGGCCGTGGACGTGATCTCCCAGTCCCGCAACGAGACCGCCGAACTGCTCGAGCCCGCCGCCCCGGGCCGCGGCGAATCCTCGGCCATACCGCAGAAGCGAAACCCGGTGCTGAGCACCATGATTCGTGCGGCGGCGCTGCAGGTCCCCGCGCTGGCCTCGACGCTGTTCGGCGCGCTGCTGGCCGAGGACGAGCGTCCCGCCGGCGCCTGGCACGCCGAATGGCAGCCGCTGCGCGAATGCCTGCTCCTGGTCGGCGGCGCCGCCCACACCGCGGTCGAACTCGCCGCGGGCCTGATGGCCGATGCCGACCGCATGACCGAGAACCTCTCGCTCACCGAGGGTCAGATCGTCGCCGAACGCCTCTCGATTCGCCTGGCCCCCTTGCTCGGCAAGCCGATCGCCAAGAAGGCCCTGCAGGCGGCCTCCTTCGAGGCGCGGACCACCACCCGGCCGCTGGCCGACATCCTCGCCGAATGCCCCGATATCGCCCTGCACCTGACCAAACCCGAACTGGCCGAACTCCTCCGCCCCGAGAACTATCTCGGCGCGGCCCCCGACCTGGTCGACCGGGTGCTGCGCCGGATCTGATCCGATTCGGCGGTGGCGGAAGGGAGTTCAGCGCAGATGACCGGGCCGGGGCGTCGTGTTCAGTTGCCGAAGCGGTTCTTGGGCGGGCGGTTGGAGGCGGCGCGGCGGGCGGCCTCCTTCTCCTTGACGCGCTCGGCTTCCTTGCGGACCGCGACCAGATTCTCCCGTTCGCGGAGCAGCCATTCGGGCGGGTCGGCCAGCAGGGCCGCGATCTCGTCCGCGGTGAGGGCGTCGGCGACGCCGGCACGGGCCAGACCGGAGTTGGAGATGCCCAGCTTGCGGGCCACCACATCGCGCGGGAAGGGGCCGTTGGCCCGCAGCTCGAGCAGCCACTGCGGGGGATCGGTGCGCAGTTCCTCGAGCTGGGCGCGGGTGACGGGTGAGTTCCGGAACTCCGCGGGGGTTGCCGGGAGGTAGATGCCGAGTTTGTTCGCCGCGGTGAGCGGCTTCATGGTCTGGGGGTTCTTGTCCGGGCTCACCGATCAAGGGTATCGGGCGGGTGGGGTGAACCTGCTGGCCGGTGCAATACCGTGGACGCCATGAGCCGGTTGGAGTCCATCGATCTGACGCGCCTGCGCTGGTTCGTCGCGGTTGCCGAGGAATTGCATTTCGCCCGGGCGGCGCGTGGCCTCGGTATTTCGCGGCAGCGCTTGAGCGGGACGGTCATCGAGCTGGAGGAAGAGCTCGAAACCAGACTGTTCGTGCCGGGCGCGCAGCCCACCCAGCTGAGCGAGGACGGGCGGGTGCTGCTGGACGAGGCCCGCGCCCTCATCGCGGCCGCCGCGGCCGCGGAGCCGGAGCCGGCACCGGCCGCGGCGGACCGCCTGCGCGTCGGCTTCGTCCCGGGCGTGACCGTCACCAAATGGGAGCGCATCTGGCGCCAGAGGTTCCCCGAGGTCGCGCTGGAGCTGACGCCGATCCCGATGAAGGAGCAGGAGCAGGCCCTGCGCACGGACGCGGTCGACATGTGTTTCGTGCGGCTGCCCATCGATCGCGATGGGGTGAGCGCGATTCCGCTCTACCGCGAGGTCCCGGTCGTGGTCGTCCCCAAGGATCATCCGATCGCCCTGTTCGATCAGGTCGCCACGGCCGATCTGGCCGATGAGCGCATGCAGGACGCGGCCGACCTGGACGACGCCGCCATGACCATGGAGCTGGTGGCCGCGGTGAGCGGGGCGGCCATCGTGCCGCACTCGATCGCCCGCCTGCACCACCGCAAGGACCTGGTCTACCGGACCGTCACCGATGTGCCCGAGACCGAGATCGCGCTGGCCTGGCCCGCCGACCGCACCACCGAGCTGGTGGAGGAGTTCGTGGGTGTGGTGCGCGGCCGCTCCCAGCGCAGTTCCCGTTCGCCGTCCGGGCAGCAGCCGGACAAGCCTGCGCGGCAACAGAATTCGCCCAAGCGGACGGGTGTGGCCAAGGCGGGCGGGACGCGCAGTCAGGCCGGGGGGAAGAAGCCGCAGACCGCCGCGAAGCCGAAGCAGGGCGGTGCGAAGAAGCCGGGCAAGCGGCGTGGGCGCTAGCGCGCAGCTCCGCGCGGACGACACGCGAGGGCCCGCCTCCCGTTCGGGAGGCGGGCTCTTTCGTGTCCGGATGCTCAGGGAAGCATCTGGAGAAAGTTCAGGGTCGAGTCAGGGTTGCGCTATACGTATACGTCTACTTATAGTGGCTGAAGACGGGGAATGACCGTCCGGAACCCTGAGAAGTGCAGCGGCACAGCGGGTATCGACCCACGGCGCCGTGCTGTACATGCATGCCCATATGCGCATTCACTGATGATTTGGAGCACCCCATGGCCCTCGATATGGACAAGTCCAACGACGCCGACCCGCAGGACGCCCCGGAGGCCCCGGCCGCCACCGGCACCGATCTGGTGCCGGACCCGCTGCCCGAGGGCATGCGCGAGATCACGCTGCGCGTCGGCCCCGGCGGTGGCCGCACCCAGCGCTTCGTCGGCCGGTTGCTGGCCGAGGCCCAGCATGTGACCAAGGAGGGCAGCGAGTCCGTGCAGGTCTTCCTGAGCCGCAAGGGCAAGCTGGTCGTCCACCGGCACTATGTCGAGTGGTCGGATTTCGCCCAGGCCTCCAAGAACGCCGCGCGCGAGCGGAAGGAGGAGTTCCTCACCGCCCGGCACAGTTCCGACCAGTCGGATCTTGCGGTATTCACGGACTGGGCCAAGGGATTTAAGAACTGGCGCGAATTCCTCGGCCTGGGCGAGGATGGCTACGGCGACTTCACATTGGAGATCGTGGACTCGCTCACGGAACTGCGCGACCGTATTCCGGCGAAGGTCTATCGCATCGTCGCCGACGTGGTGGAGAACCCCTCCTCGCAGGTCCTCGACATCTGAATAACGCGGCCGAACCCGGAAAGGACTTCTCCCGCATGTTCTCCCGCTTGGGGCGCTTCGTCGTCCGATTCCCGTGGCTGGTGATCGCCGCGTGGCTGATCGCCATTGTCGCGGTCGTCGCCACCGCGCCGAAGCTCACCGCCACCACCGACCAATCCGACTTCCTGCCTTCGCATTACGAATCCATCCAGGCAGCGAAGTTGCAGCAGCAGGCATTTCCCAACAGCAATACTCCCGCTGCGCTCATCGTCTTCGAACGCTCCGACGGAGCCCCGATGACCGATGCCGACTCGACTGCGGTGGCCGCCGCCGCGACCAAGCTGTCGGAACGGAACATCAAGGATGTCACCGGAATCCAGGTGGTACCCCCGGCGGAGAACCGGGCGGTCGAGGTGGTCGCGGTGCAGATGACCAAGGTCACCAGCGCCAATGACACCCACCAGTCCGACGCGGTGAAGTCCCTCCGGGACGCACTGAAGGAACAGGTGAACGGCACCGACCTGAAGGCCGGCATCACCGGCACTGCCGCCCAGACCCTGGATCAGCAGGATTCCAGTACCAAGGGCCTGATCATCATCGGTGTGGCGACCGTGGTGCTGATCCTGGTGTTGCTGCTGCTCATCTTCCGCAGCCCGATCATCGCGCTGCTGCCCATCCTGGTCATCTTCATCGCGGTGTCCCCGCTGGCCAGCGGTCTGATCGCGATCGCCAGCAACACCTTCGACCTCAAGATCGACAGCTCGGTGCAGTCGCTGCTGGTCGTGGTGCTCTTCGGCGTCGGCACGGACTACATCCTCTTCCTGATGTTCCGCTTCCGGGAGCGCCTGCGCGCCGGTGAGGACGCCAAGACGGCCGTGGTCAGCGCGGTCACCCGGGTCGGTGAGGCCATCACCTCGGCGGCCGCGGCGGTGATCATCGCCTTCGGCGCGCTGACGCTGTCCACCCTGGGCATGTTCCGGTCCATGGGTATCGCCCTGGCCATTGCGGTCGCGGTGGCGCTGCTGGCCGGGCTCACGCTCATCCCCGCGATCGTTTCCCTGTTGGGCACCAAGGTTTTCTGGCCCTCGAAGGCCTGGCAGGTGGAGCCGACCGGGGCTCGGTTCGCGGCCGTGGGTGGCGCGCTGGGCAAGCGGCCGGGCCTGTTCGCCGTGGCGTCCGGTGGTGTCCTGATCGCCCTGGGCGTCTTCGCCTTCGGCTTCAATCCGACCTTCGACCTGAGCTCGGGTTCGACCTCGGGCAGCTCCGAATCCGTGGTCTACGGCAAGGAATTGCTCAAGGGCATGCCCGCGGGCAGCACCCAGCCCTCGCAGGTGTATCTGCGCAGCGAGCACGGCGCGCTGAGCGCTGACGAGCTGAACGCCTTCGGAGCGGCACTGCACGTCCACGGTGTGGGCGAGGTGGGTCCGCAGCCGGCACTGTCGGCCGACAAGACGGTCGCCGAATATCAGGTGACGCTGTCCGACAAGCCGGAATCCGATGCGGCCCTGAAGACCGTGAAGGGTCCGCTCCGGGATGCCGCGCATGCGGCGGCCCCGGTCGGTACCTCGGCGGTGGTGGGCGGCATGACCTCGGTGTTCGTCGACTTCCAGCACGCCATGAACCGGGACTACATGGTGGTGTTCCCGGTGGCGGCCATCCTGATCATGATCGTGCTGGCCCTGCTGCTGCGCAGCGTGGTGGCGCCCTGGTACCTGATGGCCTCGGTGTTCCTCGGCTTCGCCGCGACGCTGGGTTCGGCGGTGCTGGTCTTCCAGCATCTGCAGGGGGATTCGGGTCTGATCTTCACGCTGCCGCTGATCATGTACCTGTTCGTGGTCGCCCTCGGGACGGACTACAACATCCTCATGGTCGCCCGGTTGCGGGAGGAGGCGCGAGAGGGCCACGATCCGCACCGCGCGGCCGCCCTGGCCCTGCGTCACACCGGCCCGACGGTGGCGGCGGCCGGTGTCATCCTGGCGGGCACCTTCGCCTCGATGATGCTGGCGGGCAACGACACCCTGTCGCAGATGGGCTTCGCCATCTCGGTCGGCATCGCCATCGCCGCGTTCGTCATGGCGATGTTCTTCACCCCCGCGGTGACCGCGCTGATCGGCCGCCGCGCCTGGTGGCCGGGCCACGGCGGTGATGCGGAACAGCAGCAGCCGCAGTGGGATGCGGAATGGACGCCGTCCGATGTGGTGAGTGACGCTCGCCGCTGACGATCCGAGTTTGCTCCGAACGATTCGGCCCGCTTCTCCTCCGGGGAGGCGGGCCGATCTCGTTGCTGCGATCATGCCGCTGACCTGCATGAGACCGCGTCTGACAGAAACGTGTTTCAGTATTTTCTCAAAAGTGCCACGCAATGAACTGGACAACCGATACAGTTCGCCGGACCGCATCGAAGCGGGTTGGCACCAAGGAGTTGAAGACATGACAGTGTCCCTGAGCAAGCGCATCGCCCGGCGGGCCGGCGTCGGCCTCACCGCCGTCGCCGCGATGGCCTGTTCCGTGGGCCTGACCGCCTCCACCGCCTCGGCCGTACCCACCGGCCTGTCGGTGAACGCCCGCAATATCTACATGGGCTGCGTGTACCAGATCACCGCGACCTACGACAACTGGATCCAGGCCTGGTTCTACGACAATGGCGCGATCATCTCGGGCAGCCCGATCAGCCCGAGCAACGGGCAGGCCACCATTCAGTGGACCCCGCACAGCGCGGGCACCCACACCCTGTCGACCCTGCAGGGTTCGGCCTGGGAGCTGAAGGTGAACGTCCTCGAGCCCACCCTGACCGGCAGCGCCACCTGCGGCGCGGGCCCGCTCGGTTTCCTGGGCTCGTAGCAGAGCTTCCCCGGCTCGTAAAAGACTCGGTTCGGTGTGGGCCCGACCCGCCGAACCGTCCCGGGCCGGCTGACCATAATCCTCTGTTCCCAGGTCAGCCGGCCCCCTCTGCGTTCGCGCGCCCGGCCGCGGTCAGTGCACGGTCACGTGCCAGACCACGGCCGCGGCCAGCGCGCCCGCGCCGTTCACCGCCCAGTGCAGTGCGATGGGCGCGAGCAGGCTGCCGCTGCGGCGCCGCAGCCAGGTGAAGACCACGCCCGCCCCGGCGGTCGCGAGGACCGCGAGCCCGATGCCGAGGAGCTGTCCGGCCGGGCCGCCGCCGAGGAATCCGGTCAGTCCCTTGTTCCCGCTGGTCAATCCCAGCGATGAGGCAATGTGCCAGAGCCCGAACAGCATTGATCCCGCCGCGAATACCCCGCGTGCCCCGGCCACCCGGTCCAGGGTGCCGTGCAGCACGCCGCGGAAGGCGAGCTCCTCCGGGATCGCGGTCTGCAATGGGATCACGATCATGGACGCGATGAGCGCGCCCGAGACCGCGGCGTAGCGGTCGTTCAGGAAGAAGGGGCGGGTGATCGGCAGCGCCGCGCCGATGACCACGGCCGCGAGCACTACGCCCACCGCCGCCAGCGCCCACAGCGACCCGCGCCGCCACTGTCGCGGCGACAGGCCGAGGTCCTCCCAGCCCAACCCGCGGCGGCGTACCAGGGCGACCAGCACCAGTGCGGCAATCGGCACCGTGAAGATGCCGGCCCACCGGTTGGTGAAGTGCGCGATGAGATTCGTGCAGATCAGGACCACAACGACGACGGCCACATCCACGTAGGCGTGCAGCTTGTGGCCGGGCAGCGTGGGCGGGTCAGGGAGCACCGCGACCGCGCCGTTATCGTTTCGCGACATCCCGGCCAGTCTACGAGCGGATTCTTGGAACGGCCTTCGATTGTGGTTAATCCCGCTGTGCGGAATACCCGGCGGCCGGCGCTCGTCCGCTCGCCCAGCCCTCGGGATCGTCCCAGGCCTGCAGCGTGCGCGCGGTGTCGAAGCGGCGCGGTTCCCGGGTGATCGGATCGATGAATTCCAGTGCCGAGGCCAGCAGTTGCAGTGGCCGGGTGTAGTCGTCGACCGGTTTGTCGGTGAGTTCGGGATAGAAGTCGTCACCGAGGATCGGGACCCCGAGGCTGTTCATGTGCAGCCGGATCTGATGCGTCCGCCCGGTCCGCGGCCGGAGCCGGTAGCGCCCCAATTCGTCCCGCTGCTCGGTCAATTCGACGAGGGTCTCCGCATTCGGTTCGCCCGCGGTCTCGTAGGCGCGCAGCACCTGCCGCTCCTTGACGATCCGGCTGATGATCGTGCGCGGCAGTCCGAGCTCTGGATCGAAGCGCGCGACGGCCTCGTACTCCTTGTGTACCAGCCGCTTGTGGAACATGGTCTGATATGCCCCGCGCACGGCCGGATTCACGATGAACAGCACCAGCCCGGCGGTGACCCGGTCGAGCCGGTGCGCGGGCACCAGATCGGGCAGGTCCAGGTCGCGGCGCAGTTTCACCAGGGCGGTCTGCAGAATGTGCTGCCCGCGCGGGATGGTCGAGAGGAAGTGCGGCTTGTCCGCGACGAGGATGTCGTCGTCGCGGTAGACGATGCCGATCGGGAACGGAACCTCGGTCTCGTCCGGCAGATCGCGGTGGAACCACACCGCGCCGCCGGGGGCGTACGGCGTGTCGAGGGTGATCGGGCCGTCCAGATCCACGATGCCGCCAGTGGACAGCAGTTCGTCGATGCGTTCGGGGTGTACCCGCGGCAATCGCTCCACGAGGTGGTCACGAATGGTCGCCCAGTCGCCGTCCTCGGGTAGCCGCAACCGGGCCGGGTCCAGCCCGTGCCGCTTGGGTAGCGGTGGTTGCTGCCTGCGTCTCACTCGCCAAACCCTAGTCCCCGAGTTTGTCCGGACCAGGGGGTACGGTTGGCCAACGCCCGGAATGTCCGGGTCGAAACGAGTGATCGGGGGTCTCGTGTACCCGAACGACCAACAGCCGCAAGGGTATCCGGGCCAGCCCGGTCAGCCGGACTACGGCCAGATTCCACAACCCCCGCAACCGGAATACGGCCAGCCGCAGCCGGGATACGCTCAGCCCGCCTACGGCCAGCCGGGTCAGTGGGATTACAGCCAGGGCGGTCAGCCCGGCTACCCGCCCGGGTATCAGCCGATGCCGCCGGGCTATCCGATGGCTCCGCCGCCTCCGCAGGGCACCAATGGCCTGGCCATCGCCGCCCTGATCCTCGGCCTGCTCGGCGCGTGTCTGCTCGCCATCCCGTTCGGCATCATCGCGCTGACCCAGATCAAGCAGCGCAATCAGAACGGCAAGGGGCTGGCCATCGGTGGCCTGGTCGCCTCCGGCGTGTGGGCGCTGATCGTCGTGATCCTGTTCGCCGTGGGCGCGGTGAACAGCTCGGATACCTCTGCGTCACAGGACAATACGACCCGCACCTCGGCCCTGCCGGATTCGCCCACCTCCATCTCGGTCGACGAGGTGAAGGTCGGCGACTGCCTGCAGACCGTCGAGGAGAACAACCACATTCGCAAGGTGACGGTGCTGCCCTGCGATGCCGCGCACGATGCCGAGGTGATCGCCCAGGTGCATCTGACCGGTTCCTGGCCGGGTTCGCTGGATGCCTCGTTCCAGCAGGCCAATGACGCCTGCCTGGACGAGATCGACAAGCAGCTGAGCAAGAGCTCGATGTACGACCAGCTGGAGACCTTCATTCTCTACCCGGCCAACGAGACCCAGTGGAACAAGCTCAATGGCCGCGCGACGTGCATGGTCCACGACGCGAGCGGCAAGAAGCTGACCGGAAAGGTGCCGCGCTGACCGGCGGTATGGTCGTTCAAGAAAAGTTAGCCTAACCTATCTTCTCGCCGGTGTTCGTGGGAGCGCCGCACCGAGGAAGGTGGGAGGCGGACTGATGACGGTCGAGTCACCGCCCGCGGTCGAGGCGCACGCCATCGATCCGGGCCCGGCGGCAGCCGACCCGGGCGGGCCCGACGCGAAAGCGGAGGTGAAGGCGCGCCGGCGGCGAGAGGCCGCCGCGCGCAAGGAGATTCTCGCCCCGGTGCGCGGCCCGCTCACGGTGGCCGGGCTGATCGTGGCGGTCGCCGCGGTGTGCTCGGTGCTGCCGTTCCTGCTGATCGTCTCGGCCTGCCGTGAGCTGCTGCGGGATGCGCCCGGCACCGACCGGGTGTGGCGGCTGCTGTTGATCGCGGTGCTGGTGCTGGTGGTCCGGGCGGTGCTGCAGGCGGTCGCGCTGACCTGGTCGCACGCCGTGGACGCCCGCTACCAGCTGACCCTGCGCCGGCTGCTGGCCGACAAGCTGACCCGGGTGCCGCTGGGCTGGTTCGGCGCCCGCACCTCCACCGAGGTGAAGAAGTACCTCCAGGACGATGTCGAGGCGCTGCACTATCTGGTGGCGCATGCGCGGCTGGACTTCGTCGGTTCGGTGACGGTCCCGCTGGTCACCCTGGTCTACCTGGCGACCGTGGACTGGCGGCTGACGCTGATCCTGCTGCTGCCGCTGGTCGTCTACGCGCTGTGCATGCGCGCGATGCTGGACGAGCCCGGCCGCGAACGCCTGCTGGCCTACAACGCCGCCGAGCAGCGCACCCGCGCCGCGACCGTCGAATTCGTGGACGGCATCCAGGTGGTGCGGGCCTTCGGGCGAGCGGGCAGGGCGCACAGCGAGTTCCGGGCCGCCGTCGAGGAGCAGACCGAGCGGCTGCGGCGGCTGAAACTGCCGGTGATGACGGTGCAGTCGATCTCGGACACGGTGGTCTCGCCGGTGTTCGTCATGCTGCTGGTCGTAGTGGCCGGGCTCGCGGGCGTGGGCCTCGAGTGGATCGAGCCGCTGGATGTGCTGCCGTTCCTGCTGGTCGGGCTCGGGCTGGGCAGTTCGCTGCTGGGTCTGGGCTACGGCACCCAGGCGCTGCGCACGGCCGGTGACGCGGCGCTGCGGCTGCACGATCTGCTGCAGACCGCCGAATTGGCGTCCGGCACGGGCGATTCCGCACCGCAGCAGGCTCCCGCCGGGCTGATCCGTTTCGAGGGCGTGAGTTTCGGCTACCGCGCCGACCATCAGGTGCTGCGCGACCTCGACCTCGAGCTGGCGCCCGGCACCATGACCGCCCTGGTGGGCCCCAGCGGTTCCGGCAAGTCGACGCTGGCCAAGCTGCTGCCGCGCTTCTACGACGTGGACGCGGGCCGGATCACCCTCGGCGGCCGCGATATTCGCGACTTCCCGAGCGAAGAGCTCTATCGCACGGTCGGATTCGTCTTCCAGGACGTCCGCCTGATCCGCGGCACCATCGCCGACAATCTGCGGCTGGCCCGCCCTGGCGCCGATGCCGCGGCCCTGGAGCGTGCGGCCCGCGCGGCCCGCATCCACGACCGCATCCTGGCGCTGCCGCGCGGCTACGACTCCGAGATCGGGGTGGACGCCGTGCTGTCCGGTGGTGAGGCGCAACGGCTTTCGATCGCCCGCACCCTGCTGGCCGACACCCCGATCCTGGTGCTGGACGAGGCCACCGCCTTCGCCGACCCCGAATCCGAGGCGGCGGTGCAGGACGCGCTGGCCGAACTGGTGGCCGGTCGCACCGTGCTGGTCATCGCGCACCGGCTGCACACCATCACCGGCGTGGACCGAATCCTGGTGCTGGAGAACGGAACCCTGGTCGAACGGGGTGACCACGCCAGTCTGCACACCGCGGGCGGGGTCTACCAGCGGCTCTGGGAAATCAATGAGGCGGCCCTGGAGGCCGTCGCCGGCGCCGACCGCGCCGCCGGGAGTGCCGATCGGCCTTCGGGCGCGTGGTCGGACGGAACCGACCCGGTGGCAGGCGATCTCGGGGACGGCCGGGCCGGGACGAAGGCCGGCCTGTCCGCCGTTGCTGAGGAGGGCAATCGATGATCCGCAAGGTGCTCGGCCTCGTGCCGGGTGAGTTCGCGCGGCTGACACCGCGACTGCTGCTGGCCATCGTGGTCCAGGCGCTGTCGCAGGCCGCCGCCTATGTGCTGCTGGTGCCGGTCTTGCAGGCCTTGTTCGACAAGGATCTGGGCCGGGCCTGGTGGTGGACGCTGTGGCTGGCGCTGGCCGTGGCCGGGGTCGTGGTGTTCGGTTACCTGCAGTCGGTGCTGGGCCTGCGCGTCGGTGTGGGCATGCAGCACGGATTGCAGACCCGGCTCGGCGATCACCTGAATGCCCTGCCACTGGGCTGGTTCGACGACCGGCACGCGGGCGAGCTGTCGCGGGTGATGGTCGAGAACGTCCGCGAGGTGCAGGGCCTGATCGCCTATCTGCTGGCGAAAATGCTGACCGGCGTACTGGTTCCGCTCGGTGTGGCGGTGGGCATGCTGGTCGTCGACTGGCGTATTTCGCTGGCCATGCTGGTGACGGCCCCGGTGCTGTTCCTGGTGAATCTGTGGGCCAACCGCTCCTATGTCGCCGCCGATGAGCGCATGCACGAGGCCGCCGCCGAGGCGAACGCCCGGGTGCTGGAATTCGCGCAGGCGCAACCGGTGCTGCGTTCGCTGGGCGCGGTCGGCGCGGGTAATCGCGCGCTGGACGCGGCATTGGCCCGCCAGCGCCGGGCCGCCGATGGCCTGCTGATCGCCGCGGTGCCCGGCCTGATCGTGTTCTCGCTGGTGGTGCAGGCCGTCTTCCTGGTGCTGGTCTACCTGGTGGCAGGCCGGGCGACCGACGGCGCACTCTCCGCCGCCGCGGCGATCGCCCTGATCGCGGTGAGCTCCCGTTTCATCGAGCCGCTGACCCAGGCCGCGCAGCTGGGTGGCGCCCTGCGCTCCGCCGCCGCAGCGGCTGACCGGGTGAGCGCGCTGCTGGCGGAACCGGCACTGCCGCAGCCGGATTCACCGGTGCCGCCGGGTGCCCCGCAGGTGGAGTTCGATCGGGTCAGCTTCGGCTACGGCCCGGACAGGACGGTGCTGCAGGACATCTCGTTCACCGCGGCACCCGGCACCACGACCGCCATCGTGGGCCCCAGCGGCGCGGGCAAATCCACGCTGCTGCGCCTGGCCGCCCGCTTCCACGACACCGATTCCGGTCGTGTCGTGGTCGGCGGTCACGATGTTCGTGAGCAGCCGGCGGCGACCCTGCTGAACCGGCTGGCGCTGGTCTTCCAGAACGTCTACCTCTTCGATCGCTCTGTGCTGGAGAACATCCGGGCGGGCCGTCCGGACGCGACCGATGCCGAGGTCCTCGCGGCCGCCCGGGTAGCGCGGGTGGACGAGATCGCCGACCGGCTGCCCGACGGCTGGCAGACCGCGGTCGGCGAGGGCGGCTCCGCGCTGTCCGGTGGTGAGCGCCAGCGTGTTTCGATTGCCCGCGCCCTGGTCAAGGCTGCTCCGATCGTGCTGCTGGACGAGGCCACGAGCGCCCTCGACCCGCACAACGAGGCGGCGGTGGTGCGCGGTGTGCACGAACTCACCCGTGGCAGAACCGTTCTCGTGGTGGCGCATCGTCTCGCGACCATCGCGCACGCCGATCAGATCCTGTTCATGGACGGCGGTCGCATCGTCGAGCGCGGTACGCACGCCGAGCTGCTCGCGCTCGGCGGCCGCTATGCCGCCTTCTGGACCGAGCGCACCCGTGCCTCCGGCTGGCGTCTGGCGCCGGTGCCCGCGTAGCCGGACGGCCCCGGATTCCGCGCGAGTCCGGGGCCGTTCGGGGTGGGTCACTCTCGAATTGTCGGAGTCATTGTCGACGGGTCAGAGGCTGCAGGGCAGCATGGCGACGCTCGCGACGGTGCACTCGCCCTCGCGGGACAGCTTCCAGTCGCCGTCGACGAGCTTCCAGGTCAGCGGGAAGGTGAACGGATCGAAACCGTCCACGGCCGTCTGCAGCGTGGCCGAGAGGGTGTCGCCGTTCTCGGTGACCGGGCCCAGGATGGTCCAGCGGAAGCTCGGCGGGGCGGCGTTCATGGCGGTGCCGATCTGGTCCAGCAGCGGCAGTCCGGCCTCGCCGGCCTCGAGCTCGGCGGCCCGGGTGGAGGCCGGGGCGCCGGTGTTGAGGGCGGTCTGCAGCTTGGCCTTCAGGTCGCCGGTGCTCGGGGCGGCGGTGCGCACGGGGGCGAAAGCCGGTGCGGCCGTGGCGGTGACGGCGCTGACGCCGGTTCCGGCGAGCAGGGCGGCGGTGGCGAGGGCGGCACCGAGGAGGCGCGAGGTACGGGGCATGGTTTCCAGTCCAATCGTTTTCGTCACGAGCGCTTCGCAAGCGCTGCCAAGCAATATAAGGTAAGGCTATGCAAACCTAAAGTGGTTGGTGGGTTGTGCGAGGCAGACAACAGTGAGCAACTGGGACGGAGAAGCGGTGGAGACAC
>NZ_JBHZCS010000001.1:97062-123397 GCF_042755705.1 Nocardia sp. NPDC059154
CACTTCTGGTGGTCGGTGCGGGGCCGAAAGCCCTGGCGGTAGCGGCCAAGTCGCATGTGCTGCGGGAACTCGGCCTGCCCGCACCGCGGGTGACCGTGGTCGAGGCACAGACGGTCGGCGGCAACTGGCTACCCACCGGCGGCTGGACCGACGGCCGGCACCGCCTGGGCACCAGCCCCGAGAAGGACGTCGGCTTCCCGTACCGCTCGACCTGGGCGCGCGGCCACAACCGCGAGATCGACGCGGCCATGCGGGCTTTCGGCTGGACCGCCTTCCTGGTCGAGCACGGCACCTACGCCGAGTGGATCGACCGCGGCCGGCCCAGCCCGCAGCATCACGTGTGGGCCAAATACCTGCAGTGGGTGGCCCGGCGCATCGACCTGGATCTGGTCCAGGGCACGGTGACCGGCATCGCCGCCGCGGCCGACGGCTGGCTGGTGTCGGTCGCCGACACCGCCGGCCGCGCAGACGACACCGCCGGCCGCGCAGACGACACCGCCGGCCACGTGGACGAGATCGATTGCGACGCGGTCATGATCACCGGACCCGGCCGCAGCGACCGGGCCCTGGCCGAGCACCCGAAGGTGCTCAGCATCTCCGAATTCTGGGAGCTGGCGGGCCGCCGCGAACTGCCCCCGTCCTCGCGGGTGGCGGTGATCGGCGGCGGCGAGACCGCGGGTTCGGCGCTGGACGAACTGGTTCGCCACGAGATGCTCACCGTCTCGGTGATCTCGCCCAAGGCGACGCTGTACACGCGCGGCGAAAGCTATTTCGAGAACTCGCTCTACAGCGATCCGACCAAGTGGGCGGGCCTGGGTATGGCCGAGCGCCGCGATGTCATCCGGCGCACCGATCGCGGGGTGTTCTCGGTGCGGGTGCAGGAAAGCCTGCTGGGGGACAACCGGGTTCACCATCTGCAGGGCCGGGTGGTGAACCTCGCCGACCAGGACGACCGGGTCGCCCTCACCCTGCGCAACGACCTGCGCGCCGATCAGGTGCACACCTTCGATCTGGTGGTGGATGCCACCGGCGCTCAGCCGCTGTGGTTCCTGGATCTGTTCGATTCGGCCGCAACCGATCTGCTCGAACTGGCGGTGGGCGGCCCGTTGGAGACCGCGCGCATCGAGGCGGCCATCGGCTTCGACCTCGCGGTGTCCGGGCTGGACGCCAAGCTGTACCTGCCGAACCTGGCCGCCATGGCGCAGGGTCCCGGCTTCCCGAATCTCAGCTGCCTGGGCGAGCTTTCGGACCGGATCCTGCAACCGGCGGTGAATCCCGCACCGCGCTACCGGATCTCGGGCAGGTCGGCGGCGCTGCGCGGCAGCGCGTAGAGCGAGATGCGCCGATCCGGCCGGATGTCGAAGTCGCCCAGGTACTGCCACCCGATCTTCTCCAACGCTTTCCGCATGGGGGTGTTGCGATGATCGGGTTCGCACAGCAGCCGGCGGCATTCGGGTTCGGCCGCCAGGATCGCCTCCCCCAGCAGGCGCATCCAGCCCGATATGACGCCGCGGCCCAGCAGCGTCGTGTCCGCGGTGGCGATGTGGAAGCCCATGTCGCGGGCGTCGGCGTCGTAGAGGCGCGCGATCTCGTCCTTGGCGGGGCGGTACAACTCCACATAGGCCACCTCGCGGTTGCCCAGGTCGGGGCGGTCCAGGGCGGCGAAGTCGTATTCGAGAATGCATGGGCGGGAGAAGGTTCCGGCGAGCTGGGCGGCGCAGTCGGCGCGGCGGCGATCGGCGTCCCAGGCCTGTTCCCAGGTCTCGAGCAGGTGCGGCCGGTGCATCCACTCGGTGATGGTCTCCGGGTCGCGGGAGTCGACGTCCACCGGCCGCAGCGTGAACGGTGCGGCGAACTCGGGCAGCACCGGTGCGGGCGCGCGGCGGATGTGGTCGGGAAGGTCCGTGAGTTCGCGCGCGAGGACGTAGGTCGTCCGGTTCATCGCTGTGGCGCTCCGTTCGTCGGTTAGCTTGATCACCCTACTTTGTAAGGCTAGCCTATACTAAGTAGGTGGTGTTACGGTTGCCCGGACATTGCAAGGGGGACAAGCGGAACCGACGCCGAATGCGGTCGGGCAGTTGCGTAGGAGAGATGCGGGAAATGCCACGGGAACTCGGCTGGATCAGGCAATTTCAGGCCCCGAGTGCGGAATCCGCGCCACCGCTGCTGATCTTCCCGCACGCCGGTGCGGGCGCCTCCGCCTATCGGGTTTTCGCCAAGACGCTGGCTGCCGAATTCGATGTCGTGGTGTTCCAGTACCCGGGCCGTCAGGACCGGGCCCGCGAGGCGGCCCTGGAAACGCTGCCCGACATCGCGGCCGGAGCCTTCGCCGAATTCCGGGAATCCGCACATGAAACCGGTGTCCCCCTCACGATTTTCGGGCACAGCATGGGCGCGGTGATCGCGTTCGAATTCGCCCGCCTGGCCGAGGCCGCGGGGCTGAGCGTGCGACTGCTGGTCGCCTCCTCGGCTGCCGCACCCGCCCGGGTCGCCGCGCTGCCGGGGCATCCCACCGAGGACGAGGCCCTGCTCGATCACATGTCGGCGCTCAACGGCACCGGTGCGGAGGTGCTGGGCAGTCGCGAGGTGCTGCGCATGGCGCTGCCGGTCATGAAGGCCGACTACCGTGCCTTCGACGCGTATTCGTGCGCGCAGGATATTGCCGTGGACGCGCCGATTCTGGTGCTGGGTGGCGACGAGGACGAATTCGTCGCGCCGCGTGATCTGTATGCGTGGGAAAGCCACAGCCGCGGCGGAATTCGGGTGACCCTGTTCGCGGGCGGGCATTTCTATCTCAACGATCATGTCGACGGCATCGCCGAACTGCTGGCCGCCGAGAAGAGCGTCGTCGCGTGAGCGCGCTGCTGGATTCCGGCGATCCCATTGTGATCGTCGGCATGGGTGTCGAGGCGCCCGGTGGCATCGACACCCTGCCGGAATTCTGGGCGGCCCTGGCGTCCGGGCGGGAATTGCTCGGCCCCTTTCCTCGTGATCGGGAATGGCCGCTGGCGGAATTGCTGACCCTGGACCGGCACGAGGGCTGGGGCGCGGTGCCGGACGCCGGCGGGTTCCTCACCGGCGCCGCCGACTTCGATGCGCTGTTCTTCGGCATCACGCCGCGCGAGGCCGTGGCCATGGATCCGCAGCAGCGGGCCGGCCTGCGGGTGGCCTGGCGGGCACTCGAGCAGGCCGGGATCAATCCCGGTGCGGTGGACGGTGATTCGGGCGGATGCTGGATGGGCGCCTCGGTCATGGAGTACGGGCCGCGGGTGGCCTCGGTCAACGAGTACAGCGGGTACCGGGCCACCGGCACCGCGCTGGGCGCGGTGGCCGGGCGGATCTCGCACGGGCTGGGCCTGATCGGGCCGTCGGTCACCGTCGACACCGCGTGCGCGTCCGCGCTCACCGCCGTGCATCAGGCGGCCGCCGCCATCCGGGCGGGGGAGTGTGAATGGGCGCTGGCGGGCGGGGTGTGCGTCATGGGTTCGCCGGGCGCGTTCTACGAGTTCTCCAAGAACAATGCGCTCGCCGCCGACGGCCACTGCCGGTCCTACTCCGCCGACGCCACCGGCACGCTGTGGGGTGAGGGAGCGGGAGTCGTTGTACTGGAACGGGAGTCGCGGGCGCGGGCGCTCGGGCATCGGGTGTACGGGCGGCTGCTGGGTTCGCGCGTGAACCACAATGGCAAGGGCGCGCCGATCGCGGTGCCGAGCGCCGCGGCGCAGGAACGGCTCATCCGCGACACCCTGGCCGCGTCCGGGATTTCCGCCGGACAGGTCGGGCTCATCGAGGGGCACGGCACCGGCACTCCGGTGGGCGATCCGCTCGAATTGGCCGCGCTCGCAACCACTTACGGTCTCCAGTCCGCCGCGGGGGCTCGGCTGGGCTCGGTGAAGTCCAATGCCGGTCACGCGCAGGCCGCCTCCGGGGTCCTGGGCCTGATCAAGGTGCTGCTGGCAGGAGTGCACGGGCAGATCCCGCCCACCCTGCACGCCGACCGGCCGACCGCCGAAATCGATTGGGCCGAGACCACTCTGCGGCTCGCCACCGAACTCGAACCCTGGCCGGCCGTGGACGGCATGCGATACGCGGCCGTGTCCTCGTTCGGTGTCGCGGGCACCAATGCCCATGCCCTCGTGAGCCTGCCCGAGCTGGAGGAAACCGATGTGTAGCCACCGGCTGCCCGATGGCAGCATTCCCGTCCTGCTCTCGTCCGACACCGCCGACGGCGTGCGCGCCGAGGCGGCGGGCATCCTGGCCTACCTGGAGCAGCGGCCCGCCGTTGCCCCCGATGGGGTGGCGGACATGCTGTTTCGCACCCGCACGGCCCGCCGCTACCGGGCGCTGGCCATGGTCACCGGGCGCGCGGACCTGCTCGATGCCCTGCGCGCCGTCGCCGGCGGGACCTCGCATCCCGCGGTGGTGCTGGGTGACGGGCCTGCCACCGCGCGCCGGATCGGCTTCGTGTTCCCCGGTCAGGGCAGTCAGCGTCCCGGCATGGGCGCGCTGTACTACGACCAGTCCCGGCACTACCGGGCCGCCGTCGACGAGTGCGCGGCCGTGCACGCCGAGCGCTTCGGCCACGATCAGCCGCTGCACTATCTGCTCGGCACCGCGGGCGCGTACCAGGACACCGTGTGGGAGGTGCAGCCCGCCTTGATGTTCCACATGGCCGGTCTGGCCGCCATGTGGCAGGCCGCCGGCGTGCGCCCGGCCGCCACCATCGGCCACAGCCAGGGCGAGCTCGCCGCGGGCGCGGTCTCGCGGGTCATGTCGGTGCGCGACGCAGTGCTGGTGGTGACCCACCGCGCGCGCCTGGTGGAGCGCCTCTCGCCGCGCGGCTACGCCATGGCGGTGCTGGCCATGAACCGTGAGGACTGCGAGGCGCTGCTGGCCCGCCATTCGGGCTGGGCCGAGCTGTCGGTGGTGAACGCCCCGCACATCATGGCCATCTCCGGCGACCGCGACACCATCGCCGACATGGTCGCCACCGCCACCGAGCGCGGCCATTTCGCCCGCGAGATCGGCGTTGCCTACCCCGCGCACACCTCGATCGTGGCGGAGCTGCGCGCAGAATTCGAAGGCTTCCTCGGCGGCGAGCTGAGCGACCCGACCTTCACGGACACCGATATCCCTTGCTACGGCGCGACTCTCGGCGCCCCCATCACCGCAGACCTGATCCAGGAACAGTACTGGTACTGGAACCTGCGCAACCGGGTCCGCTTCGACCGCGCCGTGGCCGCCGCCGCCACCGACGGCATCGACACCCTCATCGAGGTCGTCGAGCACCCCGTCCTGCAACTGGCCCTCCAGGAAAACCTCGCCCTGGTCCCGCGCGACCCGTCCCGCGGCCCGCGTGACTTCAAGGTCCTCGGCACCTCCCTGCGCACCGCCACCTCCCTGCGCGAATTCACCCGCAACCTGGCCGCCATCGCCGTCCACGACCTCGCCTACGACTGGACCGCCCTGCGCACCGACGCACCCCCGGCCCTCCCACTACGCGACTTCCCCCACACGGTCATGAACCCCAAACGCCTGTGGGCCAACCCGGGCTACGCCCCCGAGGCGGTGCACCCGCCGACCCTGGCCGTGCCCGAACCCCAACGCCTGGTGGAGAAGTGGACCCCCTGGGAGCGCCGCTCCCTGACCCCGCCCCGCCGCCTGGCCTTCCTCGACCCCACCGGCCGCTGCGCCGACCAATTGTCCGCCCTCCTCGCCGCGGCAGACCGCTACGGCGCCACCGCCACCGCCCTCGAGCCGACCGCGGTCGCCTCGGGCATCGGCACCGGTCAGGAGTCGCCGCAGCAGGCGGACTTCGACAGCGTGGTGATTCTGTGGCCCGCGCTGCCCGAGTCGACCGCCGCGGACGCGGTGGCGGAGTTGACGGAGTTCTTCGTCGCGCGCACCTGGTTGTCCGCGGTGTCGGATGTGCGTGCGGGCGGTGAGGTCTGGCTGGTGACGGTCGGGGGCGAGGTCGTGGTGCCGGAGGATGCGGTGCCGCAGTTGTTCCACGGGGCCGTGGCGTCCGGGTTCCGGTGTGTCGGAGTGGAGAAGCCCGGGGTGCTGTTCCGGCATCTGGATCTTGCGGCCGATGCGGGGGCGAGGGAGGAGAATCGGGTTGTCGCGGCGCTGCATACGGCGGGTGAGCCAGAGGTGGCGCTGCGTGGCGGAAAGGTGTTCGTCAAGCGGTTGGTCGCAGATGGGTCTGCGCCAGGGGAGGCCGCTGAACTCGATCATGTGCTGATCGTGGGTGGCACCGGCAAGCTCGGGCTGTTGTTCGCCGAGCATTTCGCTCGGCAGGGCGCCGGGCGGATCACGCTGGTGAGCCGGTCCGGCGAATCCGGTTCGGCCGCCGCGGAAGTGGCGCGACTGCGCGCGCACGGTGCCACCGAGATCGTGGTCGCGGCCTGTGATGTCAGCGATACGGACGCCGTCGCGCGCCTCGCGGCAGGGCTGGCGGAGCGGCCGGTGAGCCTGCTCGTCCATGCGGCGGTCAACTATGTGGACGCCGGGATCGAGGAGATCACCGCCGAGATGGTCGCCACCGCCGCGGCGTCGAAGGTGCTGGGCCTGGAGACGGTGCTCGACGCGGTGCCGTTGCGTCCGAATGGCCGGGTGCTGCTGTGCTCGTCCATGGCCGCGACACTCGGCGGGCGCGGACAGATTCTGTATGCCGTCACCAACCGGATGCTGGATATTCTCGCCCGCCGCCTGCGCGAACGCGGGATCGATTGCGCCGCACTGGAGTGGGGTCTGTGGAGTGTCGCGGGTCCGCTCGATGCGGCGGGTATGGCGCGGGTCGAGGGCGCCGGGGTGTACCCCATGAATCCGGCCGACGCCATCGCCGCGGGATTCACCGGGCAGCCGACCGACGCGGTGGTGATCTCCGCCGACTGGCCGTTCCTGCGTGACGTCATGGGAGCCTTCGGCCAGGCTGCTGTGCTGTCGGAGGTGCCTGAGCCCGAGACGATTACGCCATCGCGCATCGCGGATACGGCAGCTGCGGAAGTGAGCGTGAATCAGCCTGTCACAGAGACGAATCCGTCAGCGCCTGCCGCTGATCACCAGCCGGTGGCGTCGGCGCCGGGCCGTCCGCTGGCGGACCAGGTGCTCGCCGAACTCGAGCGGGTCATGGGCATCGATGCCGGCGACACCATCGACCGCTCCACGCCGCTGGTCGCACTCGGCCTGGATTCGTTGCAGGCCCTGGACTTCCGCAAGCGGGTCCAGGCGTCGCTGGATCGGGAGCTGCCGGTCGCGGCGATCCTGGGCGGCGCGTCGCTGGACGATGTCGTGCTGCTGATGGCAGAGAACACCAACTAGGGCTAGGGGCCAGATTTCATGTCAGACACCGATGCCACCGTGACCGTGGCTGGAACCTCCGTCGCCGACCGCCGCCGGGAACTGCTGCGGCGCAGGCTCGCCGAGCAGGGCCTCGCCGCCGCCACCGCCGCGCCGGTGCGCCGCACCCGGGCCGGAGAGCAGCGGCCGCTGTCGGCCGGGCAGCGCCGCATGTGGTTCCTGCAGACGCGCGACCCCGAGGACACCACACTGAACATCTGTGTGGCGTACCGGCTCACCGGCGCACTCGACGAGCAGCGCCTGCGGACCGCGGTGGCGGCGGTGTTCGCCCGGCACGACGTACTGCGCACCACCTTCGATACCGACGCGGACGGCGAGCCGTTCCAGGTGTTCGCCGACGACATCACGCTGCCGTGGCAATCGCACGATCTGACCGACCTGGCCGAGTCCGCCCGCCCGGTGCGGGTGGAGGTGCTGGCCCGCCGGGAATTCGGCCGCCCCTTCGACCTCGCCACCGAGCTGCCCCTGCGAATCACGCTGGTGCGCACCGGAACAGCGGAGTGGGTGCTGCTGCTGGCCGCGCACCACAGCTGCTGGGACGACGACGCCTGGGGCGTCTTCTTCACCGACGTCAACGCCGCCTACAACGGAGCCCGGACCGCCGCCCCGGCCGCGCAGTTCGTCGATCTCGAGGTCCTGGACGCCCCGGCCGAGGACGAGGCGGACATCGCCTACTGGCGGAACACCCTGCGCCCCTTGCCGGAACCCCTCGAACTGCCCGGCTCGGCCGTGGTCGCGCCGTCGAAGCGCGCCGACCGCTGCACCGTCGCGCTGCCCGCTGATCTCCTGAACCGGGTGGACGTCGTCGCCCGCGAGCAGGCGGCCAGCCCGTTCATGGTGCTGCTCGCCGGCTTCGCCGCCCTGATCCAGCGCTACACCGCCGCCGACGATTTCCTGGTCTCCATCCCGGTCACCAATCGCCGGTCGGCGGCCGCCGAGCAGCTCATCGGCTACTTCGGCAACACCCTGCTGCTGCGCGAAACCTTCGACCGCGCCGAGACTTTCACCGGCCTGGTCGCGGCCACCAGGCGCACCTGCCTGGACGCCTTCGCCCATCAGGCCGTCGGCATCGACCGCGTGGTGCGCGAGGTGAACCCGGAACGCGTCGCCGGACGGGACGGCATGGATCAACTGGTGCGCCTGGGCTTCAGCGTCCGCAAGAGCGCCGACGGTTTCGCACTGGACGGCGTCACCTCGACACAGCTGGACGAACTGGGCGCCCCCACCGCGCAGGTCCCCCTGGCCGTCGCGGTCGTGACCGAGAGCGCGCACGGCGCGATGCTCGAGGCCGAATACCAGGTGGACGTGCTGCCCCGGCCGCTGGTGCAGCGCATGCTGGAACACTATGTGCGGCTGCTGGATCGGGCGCTGGGTACCTCGGGCGGCCGGCTCGCCGACCTCGACATGCTGGGCGGCGACGATCGCCTCGCCATCCTGGAACAGTCGCGCGGCGCGGACGTGCCGGCCGGCCCGGCCACCATGGTCGACCTGTTCGAGGCCAGTGTCGCCGCCGGACCAGGCACCCTGGCCCTGGTCTCCGACGACCTCGAATTCACCTACGCCGACCTGAACCGCCGCGCGAACCGCCTGGCGCACTGGCTGATTCGCGGGGGCATCGGCAGCGAGGACATCGTCGCCCTGCGCATGAGCAACTCGATCGAGTTCATCGTGGCCGTCTACGGCGTGCTCAAGGCGGGCGCGGCCTACCTGCCCATCGACCCGGCCTACCCGGACGACCGCATCGACTACCTGATCGCCGACGCGGGGCCGCGCCTGGTGCTGGGCCGCGTCGAACTCGACGCCGCCGAGGACGCCGCCGCCGGGCTGCCGGACACCGATCCCACCGACACCGACCGCGTCCGCCCACTGCTCCCGGCGAACCTGGCCTACGTCATCTACACCTCCGGTTCGACCGGCAAGCCCAAGGGCGTCCCGGTCTCGCACGCCGCCATCGCCGAGCACGTGGTGAGCTTCACCGCCGAATGGGGCATGACCGCCGACGACCGGCTGCTGCAATCGTCCTCGGTGAGCTTCGACGCCTCCCTGCTGGACATCTTCGTCACCCTGGCGCTGGGCGCGCGGCTGATCGTGCCGAAACCCGATGCCTTCCGCGACATCCGCTATGTCGCAGACCTGATCACCCGCCGCGGCGTGACCGTGCTGCACATGGTGCCGTCCATGCTCGGCACCTTCCTGCTGCTGCCCGAGGTGAGCGAATGGCGTGCGCTGCGCCATGTCCCGGTGGGCGGCGAGGCGCTGCCGGGGGAGGTGGCCGACCGGTTCGCCGCCGTCTTCGACGCCGAACTGCGCAATCACTACGGGCCGACCGAGGCCGTGGTGTGCGCGACCCATCAGCCGGTGGCGGGCCCGCAGGGCACCGGGATCGTGCCCATCGGCGTACCCAATCAGAACGTGCACGCCTACGTGCTCGACGAGGCCCTGCAGCTGGTGCCCGCCGGGGTGGTCGGCGAGATCTACCTGGGTGGTGCGCAATTGGCGCGCGGCTACCTGGGCCGGCCCGCACTCACCGCGAGCCGCTTCGTCGCCGACCCCTTCACCGCCGGCGCGCGACTCTACCGCACCGGAGATCTGGCCCGCCGCAACGAGTTCGGGGAACTGGACTTCGTCGGCCGCGCCGACGAGCAGGTCAAGGTGCGCGGCTTCCGCATCGAGCTCGGCGAGGTGGAGTCGGCGCTGACCGCGCATCCGAGTGTCGGGCACTGCGTGGTGATCGTGACCGAGGATCCGGCCGTGGGCGCACAGCTCGCCGCCTACCTGGTGCCTGCGGCCGGTGCGACGGTCGAGGTGGACCAGGTGCGCGCCCACGCCGCCGCCGCGCTGCCGGAGTACATGGTGCCCAGCGCTTTCGCCGTCATCGACGAGATCCCGCTGACCGTCAACGGCAAGCTGGACAAGCGGGCGCTGCCCGCGCCGGCGGCCGCGGTGGAGCGGGTACACCGCGCGCCCGCCACCGCCACCGAGCGCCGCCTGTGTGCCATCTACACCCAGCTGTTCGGGATTCCGACGGTGGGCGCGGACGATTCGTTCTTCGAACTGGGTGGGCATTCGCTACTGGCCGCGCGCCTGGTCGCGCAGATCCGCGCCGAATTCGGTGTCGAGCTGGATGTGCGGATCGTGTTCGACACCCCGACCCCGGCCGGGCTGGCCGCCGGGCTGGTCGCGCGGTTCCGCGACGAGTTCGGCATCGACCTGGATGCCATGGACGACGATGTGGAGACGGCCGAGACCGTCGTTGCCGCACCGGCTTCCGGGCGTCCGGCCGTCACCGGGCGCCCGCGTCCGGACCGGCTGCCGCTGTCCTACTCGCAGCTGGCCATGTGGTTCCAGTACCGCATGGAGGGCCCGAGCGCGGTCGGCAATCTGCCCTTCGCCGTCCGCTTCGACGGCGGCATCGATATTGCCGCGCTGCGGGCCGCGCTCGCCGATGTGGCGGCCCGGCACGAGGCGCTGCGCACCGGTTTCGGTGAGCAGGACGGCGTTCCGTACCAGGTGGTGCGAGCCGCCGGGGCGGTCGAGCTCGAGATCACCGGCATCGATGCCGACCGGTTGACGGACGAGCTCGCCGAGATCGGCCGCTACCCCTTCACGGTCGAAGCCGAGCCGCTGCTGCGGGCCCGCCTGCTGGTCCTCGATCCGGGCACGCACGTGCTGTCGCTGCTGGTCCACCACATCGTGGCCGACCACGCGTCGCTGAGCATCCTGCTCGAGGACCTGGTCGCCGCCTACCGTGCGCGGGTCGAGGGCGGGCGGGCGCCGCAGTGGACCCCGCTTGCCGTGCAGTACCCGGATTACGTGCTGTGGCAGCACGATGCGTTCGCCTCCGGTGCGGATGGCCTGCCCGGCGACTACGGCCGGGCGCAGCTGGACTTCTGGCGCGCCGCCCTCGCCGGTCTGCCGGACCAGGTCGATGTCGCCCCTGATCGGCCGCGGCCCGCGGTCCTCGGCAAGCGCGGCGAGATCGCCACCTTCGCGGCGCCCGCCGCCCTGCGCTCCGGGCTGGCCGCGCTCGCCGAGGCCTGCGGCGCAACGGAATTCATGGTGTACGAGGCCGCCGTCGCGACCCTGCTACACAAGCTGGGCGGCGGCACGGACATCACCCTCGGCACCCCGGTGGCCTGCCGCGTCGACGATGCGACCGCCCCGCTCGTCGGTCTGTTCGCCAATATGGCCGTGCTGCGCAACGATCTGTCGGGCACCCCGACCCTGCGCGACACCGTGCTGCGCGGCCGCGATGTGGTCCTGGATGCCCGAGCGCACCAGGAACTTCCGATCGAACGCCTGGTGGAGGCGCTCAACCCGCCGCGCTCGCGCTCCCGGAACCCGCTGTTCCAGAGCATGCTGCACTTCCGCGGCGCGGACTGGGCGCCCGCCACCCTGGCCGTGGCGGGTACGACCACCGCCACCGTGCTGCCGGTCGACTTCGACGTCTCCTTCCTGGACCTCAATGTCTCCGTGAACGTCACCGGTGACGGAGGCCTGGCCGTGCGCGTGGTCGCCAATGCCGACCTGTACGACCCGGAGACCGTGCAGCACATCGCGACCGCGCTGGCCACCACCCTGGAGGCGTACGCCACCGCGCCCGACCGCACCGTGGCCGAGCTCGAGGTGCTGCCCGTCGACCGGCTGGAGCGGCTGCTCGCCCCGCCCGCGCCCGCCGCGGCGACCCGCGCCGCCGCCACCGGCGACCACGCCCGCACCGAACGCGCGCTCATCGAACTGCTCGAAGAGCTGCTGGATATCAGCGAGGTCGAGGCCGGCGACAACTTCTTCGCCCTCGGCGGCGACAGCGTCATCTCCATCCAGTGGTCGGCCCGCGCCACCGCACTCGGCCTGCCGCTCAGCCCGCAGCTGGTGTTCGAGCACCTCACCATCGCCGAACTCGCCGCCGCGGTCGACGCCGCCGAACCCGTTGTAGCGCAAGCCGAGTCGATTCCGCAGGAGGAATCCGCCCCCATGAGCGCCTCCGGCCTCGACGCCGCCGCCCTCGCCGCCCTCACCTCGTCCTGGCAGGCCCGATGACCACCACCGAAAACCGCACCGCGCCACCGCAGATCGAGGACGTGCTGGCGCTGAGCCCGCTGCAGGAGGGGCTGTTCTCGCTGTCGCGCCTCAGCGGCGACGGCCTCGACCTGTACACCATGCAGTTCGTGGTCGACATCGACGGACCGCTGGACACCGAGCTGCTGCGGCGCAGCGCGCAGGCCATGCTGGACCGGCATCCCAACCTGCGCGCCGCCTTCTGGGACGAGAACGTGCCGCGGCCGGTGCAGATCGTGCCCGCACAGGCCGAACTGCCCTGGACCGAGAAGCCGGCGCGGCCGGCGGAATTCGACGCCATCGCCGCGGCCGAACGCCACGCGCCGTTCGACCTGAGCCGCGGTCCGGCCCTGCGCATCCTGCTGCTCACCGTGCCGGACACCGGCACCCGGCGCATGATCCTCACCGCCCACCACATCCTGATGGACGGCTGGGCGGTGGCGGTGTTCTTCACCGAACTGCTCGCCGTCTACCGGTCCGGCGGATCCGTTGCGGCACTGCCGAAACCGCGCCCCTACCGCGATTACATCGCGTGGCTGGGCGCACAGGACAGCGCCGCGGTCACCCAGCGCTGGGTCGACTACCTCGCGGGGGTGAGCGGTCCGCTCATGCTGGCGGACGGCGCGCCGGTCGGCCCGAACGCCGTGCCGGAGAAGACCCGCCTGCTGCTGTCCGCTGCCGACACCGACCGGGTCCGTACCTGGGCAGGTGCGCACGGGCTGACCCTCAACACCGCCGTGCAATTCGCCTGGACGGTGCTGCTCGGCCGGCTCACCGATCGCCGCGACATCGTGTACGGCACCACCATCTCCGGTCGGCCCGACCAGCTTCCGGGCGTGGAGGGCATGGTCGGGTTGTTCATCAACACCGTGCCCGTCGCCCACCATCTGGACTCCGGCACCTCCATCGCCGACCAGTGCGCCCGCCTGCAGCGCGAGTGCGCCGCCATGCGCGACATCGGCTTCCTGAGCCTGTCGGCCGTGCAGCGCGCCGCCGGGCACGGCACCCTCTTCGACACGCTGTTCGTCTTCGAGAACGCCCCCATCGACGACGCCATCCGCACCGTCACGGCCCCCGACGGCGCCTGCTTCCATCCGATCGAGATGGAGAGCCTCGCGCACTACCCGCTCACGGTGGTCGCGCACATGAGCGGCGACGAGCTGCTGGTCCAGCTCGAGGTGATGCCTGCCGCGCTGCCCTACTTCCCGGCCGCGGACCTGGGCGAGCGGCTGCTCGCGCTGCTGCGGCAACTACCGGAAACCGGCACGGCCACACCCGATTCGCTCAGCGTGCTCACCGCGTCGGAGCAGGAGATGTCCGCAGCGCCGATCAGCCCCGTCTCGCCCGCCGCGATGACGGAAGGGTCCACGACCGCGGTCGCCGACGCTGCCTCGGTCTGGGAGTTGTTCGAGCGGCAGGTGGCCGCCACGCCGGAAGCCGTTGCACTCCAGGACAGCTCCGGCTCCCGGTACACCTACCGCGCCCTGCACGACGCGGCCGTCCGGCTCGGCGCCGAGTTCGCCGTGCAGGGTGTCGGCCCGGAAACAGTGGTAGCGCTGGTGCTTCCACGCACCGTGCGATCGATTGTCGCGGTGCTCGCGGCCTTCGCCGCGGGCGGAGCCTATGTGCCGGTGGATATCACGCTGCCGGCCGCACGCATCGAATCGATCCTCCGGCAGGCGCGGCCGACGCTGGTGGTCACCGACGACAACACCCGCGGCCTGCTCGAAACCGCCGGTGCCCCACAGTCCGGCACAGGTGTCATTGTCGTCGGTGAGCAGCGGGTGCCGGTGCTGCTCCTCGGCGATCCCCTTGCCGCCGAACAGCCCTCGGCCGCCCCTGTCGAACTCCCGCGCGTCGTCTGCCACCCGGACCAGCTCGCGTACCTCATCTTCACCTCCGGCTCGACGGGCGAACCCAAGGGCGTCGCCGGGACCAATGCCGCCCTCATGGCCTACTTCGCCGACCATCGCGACCGGGTCTATCGGCCCGCCATGGCCCGCCTGGGCCGGCCGCTGCGCATCGCGCACGCCTGGTCGCTGAGCTTCGACGCCTCCTGGCAGCCCATGGTGGGCCTGCTCGCCGGGCAGACCATCCACCTGTTCGACGCCACGGAAATGCGTGACGCGCAGCGCTTGTGCGCGGGCATGATCGCCCACGACATCGACATGATCGACACCACCCCGTCGATGTTCGCGCAGCTCAACGCCGCCGGGCTGGTGGACCGCGAGCTGCCCGTGCTGGCACTGGGCGGTGAGGCCATCGACGCCGCGCTGTGGGCGCGGCTGCGCGCGCTGGCACCGTCCGAAGGCCGGTCCGGCACCGCGGTCTACAACTGCTACGGACCGACCGAGACCACCGTCGAGGCCGTGGTGGCCCCGGTCGCGGACTTCGACACCCCGACCATCGGCACCGCGAACGCCGGAATGTCCGGCTACGTCCTGGATTCCAGGCTGCGCCCGGTACCCGGCGGCGTCGTCGGCGAGCTGTACCTGTCCGGGCCGCAGCTGGCCCGCGGCTATATCGGCCGCGCCGCAACCACATCCGACCGCTTCGTCGCCGACCCCTTCCGGCCCGGCCGCCGCATGTACCGCACCGGCGATCTGGTCCGCCGCCTGCCCCACGGCGGCTTCGGCTACCTGGGCCGCGCCGACGCACAGGTGAAGGTGCGCGGCTACCGCATCGAGATCGGCGAGATCGAGACCGCCCTGCGGCGACTGCCCGGCGTGGATACCGCCGCCGTCACCGTGGTGCGCCGCGCGGGCGGGGCGAGCCTGGTCGGTTTCGTCGTGGGGGAGCGGGGCGAGTCCGTCGATCCCGCGCGCACCCGCGCCGCGCTCGCGGAACGCCTGCCCGCCTACATGATTCCGGCCCGGGTGCTCGCTCTGCCGCGGCTGCCGGTGAACGCCAACGGCAAACTCGACGGCCCCGAGCTGACGCGGCTCGGCGAAGCCGCCCTCGCCGACACCGGATCGGGCGCCGCGCCGAGCACCGCCACCGAGAAGGAGCTCGCCGAGGTCCTCGCCGAACTCTTCGACGGCCGCAGCCCCGGCCTCGACGACGACTTCTTCGCCCTCGGCGTGGACAGCATCGTCGCCATATCCCTGGTCAACAAGGCCCGCCGCCGCGGCCTCACCCTCACCCCGCGCATGGTGCTGGCCACCCCGACCCTGCGCGAACTCGCCGCCGCCCTCGACGCCGCGGACTCGATCACCACGGAGCGGGTGGCGGATTACGGTGCAGTGCAGCCGCTTCCGGTCGTCTCCTGGATGTACGAGTACGGCAACTATCGCCGCTTCACCCAGACCGCCCTGCTTCGGCTGCCCGACGGCATCGACCGCGACACCCTCGAGGCTTCGCTGCAGGCCGTTCTCGACGGCTACGACACCCTGCGCTCACGCCTCGTCGACACCGTCGACGGCCCGCGCCTGGTCACCGCCGCGCCGGGCACCATCCGCGCCGCCGACATCCTCACGCACACAGTCGATCCCGCCGACACCGCTGTGGCCGTCCACGCCGCGGCCCGGACGGTCATGGACCAGATCGACCCGCGCACCGGCGATATGGTGCGCGCCGTCTGGTTCTCCGGCACCGAGCACGGCCATGTCCTGCTGCTCACCATCCACCACCTGGCGGTGGACGTGGTCTCCTGGCATCTGCTCATCGCCGCCCTGAACGAGGGCGCCGCCCTCCCCGAATCCACCTCGTACCGCGAGTTCTCCCGCCGGATGGCGGAGCGGGCCGAGTCCGCGGAAGTCCGCGCACAGCAGCACTATTGGCGCGACCAGCTCGCCGCCCCCGACCCCGCCATCGGCCGCCGCATCCCCTACCCGCACACCGACACCTGGTCCTCCCTCCGGGTCGCCACCGCCGTGACCCCGGTCGAGGTCACCGCCCGCCTGCTCGCCGCGCTCACCCGCGACGAGGGTGCGCGCGAACTACTGCTCACCGCCCTGACCATCACCCTGGCGAGCTGGCGGCGTGAGCGCGCCCAGGATCCTTCCCACGGCGCCCTGCTCGCCCTGGAGGGCCACGGCCGCGCCGACGACCTGCTCGGCACCGACACCAGCAACACCCTCGGCTGGTTCACCACCGTGTTCCCGATCCGCCTCGGCGCAGGCGAGACGGTGGATGCCGAACGGGCGGAACAGGATCCGGCCGCGGCCCGCACCCTTCTGGAGTCGGTGACCGGGCGCCTGTCCGCCATCCCCGGCCAGGGCCTGGACTACGGCCTGCTCCGCTACACCGCCCGCGTGCCCGAACTGGCCGCCGCACGGCACCCCCAGATCGAGTTCAACTACCTCGGCAGAGTCGACCTCAGCGGGCAGGACCCCCGATCCTGGTCCCTGCTCACCGGCCCGCTCAACGAGGCACTGCCCCTGGACCCCGAACCCGACCTACCCCTGCGCTACGCGCTGGATGTCATCGCGGGCATCGGCTCGACCCCGGAGGGACCGCAGCTCACCACCAATTGGCGCTGGAGCGAAACCCTGTTCACCGCAGCGGAAGCCAGCCGCCTGACCGAACTCTGGCAGCGCAGCCTGGCCGCCCTGGCAGTCGCCGTGTCCTGATCACCCGGGCGGTAAGTGCCGTCCGCCGCAGGAGAGCAGGCGGGCGGCCGGTACCGCGGGAGAAGCTGCGCGGTCGGCCGAGGATACGTGCGGGGTCGTCAGGCCGCGGCGTAGCCGGTGGTGTCGTCCCGGCCCGGCGCGGGGATCGGCTCGGTGGCCGAAGGCGCTGCGGGAGACACGGATTCGATCATGTCCAGTAGCAGCCAGCCGTCGGCGGTCCAGCCGCCGTGCGTGTCGGTGCGCACCAGCCTGCCGCCGGGCACGAACGGGTCGTCCACGAAACCCTCGGCGGCACCGTCCAATTCCAGTGCCAGCGCGGAACCCCCCATGTACACCCGCCCGGAGCGTCCCGGCGGCACCAGCCGCAGCGACTCGTCCAGCACCAGCAGCCGCGCGCCCGGAATCGGCCGCACCCGGCCGGAGCCGTCCAGCGGTCCGCGCGCCGCGACGCCCGCGTATTCCGGCGTGGTGTAGGCGAATCCGGCGCACGACCCGGGGGCCAGTTCGCGCAGCAGGGCGGAGAGCGCGGCCGGGCAGTCGTTTCCGAACACATCCCAGCGCCGCACGGTCGGCAGCGCGGGGGAGGGCAGGAAGGCCAGGTTCGCGAGGGTCCCGGCGTCGGCCACCACATGGGTCGAGGCGCTCAGGGCGATCAGCTCGGCCAGGGCGGCCGCGTCCGCGCGCTGGGCGGCGGTGGCCAGTACCAGGGTCGCGCCATCGGCCAGCGTGGCCAGCAGTTCCACCGCGGCGTCGGTGGTGTCCCAGCGGATGGCCAGCAGCCGCACATCCGGCGAGCCGTAGGCCCGGTCGATCGGGCAGGAGCGCTGATCGGCGGCAACCGCGCGGCGATCGTCGGCGGCCGCGGCCACCGCGACCGGCTTCATACCGGTGCCGTGCGGCCCGAGTTCGGCCAGCACCGCGCCGAATTCGGCGGCCGCGGCGATATCGCACAGCACGCGGGCCAGATCGTCGAGCGTGGGCCCGGCGGTCCCGGTGACGCCGCCGTCGAGGCGTTCGAAGAGTTCGGCATAGGTGAGGATGTGATCGCCGCAGCGCAAGGCGGTCCGCAGCGAGGGCACGCGGCGCCCGCACTCGATGAGCATGGAGACCGACGGCACGTCGTACAGTTCGACGCCATTGGCCCATTCGTCCACGAGCCGATGACGCTCGACGGCGGACAAGATTTCCGGCACCGCTCGCTCCATCGTTCCAAACCCCCGGGTTCTAACTTATGCAACCCTAACCTAATCGATCGAGGGCACGATCGACCACCCCTTAGGGGATCGAATCGGCGACAACGGTCCCCACCCGTCGAGAAAATTAGGCTAGGCTCACCTACCGCTCACCCCGAATGGGCGGGCATCGGCAGACAGGAGAGTCACGATGAAGTCGGCGTTCACCGCGCGTAGCGGGCGATCGATCACCGCGCGAGCCGCCATTGCGGCCGTGGTGAGCGTGCTCGCCGTCGGGCTCGCGGCCTGCGGATCGAAGTCCGACGACTCTGCCGCCGGCGGCGGCGAACCGGTCACCATCACCCACGCCCTCGGGCAGACCACCGTGAACGGGACCCCGTCCCGCATCGTGGCGCTGGGCAATCAGTGGCTCGACACCGCGCAGGCGCTCGGCGTCACCCCGGTCGGCTACATCGACAACATCGCGGTGCTCAGCAAGGGCGCACCGCCGTGGGAACCGGCCGCGCTGGCAAAGTCCACCGCACTGCAGACCACCGGCAACCTCGCCGAACAGGTGGCCGCGCTGAACCCGGACCTGATCCTGGCCGATCCGTTCATCGCCGACGCCAAGACCTACGGCGACCTGTCCAAGGTCGCGCCCACCCTGCCCGGGCTCACCAAGGAGGCCGTCACGCCCTGGGCCGACCAGGTACGCGCGCTCGGCCAGGTGCTGCACAAGACCGACGCCGCCGACAAGCTCGTCGCCGACCTGAACGGCCGCATCGACGGTATCGCGCAACGCAATCCGGGCCTGAAGAACAAGACCTTCATCAGCTCCTGGCTGGCCGGGCCGTCGCAGCTCATGGTGCTCACCGACCCCAAAGACGGGTCCAGCCGCCTGTTCACCCAGCTCGGCATGACCATCCCGCAGCACCTGGTGGACCAGGGCGGCTCCGGCGGCCGCCTGGCCCTCTCGCCCGAACGCCTCGACGAACTCGACTCCGACCTGCTGCTGGCCGGCTACTCGCCCGGCATGGACGAGAAGTACCGCGGCCTGCCGGGATTCGGCGCGCTGCCCTCGGTCGAGAAGAACTCGGCGGTCTTCCTCACCGTCCAGGAGATCAGCGCCATCAACCAGCCGACCCCGCTGGCCCTGCCCTACCTGCTCGACAAGCTCGAACCGGCTCTCGCCAACGCCGCCAAATGATCCGCACCGACGACGTCCGCTACGCCCTCCGCCCCGGCGTCACCTGCCTGACCGTCCCCGGCGGCGCGGTCCTGTTGAACCCGCCGCACAACGAGAAGCTGACCGGGCTGACCCCGGCCCAGAGCCAGGCGCTGAAGACCCTCAATCAGGGTCCGGCGACGACGAGCGAGCTCGCGGCCGAATCCGACTCGGTGGCAACCCTTCTCGACCGGCTGGCCGGGGCGGGCTGGCTGGAGGCCACTGTCCGCGACGGCGGCCGGGACCTCTACACCCTGCGCCCCTTCACCACCCCGCCCGCGCGTCCGGGCACAGGCGGACCGCGCCCGGTCCTGTCGAAATTCACTGTCATCCATCGTGATCCGGACGGCCTGGTCCTGGAACACCCCACCTCGTGGTGCGACCTCCGCGTCCACGACCCCCGCCTGCTGGCCCTCGCCGCCGGCGCCGATCCCACCGAACTCGGCCTGCCCGAGTCCCTTTCGGCCCGCATCGCCGCCGACCTGCGCTGGGGCGGCTTCACCGCCGACCCCACCGCCGAGGACCGCGACTTCACCACCCGCAGCTGGAGCGCCCCCGACCTCTGGTTCCACCGGCGCAGCACCCTCGGCTCCCGCACCGTCACCTGGGACAACTTCGGCCCCACGGCATGGGCGAAGGACGAATTCCCGCGACGCCCGGCGCAGCGCGCGCCCTACCCGGGCGCCCCGATCGCGCTCCCGGCGCCGGACCTCGCCACCCTCCGCGCCACCGACCCGGCCCTCACCGCCGTCCTCGAGGACCGTCGCTCCTGCCGGTCCTTCGACGACGCCCGGCCGATCACCGTCGCCCAGCTGGCCGAACTGCTCTACCGCAGTGCCCGCACCCGCTCGGTGGAGTCCACCCGGGATGGCAGCGAACTCCCTTCCCGTCCTTACCCTTCCGGCGGCAGCGTCCACGAACTGGAGCTGTATCCGGTGGTCCGCACTGTCGAGGGCCTGGCCCCCGGCATGTACCACTACGACTCCTTCGAGCATGCCCTGCGCCCCGTCGCCCCCGCCGATTCCCCCGCGGTCCAGCGACTCCTGCGCACCACCACGGCCACCCTCGCCAACGCCGCCGAACCCCAACTGCTGCTGCTGATCTCGGCTCGAGCAGGCCGGGTCATGTGGTCCTACGAGTCGGTCGCCTACGCCAATATCCTCAAACACGTCGGGGTCCTCATGCAGACCCTCTACCTCACCGCCACCGCCATGAACCTCGGCGCGGTGGCCCAGGGCTTCTCCGACACCGCCGCCTTCACCGCCGCCACCGGTGCCGACGAACTGGAGGAATGCAATGTGGGCAGCATGATCCTCGGCACCCCGGCCGGGGACCGCTAGTCCGGGTGTCATACGGGGCTGGGAGCATCGAGATCATGACGGCGACCGGGGATCAGGTGCGGGCGGTGGCGCTCGCGCTGGCGCGCACCACCGAGCAGTTCGAATGGCAGATGCCCACATTCCGGGTGGCCGGGAAATTGTTCCTGACCCTGCCCGAGAACGAGACCTCCATGGCGGTCCGGTGCCCCATCGTGGATCGGGACGAACTGGTGCAGGCCGAGCCGGAGAAATTCTGGATCGCCCCGCACGAGGCCGGGAACGCGTGGGTGCGGGTCCGACTCGCCGCCCTGGACGACCACGACGAACTGACGGCCATCGTCACCGACTCCTGGCGTCTGGCCGCACCCCGGGAACTGCTGGATCCGGCCTGAACGACCGGATCCCGCCGCGATCGGGGTGGGTCAGAAGGTGACGCGCTGGTCCTCGGCCAGGAAGAGTTTGTCGCCGTCCTTGGTCGTGAAGGCCGCGTGGTACTCGGCCTGGTTGCGGACCACCTGGTTGGCGCGGAACTCGTCGGGCGAGTGGGAGTCGTTGGCGAGCAGATTCTCGGTGTACTGCGGGGTCTGCTTGGACCGCCAGTTGCGGCCCCAGGATTCGAGCATGGGCTGATAGTCGGGGTTCTCGACGCCGGCGCGCTTCTGATTGATGCGATAGGCGGCGAAGGCCATCTGCAGGCCGCGGTTGTCGGCCACGTTCTCGCTGAGGGTGAGGGTGCCGTCGACGTGGTGCGCGGGGTCGAGACCCGCGGGGACCAGGCCGTTGTACTGGTCGACGAGCTTCTTGGTGCGGGCGTCGAACTTCGCCCGGTCCTCGGCGGTCCACCAGTCCTTCAGGTTGCCGTCGGCGTCGTACTTGGAGCCCTGATCGTCGAAGCCGTGGCCGATCTCGTGACCGATGACCGCGCCGCCCGCGCCGTAGTTGACCGCCGCCTCGGCCTTCGGGTCGAAGAACGGCGGCTGCAAAAAGGCTGCGGGGAACACGATTTCATTGTTGACCGGCTGGTAGTAGGCGTTCACCGTCTGCGGCGTCATACCCCACTCGGTCTTGTCGACCGGCTTGTCCAGCTTGTCGAACATCTTCTTGGCGCCGAAAACATTGGCGGCGCGCAGGGATTGAATGAGCTGGCCGCGGGTGATCTTCAGCCCGGTGTAGTCCTCCCACTTGTCCGGATAACCGATCTTCACGCCCATCTTGCCCAGCTTGACCAGCGCGGCGTCCCGGGTGGGCTGCGACATCCACGTCGAATTGGTGAAGTTGTCCCGGTAGGCCGCGACCAGGTCGGCCACCATGTCCATCGCCCGATTCTTGGCCTCGGGCGGGAAATGCTTGGCCACGTACAGCTTTCCGAGCTGCTCGCCCACCGTGCTGTCGACGGTGCCGACCGCCGACTTCCACCGCTCCGGCCGCTGCTGCTGCCCGCTCATCACGGTGCCGAAGAATTCGAAGTTGGCGTCGGAGAGCGTCTTCGGCAGGAACCGGGCGAACTCCCGCACCAGCGCCAGTTTCAAGTAGTCCCGCCACACCGCGATATCCACGTCGTGCCACAGCTGCCCCGCCGCCGTGACGAACGAAGGCTCGCCGACGATCACCGTCGCGAACAGGCTCTTGGGCCGATCGGTATTCCCGGAAAGCCAGGGATCCCAATCGAATTGCGGCGCCAGCGCCACCATGTCGGTCCACGACATCCTGTTGTAGCTGGCCTCGGTGTCGTGCAGTTTGATGTTGTCCCAGAATCCGGCCGCGATCCGCTTCTCCAGATCCAGTACCCGGCCCGCCATGGCCACCGGGTCCGGGAACCCGGCCCCGGTCGCGATCTTCTCCAGGTAGGCCTTGTAGCCGGCCAGCTTGTCGGCGTATTCGGGCTTGCGATAGTACTGCTCGCTCAAGCCGATTCCGGACTGACCGACCGAGGCGATGTACGCGCTGGAGTTCTTCCGGTCCACCGAGACGCCCAGCCCGATCAGCCCGCCGATCGGCAGCGCGCCCATCACCTTGGCCAGCTCCGGCTTGCCCGCGGCCTTGTCGATGTCGGCGAACATGTCGGCGAGCGGCGTGAGGCCCAGCTGCTCGATGGTGTCGACATCCATCCGGGCGTCGTACAGATCGCGGATCTGCTGCTCGGGTGTGTCCGGCTTGGGATCCTTGATGTCCTCGATGATCTCGCGCAGCTGGCCCTGGACCCGATCCGCGACATCGTCGAAGGTCCCGAACGACACCTTGTCCGCCGGCAGCTGATACTCCTGCAGCCACTTGCCGTTGACGAACCGGTACAGGTCGTCCTGCGGCCGCACCGTCGCGTCCGACCCGGACATGTCGGGGCCGGTGAGCTGGGTCGAGGTGACCGTGTTCTTCGTATCGCTGCTACACGCCGCCAGCGTGGCGACGGCCGGCGCGAGACCGAGCGCGATCAGAAAACGACGACGGTCCATACCGGCCGGACGATCCGACGAACTCACAGGCACTACCTCTCCCCGAAGCTGCGATACCGACGCGAGGCTACCGGGGACGGCGGCCTCGCGCGGGTTGTCGGGTTCTCAGAGGGTGACGCGCTGGTCCGGCGGCAGGTATTCCTTGTCGCCGTCCTTCAGGTGATAGGTGCTGTAGAACTCGCCCAGATTCCGAACCACCTGATTGCACCGGAATTCGGCCGGAGAGTGCGGATCGGACGCGATCTGACTCTGCAGCGCCTCGGTGGTCATCTTGGTGCGCCAGGTCCGGCCCCAGGATTCGAACATCGGCCGATAGTCGGGAGTATCCGTCCCCTTGCGCTTCTCGGCCATCCGATAGGCCGACAGGGAAATCTCGAGTCCCCGCAGATCCGCCAGATTCTCGCCGACCGTGAGCTCGCCGTTGACGTGCTGATCGGGCGGCAGGCCCGCCGGCACCAGCGCGTTGTACTGCGCGATCAGCTGATTGGTCTTGGCTGCGAAGGCCGCCTTGTCCTCCGGTGTCCACCAATCCTTCAGATTGCCGTCCCCGTCGTACTTGGAGCCCTGATCGTCGAACCCGTGGCCGATCTCGTGCCCGATCACCGCACCGCCCGCACCGTAGTTCACCGCGGGCTGGGCATCCGGATCGAAGAACGGCGGCTGCAGAAAGGCCGCGGGGAACACGATTTCATTGCCGCTGGGGTTGTAGTAGGCGTTCACCGTCTGCGGCGGCATGATCCATTCCGACTTGTCCACCGGCGTCCCCAGCCGATCGAACATCCGCTTCGCCTCGAAAGCGTCCGAGGCGCGCAGGGATTCGACCAGCCTGCCCCTGGTGACCGTGAGTTTGGAGTAATCCTCCCACTTGTCCGGGTAGCCGATCTTGGCATTGATCTTCCCGAGTTTCGCGATGGCCGCGTCCCGGGTGGGTGGCGACATCCACGTCGAATTCTGGAAGTTCTCCCGGTACGCCGCGCGCAGATCGTCGACCATCTCGAGTGCCCGCTTCTTGGCCTCGGCCGGGAAATGCTGGTCCACGTACTGCTTTCCGAGCGCTTCGCCCACGGCGTCGTTGACCGTTTCCACGGCCCGCCGCCACTGCTCCGGCTGTTCCCGCAGCCCCTTGACCACCTTGCCCATGAAATCGAAATTGGCGTCGGCGATCGCCTTGGGCAGATAGGGCGCGTACGCGCGCACCAGGCTCAGCTTCAGGTACTCGCGCCAGGCGGCGAGGTCGACGTCGGCCCACAGCTGCCCCGCGCCGGTCACGAACGACGGCTCAGCGACATCGACCTTGTCGAACATGGTCTTCGGCCGGTCTGTGCTCCCCGAAAGCCAAGGGTCCCAGTCGAATTGCGGTCCCAGCGCGGTCAGCTCGGTCCAGGTCATCAGGTTGTAGGTCGCGTCGGTATCGCGGGTTCTGACATTGTCCCAATGGAATCCGGCGATGCGGGTCTCCAGGTCCACCACCCGGTCGGCCAGCGCGGTCGGGTCCGGGAACCCGGCTCCGGCGGCGAGGCGCTGCATGAACGTCCGGTACGCGGCGAGCCGGGCGGCGTATTCGGGCTTGCGGTAGTACTGCTCGCCCATACCGAGCCCGGACTGCTCGACCGAGGGGAGATAGGCATCGGAGTTCTTCGGGTCCGGGCCCACGCTCAGGCCGATGAGACCCACATTGGTGAATCCGCCCATCACATGCGCGAGATCCGGCTTGGTCGCGGCCTTGTCGATCTGATCGAACAGATCCTGCAGCGGCGTCATGCCGAGCGTCTCGATCTCGTCCAGGTTCATCCGCGCGTCGTAGAGGTCGCGGATCTTCTGCTCGTCCGACCCGGCCTTGGGATCGCGGATCCCCTCGATGATCTCCCTCAGCTGCCCCTGGACCCGCTCCTGCACGTCGTCGAAGGTCCCGAACGACGACTTGTCCGGCGGCAGCTGATACTCCTGCAGCCACTTCCCGTTGACGAACCGGTACAGATCGTCCTGCGGCCGCACCGTCGGATCCGACCCGGACATGTCCGGGCCCGTCGGCGGTTTCGACGACTGGGAGTCCGGGGAGCAGGCGGGCAATACGGCCACCGCGGGCGCCAGGCCCAGGGCGATCAGGAACGTACGGCGGTCGAGAGCGATGGGGCGCTCGGACAACGCGAATCTCCTCTACCGGATGATCGGAACAGCTCGGACGTTGCTCGCGCCGACGCTAGTTGACCCGACTGAGGAAAATCTGAATCCGCGCCGAGCCAGCTGCTCCGCCCCCGATTTCACCCTGAACAGGGTCTTCGCTAAACTGTTCCGGTTGCCTGCGGGAGCTATGCCCGCACTTCGGCCGCGAACCCACAGTGGTTGTTCTCCTGTTCGGTGAAAAACCGCTGGCAGGCGCTGCCCCGCGTACCCGCGGAGCGGGCCATTGGCTCAGCTGAAGGGCAACTGACCATGCCCGTCGGGTCGGCAATCCGGCGTGCATATCGTCCAGGTCTAGGAGGAGCTGAAGTGATTCAGCAGGAGTCGCGGCTGCGCGTCGCCGACAACACGGGTGCCAAGGAGATTCTCTGCATCCGCGTTCTCGGTGGTTCGTCGCGCCGCTATGCCGGCATCGGTGACATCATCGTCGCCACTGTCAAGGACGCCATCCCCGGCGGCAACGTCAAGAAGGGCGAGGTCGTCAAGGCCGTCGTCGTGCGCACCGTCAAGGAGCGTCGTCGCCCGGATGGCTCGTACATCAAGTTCGACGAGAACGCTGCGGTGCTGATCAAGGCGGACAACGATCCGCGTGGCACCCGCATCTTCGGCCCGGTCGGCCGTGAGCTGCGTGAGAAGCGCTTCATGAAGATCGTCTCGCTGGCCCCGGAGGTGCTGTAACCATGAAGGTGCACAAGGGCGACACGGTCATCGTGATCTCGGGCAAGGACAAGGGCGCCAAGGGCAAGGTCATCCAGGCCTACCCGGCGACCGGCAAGGTCCTCGTCGAGGGCGTGAACCGCATCAAGAAGCACGTCGCGAACTCCGCGAACCAGCGTGGCGCCAGCTCGGGCGGCATCGTCACCCAGGAAGCGCCGATCCAGGCCTCCAACGTGATGGTCGTCGACTCCGACGGCAAGCCGACCCGCGTGGGCTACCGCACCGATGAGAACGGCAAGCGGGTCCGCATCTCCCGTCGCAACGGGAAGGACATCTGAGA
>NZ_JBHZCS010000001.1:123496-401263 GCF_042755705.1 Nocardia sp. NPDC059154
CACAAGTCGTCCTGGTGACTTGCCGGTCCTGGTGACCCGGTAATACCGAACCCGAAGGCCCCCACCGAGTTCCGACTCGGCGGGGGCCTTCGGCGCGTTGTGCGGGTGTGTCAGCCGAATCGGAACCGCGGTCCCGGTCGAATTCATGCCAACCGGCGCGGTCAGCTAGCCCGTCGCAAGATGCAGGTCTGGTATCGACTCGTGCTGGAGCCCTCGCAGCCGTCCAGCACGCATGCGAACAACACCGCCTTGCGGGCGCGAACTCCATAGCTTTCTCGGCGTCATCGAGATCGAGGGCTCATGCACAGCCGGACTCGAGGGCGTACGGATGCACCTTGCCGTCGAATCCGTGCAGGTACAGCACCCATGGACTGCCGTCGCAGGTCTTCTCCGATGCTTCGATGGAATAGGGCAGCGGCCAGCGCCGGGCGACGGGATGCGGTGCGCCGTATTTGTTGATCAAATCACGGTATTTCTGGCTTCCTTCCGGCGCGTCCAGCCGGTCATATCCGGTGTGCTCGAGGTGTGGCGGCGGGGTGAGCATCCAGTTCCACGATCCGTACTGTGCCTGGTAGATGAGCTCCGCCAGCCCCGCGGCGGCGAGCAGGACAATTGCGAAGGCCAGTGTGGCAATTCCTATGGCTGCCTTCCGCATTTCAGTCTCCCGGATAGTTGAGCTGGATCATGTGGTATTTGAGCGGGAAGGACTCCGGACTTCCCAGTTGTAGCGACCACGGAACCTGAACGTTGTCGTGGGTGTGGTAGTCGACGACGTCGGCCAGAACAGTCTGACCGTTCGGCATCGTCACCTGCTTCTGTCCCACATAGATAGCGGAGTGATTGATCTCGCCCGCGTGGGCGCCAGAGCTCAGTTCGTACTGCACGATATCGCCGGGCTTCAAACCCGCATGGCTCAGCGCCAGCGGATCGATGTCGGTCGTGGTCGCGTCGATCTTCCCGGTCTTGACCTCGGTTCCGCTCGGGGTGCCCGCCTTCGGGTCGGACCGCAGCAGATAGTCATGCAGTTTCGGTGCGCTGGTCCACGTCCATGACTCGTCATCGGGAAGGTCGTCGTGGTGGTTGTAGTACCAGCGCCCCGATTCGTCGTAGTGCATGAACGGAACGCCGCCGTCGCCCTCATCCTGGAAGCCCGCCGCGCGCAGGCATTGGGAAACGAAATTGGTGCAGTCCTGGCTCGGATAATCGTCGTAGGCAGGATTGTGATTCAGCGCAAACTGGTTCGCGTAGGCGACCGCGGCGGCGCGGGCCGGCGACAACTCGCCGATTTCCGCCGCCACCATCGCCGACAACACTTCGGGAGGAACCAGGTCGGCGAAGGCGTCCGTAATGCTTTTCACCGCATCGTTATCCGCGGTGACGGCTGCCGCCAGGCGCGCCTTCATGAACTGGGTCTCGCGATCGCAGTCGACTTCCAGGGCTGCCAGCGCCGTGACGTATTGGGAAACGTGACCGGAAAAGGTCACCAGCAGCGCACCCTTCGCCGCGCTGGAGATGGTGCAGGTGGCATCGTCGGCCACACTGAGTCCCTTGGATTCGGCGGTCTGTTTGCCTGACTGCACCAATGACTTCGCGGTGGCGAGGTTCAGGCTGGCGATCTCCGCGGCGTCGCGGCCTTTCTCCAACGCGGTCACGATTTTTCGCGCCGAATCGCTGTCCTGCGTCACACGATCCCGCATGGCGTCACCGCCGATACCAGCGAATGCATCGGACGAGTTGCCCACCGCGCTGCTCTGCGCATCCAGCTTCGTCTCGAGCTCGGTGGCTTGCCGATCCCACTCCTTGGCTTGGGACGCTAGCATTTCCGGGTGCCAGCTCAACACCTGCGAAACGGTCAACTGGCCGCTCATAGGTCCTTGTCCGTCACCGCGCCGAACGGCCGCGCATTCTCCGTATCCTGATTCGTATAGGCGGCGAGCGCACTCGAGATCGTGGCACCGGTCTCGCGAAAAGCGGCACCTGTCGTCTGGATCGCAATGCCCACGGCCTGCGCGGCAGCATGGGATATACCAGCGGTTTGCGTGCCGGCGAGCCCCCCGGTGAGCCCCTCGACTACGCCGCCGGCTCCGAGCGTATGGAGGTCCTGCCCGAAAGTGTGCAGACTGTCGGCGAGTGAACGACAAGCCTGCTCGTCGATACGCACGGTCTCGCCCGGACCGAAAACCACTGACTCCCCCCATCATTCGATCGGGATGCGATCGACATGGCAAACCACCTAGCTCATTATCATCGATCACACATCCTAAGCGAGTGATCTTGATGTAAGGAAGCGATGACCGGCGTCGACCCCCTCACCCGCACTATTGAGCGGCTGCAATCGTCTCTGACGCGGTCCGCCTCGGCGTCCACAGCCAACAACGAGGTGACCGTCCATGTCGGACCGGACGGCAGCTTGCGCACGATCCAACTCTCCGACCTCGGGCATCGATTGAGCCCGGCCCAGCTCGCTGACACCGTAATCCGACTCCATGCCCTCGCCCTCGCACAAGCTCGCGCGGCCATCACCGACGCCGTCGCGCAACTCGACAGCGATCCCCGCGTCACCGCGCAACGCAGACACCTAACGGAGGCCCTCAATCGACCGGTCGCGGTGCAGGCCGCACAGCCACAGCGACGACCGACCTTTCCCCGCGTCGAAATTCCCGACGAGATCGAAGAAGAGCCATACGACGTACGACAGATCTTCGTCAAAGACTGATCGACCCAAAAGAGAAGGATTTGGGATGCGTTGGGCGGTGGCAGTTCCCGCGTTGCTGTTCGCGCTGTTCACGAGTGGGTGCGGGCTGATAGGCGGGGCCGCGCGGGAGTCGCGGAAGGTGGATTGCGGTGACCACCGCCGTCTACCGCATGTTCGGCCTGTGCCGCGTCTGCCTGCGCGAGATGGCCCACCGCGGCGAACTCCGGGGCGTGCACAAGTCGTCCTGGTGAACCGAAGCTCCTCGTGAGCTGAACTCGTCGACGGAGAACATTTCGATTACCTCGGCCGCACCTATCGACTGCGGGTCATCACCGGTGCCGAGTCCAGCGCCCAGCTGACCGACGATTGGCTGGAACTGGTGACGGTACCGGGGGACAAGCCTGCGGCCGGGCGACTCATCGACTGGTACGCCGCCCGCGGCGAGGAGCTGATCGACGACGCCATGCCCATGCTGGCTCGCGCCGCCGGACTGCCCACGCCTACAACCATGGTTCGTGACCTCGGCGCCAAGTGGGGCCTGCGCGGACGCGACGGTCGTATCTCGATTCACTGGGCCACTTTTCAGCTGCGCATGGATCTCATCGAACTGGTGCTCGCGCACGAACTCACTCATTTGCGGGTCAGCACGCATTCCGAAGAATTCTGGCGTGAACTCGGGAGGCTCGTCCCGGATTTCGTGCTGCGGGAGCGGCGATTGGCGGCGCTCGGCGCGGCGGTATGGCTGGGAGCATTGCGCCACATGCGGCTTTGACTTGGATCGCGCGCATCGCGACTCAAGTCGCCTCGTGAGCTGACTGCTTCAAACCCGAAGGCCGCCAGCGGTATCCGTCTCAGTGGGAGCCTGCGGTGTCGTTAGAGACGACATCGTGATCCGACCGGGATCGCCGACGTGCGGCAATACGCTATGCATCTCTACGAACTCCATCACGCAATAGACCAGATGGTCTTGATGACCAAGCTGTTGATCGAGGTCGATGACGAAGCGCTTGCCGAAGCTGGGCGTCTGCTGGGCACCGCGACCGAGCAGGGCACCGTGAACGCCGCTCTCCTCGCAATCGCAGTACGGGCCAGGTGTGCGTGCTCTCGCGGAGTTGGTCGGGATGGGCGAGCGGGGCGACTCCGACGGCAAGCCGACCCGCGTGGGCTACCGCACCGATGAGAACGGCAAGCGGGTCCGCATCTCCCGTCGCAACGGGAAGGACATCTGAGATGACTTCTACTGAGAACAAGGTGCAGCCGCGCCTGAAGACCCGCTACCGCGAGGAAATCAAGCCGGCCCTGAACAACGAGTTCAACTACGCCAACGTGATGCAGATCCCGGGCGTGGTGAAGGTCGTCGTCAACATGGGTGTCGGCGACGCCGCCCGTGACGCCAAGCTGATCAACGGTGCGGTCGCCGACCTCACCCTGATCACCGGCCAGAAGCCCGAGATCCGCAAGGCGACCAAGTCCATCGCGCAGTTCAAGCTGCGTGAGGGCATGCCGATCGGTGCGAAGGTCACCCTGCGCGGCGACCGGATGTGGGAGTTCCTGGACCGTCTGATCTCGATCGCGCTGCCGCGTATCCGCGACTTCCGCGGTCTGTCGCCGAAGCAGTTCGACGGCAACGGCAACTACACCTTCGGTCTCTCCGAGCAGTCCATGTTCCACGAGATCGACGTCGACAAGATCGACCGTCCGCGTGGTATGGACATCACCGTGGTGACCACCGCCACCAACAACGAAGAAGGCCGGGCCCTGCTCAAGCACCTCGGCTTCCCGTTCAAGGAGAACTGATCCATGGCTAAGAAGGCTCTGATCAACAAGGCCAACGCCAAGCCGAAGTTCGCGGTGCGCGCCTACACCCGCTGCCAGCGCTGCGGGCGCCCGCACGCCGTCTACCGCAAGTTCGGCCTGTGCCGCGTGTGCCTGCGTGAGATGGCCCACCGCGGCGAACTCCCGGGCGTCCACAAGTCGTCCTGGTGACTTGCCGGTCCTGGTGACCCGGTAATACCGAACCCGAAGGCCCCCACCGAGTTCCGACTCGGCGGGGGCCTTCGGCGTTCTTCGCGCCAACGTTGCTTGGGCAACGCTTCCGGCTCCATCGCCACCTACACCGGTACGACGGTCAGCAGCGGTTCCAATCCTTTGAAATCGTCGGCATTGCGGGTGAACAGAGGCAGGTCATTCGCCGAGGCGATGGCCGCGATCATCAAATCCATTTTGCGGGGTTTTGGGCTACGGCCCCCAATCCCTCGATCCGTAAGGCGTGGCACGAGCCCCTGACTGCGGGAGTCATCGCCGTCTGCGATGTCGTCGAACTCGAATTGCTCTTCAGTGCAACCTCATTGGCCGACCGTCTGCGCAAGAAGGAACTACTGGCCGAACTGTTCGGCTGGGTGGTCGTACCGGACGAAGCCTGGCCTCGCGCCCATCGCATCCAGCAATCTCTCACCGAGCGCGGCCACCATCGCAGCGCAGGCGTCGCCGACCTCCTGGTCGCCGTGACCGCCGCAGCCCACAACCTGACCATCCTCCACTGCGACCGTGATTTCGAAACCGTCGCCGAGGTGACCGGTCAGCCCACCCAATGGATCTCGGCACCCGGCTCAATCTCCTGACCCCCGCGATTCTCGCTACGGTGTCGGTCCCCTGCAGCCGCCGGTGGTTCGAATGAGGGCGAAACCTGACCGTCCCCTCCAAAGTGCGGCCAGAGCATCGCCGGGAACCAATCTTTCCAATGCGGCGATTGCTCCAGCAAGATCATGGGCTGTCCCAACCTGGTGGTAGCCTCGGGCGCTCTACCCCCAATCCGGGGGAGTCGAGTCTCTCACCGGTGCAAAGGGTTCACAGATGCAGTTGGGCGATGAGACCGAGGTCGAGATGCCGACGCTGGCTGCGTTCGTGAAGCAACTGCGGCTGCGGCGTGGGTGGACGCAGCGGGAGTTCGCGCAGCACGCGCACCTCGGCCTCGGCACCGTGCAGAAGCTCGAGCAGGGCGACAAGGTCAGTGTCGGAGATCGGGCGCTGTCCGCCCTCGCCGACGCGGTCTGCGACGACGAACACGAGCGAGAGCACCTGCGGGCGCTGGGCGGGCGGCCCGGGTTCACCCTCGGTGAGGCCGCTTCGGCCCAGGACGTGGCGACGCTGCTCGACCAGCTCACCTCGATTCCGGCGGCCTGGGTGGTGAATTGGGGCGTCGCCGCCGCGAACGATCGCTATCGCCGGCTGATGCCGGGGCTGGCCGAGGCAAGATCCATGCCGCACTGGCTGTTCGGCGATCCGCGCGCCAAATTGGTGCTGCCCGGTTGGCAATTCGAGGCCACGGTCGTCGTGGGCCTGCTGCGCCACTACTCCGCCGTCGCCCCTGAAGCCGGTATCACCGCCGAGATCATCCGGGAACTCCTGGCGAGCCATGGCGACTTTCGCCGGCTCTGGGCGTCGGGCGCCGTTTATGTCCGGCGGCCCGAGAACACCCGTCGGATCTGGTCGCCGGCCACCGGGACCATGACTGTGGTACGGGAATCGGTGATTCCGGCCGCCTCGGGCTGGCTGGCCATCGGCTTCCCGGCCGGCGACGGAGACTGATCAGGCGGGCAGGCCGTCCAGGAATTCGCTGATCTCGGGATTCACCAGCTCGGGATGGGTGAGGTTGCAGATATGGGTGACCGTGTCGGCAGAAATCGTCCGCATCCGTGTCGGACCACCCAATGCTGTTGCGAGACTCTGCAGGTGCCCATGGTTGAAGGCCTGGTCGCCGATGCCACGGAGCAGCAGCGCGGGCACCGTGATCTCCGGGAGCAACTCCGTGATGGCCTCGCGATCGATGAGGCAGCGCGCGGCCTGCGCGAGCCGCCCGCGGTCACTCGCCCGCCACTTCTCCACCCACGGCCGCTGATGCCGATCCCGGTCGCCCCCGATCATCACCGCGGCCATCGGCAGCGCGATGTCGTCGATCGGCACCGCGCCCCCGACCCAGCTCTTGACGATGACCCGCTCGTAGCCCTCCCGTTCCTGCTCGGTGTAGGCGGCCGCGGTGGTGCCGATCAGTACCAGCCCGCGCGTGCGCGCCGGCTGCAGCAGCGCCATCCGCAACGCGGTGAATCCACCCTGCGAGAGTCCGCCGAGGACAAGGCGATCCAGGCCGAGCGCATCCACGACCTTCCACGCATCCCAGGCGAGATCCCAATAGGTGAACGGATTCCCGGCATCCTCGGTCGCGCCGTGCCCGCGCGCATCCACCGCGATCACCCGATACCGGTCGGCCAGCGCGTCCAGCTGCGGCCGCCACATCTCGGCGTCCATGAAGAACCCGTGCCCCAGCAGCAGCGCCGGCCCGTCGGTCTCGGTGTCCAGATAGTGGACCTTGGTTCCGTCGTCGGTGGTCACGTAGGGCACCGGCCCAACTCCCTTGCCATTTCATCGAATTCGCATGCTGAATCGTCAGATTAACCGCACTCCACCCGGCCGGGCAGGATGGAGCGGCGTTCGGCGATTGGTGGTCGTCGCCGCAGAACGCTACGGTGGCGATTCGTCGTGATCGACGGTTTGAATCGGGGGAGGATTCCGAATGCGTTGGGTGGTAGCCGTTTCGGCGCTGCTGTTGGCATTGTTCACGAGCGGGTGCGGTCTGATCGGCGGTTCCGCGAGCGCCGTCCAGCAGGGCGATTGCATGAAGAAGGCCGGCGACGACGGTTTCGACAAGGTCTCCTGCTCTTCGTCGGACGCCGGATTCGTCGTGCTCGACCGAGCCGGCACCGGCAAGACCCACGACCGCTGCGTGGACGTCGCGGGCACCGAATACGTCTACACCGACAAGGGAAGCGGCTCCATCTGCGTGGGCATCAAGGGCGCCGACCCGGCACACGCCGCGAACGCGGCCCAGAAGGGCGACTGCCTCACCGACACCGGCGGCAGCACCGTGCAGAAGGTGGACTGCGGCGACCGCACGGCCGTCTACCGCGTCCTGGCCCGCCCCGACGGGTCCGAGTTCATGACCGACATGGCCTGCAAGAACGTCCCCGGCACCCAGACCACCTACAGCTACCTGCTGAAGGCCAAGAAGGGTATCGGAGCATTCGGCACCGGCATCGTCTTCTGCCTGATCGCAAAGGATTCCGACGCGACCCGCACCGTCGACAACGCCAAGGAAGGCGACTGCCTGCGGAAGTCGGGCGCCAACGATGTCGAACTGACCCCCTGCGCCGGCCCCGACGCCGAATACAAACTCCTGGCCTCGCTCCTCGACAAGACCATGTGCGACCACATCAAGGGCTCCATCGCCACCTACTCCTACGAACGCCCCGGAGACATCCCCCGGGCCCTCTGCCTCGGCGCAGCCCACTGATCTGCGGCGTCGGGTACGGGCGTCGGCGGGTGTGACGGGGGCCTCGATTTGGCCGCTGATCAGCCCTTGTCTACACTAGACCGGTTGCTCGGGCACACCTGTGTCCGCACGCGCCTCGCGTGTGCGGCTTTTTGCTCCGGGCGCAAGCGTTTTCTCCAGTCGGGCGTTCCCGGCTGGACCGCCCCGAATTGTCGTAGGCCCACGACCGCCGATCTCAGACGGTGCTGAATGGGAACCGCGGCAGGAAGGTACCGGTCAAACACATGACCATGACTGATCCGATCGCAGACTTTCTGACCCGTCTGCGCAACGCCAACTCGGCGTACCACGATCAGGTGAAGGCTCCGCACTCGAAGCTCAAGGCGAACATCGCCGAGATCCTCAAGCGCGAGGGCTACATCGCCGACTTCCGCACCGAAGATGCGACCGTCGGCAAGACCCTGATCGTCGACCTGAAGTACGGCCCGAGCCGTGAGCGTTCCCTGCAGGGTGTGCGCCGCGTGTCGAAGCCGGGCCTCCGGGTCTACGCGAAGTCCACCAACCTGCCCAAGGTGCTCGGCGGCCTGGGCGTGGCGATCATCTCCACGTCCTCGGGTCTGCTCACTGACCGTCAGGCCAAGCAGCAGGGCGTGGGCGGCGAAGTCCTCGCCTACGTCTGGTAAGGGAGGTAGGAACAATGTCGCGTATCGGTAAGAAGCCGATCCCGGTTCCCGCCGGCGTCGAGGTGACGATCGACGGCCAGAGCATCACGGTGAAGGGTTCCAAGGGCACCCTCTCGCACGTGGTCGCCGAGCCGATCACCGTCGCCAAGGCCGAGTCCGGTGAGCTGGAGGTGGTTCGTCCCAACGACGAGCGCCAGAACCGCTCCCTGCACGGTCTGACCCGCACCCTGATCAGCAACATGATCGTGGGTGTGACGCAGGGCTACGAGAAGAAGATGGAAATCTTCGGCGTCGGTTACCGCGTGCAGGCCAAGGGCTCGAACCTCGAGTTCGCCCTGGGCTACAGCCACCCGGTTCCGGTCGACGCGCCCGAGGGCATCACCTTCGCGGTGGAGTCCCCGACCAAGTTCTCGGTGTCCGGCATCGACAAGCAGAAGGTCGGCCAGATCGCCGCGGTGATCCACGGCCTGCGTAAGCCCGATCCGTACAAGGGCAAGGGCATCCGCTACGCCGGCGAGGTCGTTCGCCGCAAGGTCGGAAAGACGGGTAAGTAAGCCATGGCACAAACCGAAAAGCAGAAGGCCGCTCGCAAGCCGATCGGCAAGGACGCCTCGACCGCGCGCCGCCTGTCCAAGACGCGTCGTCACTTCCGTCTGCGCAAGAAGGTCGTCGGCACCACCGCGCGTCCGCGCCTGGTGGTCAACCGCTCCTCGCGCCACATCCACGCCCAGCTGATCGACGACTCCGCCGGCAAGACCATTGCCGCCGCGTCGACCATCGAGGCCGATGTGCGTGCTCTCGAGGGTGACAAGTCCGCCAAGGGCGCCAAGGTCGGCGAGCTGATCGCCGCCCGCGCCAAGGCTGCCGGTGTCGAGGCGGTCGTGTTCGACCGTGGTGGTCACGACTACCACGGCCGTATCGCGGCTCTCGCTGACGCCGCCCGTGAAGGTGGGCTGAAGTTCTGATGATCAACACTGCGAACGGAAGGAACGTCTGATGCCGGGACGTCAGCGGCGCGACGGCGGAAACGGTCCCGCCGGACAGAATGGTGGCAGCGACAACCGCGATCAGCGCGGTGGCGGTCGCGACCGCCGCGGCGGTAGCGACCGTCGCGACAGTGCCGCCGAGAAGAACCAGCTCGAGCGCGTCGTCGCGATCAACCGCGTCTCCAAGGTCGTGAAGGGTGGTCGTCGCTTCAGCTTCACCGCCCTCGTGATCGTCGGTGACGGCAACGGTCTCGTCGGCGTCGGCTACGGCAAGGCCAAGGAAGTTCCCGCGGCCATCCAGAAGGGTGTCGAAGAGGCTCGCAAGAACTTCTTCCGCGTTCCGATGATCGGCTCCACCGTCACCCACCCGGTTCAGGGTGAGGCGGCTGCCGGTGTCGTCATGCTGCGTCCGGCTTCGCCCGGTACCGGTGTGATCGCCGGTGGCGCGTGCCGTGCCGTGCTCGAATGTGCCGGTATCCATGATGTTCTGGCCAAGTCGCTCGGTAGCGACAACGCCATCAACGTTGTGCATGCCACCGTTGCTGCCCTCAAGATGCTGCAGCGTCCCGAAGAGGTTGCCGCGCGCCGCGGTCTGCCGATCGAGGACGTGGCTCCGGCGGGCATGCTGCGTGCGCGTGCGGGACAGGGAGCCTGATATGGCACAGCTGAAAGTCACCCAGATCAAGTCCAGCATCGGCGCCAAGGCGAACCAGCGGGAGTCGCTGCGCACCCTCGGGCTGCGCGGTATCCGCCAGACCGTGGTGCGCGAGGACAACTCGCAGAACCGCGGCCTGATCAACGTCGTGCGCCACCTCGTTGTTGTTGAGGAGGTTTCCGCATGACCATCAAGTTGCACCACCTTCGTCCTGCCCCCGGTGCCAAGACCGAGAAGACCCGTGTGGGTCGCGGTGAGGGCTCGAAGGGCAAGACCGCGGGCCGCGGTACCAAGGGTACGAAGGCTCGCAAGAATGTCCCGGTCCGCTTCGAGGGCGGTCAGATGCCGATTCACATGCGTCTGCCCAAGCTCAAGGGCTTCACCAACCCGTTCCGCACCGAGTACCAGGTCGTGAACGTCGGTGACATCGCCCGCGTGTTCCCCGAGGGCGGCACCATCGGCAAGGCCGAGCTGGTCGCCAACGGCCTCGTTCGCAAGAACGAGCTCGTGAAGGTGCTCGGCGAGGGCGAAATCGCTGTGGCCGTTCAGGTCTCGGCCGACAAGTTCTCCGGCGCCGCCAAGGAGAAGATCACTGCGGCGGGTGGCACTGCCACCGAGCTGGCCTGACGGTAACCTGAAATAGCAATGGCACCGGGCGAGTCGCGAGCTCGCCCGGTGCCGCTGTTAGAGTTCAAGTGTTGTCTGCCAACACCGTCATGGTTCTCGGCGTTTTTCGGCTAAACCAGCCCATCGCTGAATCCGTGGCCTGACCCATGTCGTTAGCCAGGAGGATCTGTGCTTTCCGCCTTCGTGTCGGCTTTCCGGACCCCGGACTTACGGCGGAAGATTCTCTTCACGCTGGGACTGATCGCGCTCTACCGGCTCGGTGCGTCGCTGCCCTCGCCGGGCGTCAGTTACAAGAACGTTCAGGAATGCATCAACCTGGTCAACGGCGGCAATGACGCCGGTATCTACCAGCTGATCAACCTCTTCTCCGGCGGCGCGTTGCTGCAGCTGTCCGTGTTCGCGATCGGCATCATGCCGTACATCACGGCGAGCATCATCATCCAGCTGTTGACCGTCGTCATCCCGCGGTTCGAGGAACTGCGCAAAGAAGGCCAGTCGGGTCAGAACAAGATGACCCAGTACACGCGGTATCTGTCGATCGCGTTGGCCGTGCTGCAGTCGACCGGTCTGGTCGCGCTCGCCTCCCGCGGTCAGCTGCTGCGTGGCTGCCAGAAGGACATCCTGGACGACACCTCGATCTTCGGCATGATCATCATCGTGCTGGTCATGACCGCGGGCGCGGCCCTGGTCATGTGGTTCGGCGAGCAGATCACCGAGCGCGGCATCGGTAACGGCATGTCGCTGTTGATCTTTGCGGGTATCGCGGCGCGAGTTCCGTCGCAGGGCAAGCAGATCTACGACAGCCGTGGCCTGCTCACCACCATTCTGGTCGGTTTCGCCGCATTCGTGGTCATCGTCGGCGTCATCTTCGTCGAGCAGGGCCAGCGCCGGATTCCGGTGCAGTACGCCAAGCGCGTGGTCGGCCGGAAGATGTACGGCGGGTCCTCGACCTATCTGCCGTTGAAGGTGAACCAGGCGGGTGTCATCCCGGTCATCTTCGCCTCCTCGCTGCTGTATCTGCCGAACCTGTTGGCGCAGTTGACCCAGAAGAGTTCCGGTAACCCTGCCAAGTGGCAGGAGCTGATCCAGAAGTACCTGGTCAACCCGAGTAACCCGGTCTATGTGGCGATCTACTTCGCCCTGATCGTGTTCTTCACCTACTTCTATGTCGCGATCACCTTCAATCCGGAGGAGCGCGCGGACGAGATGAAGAAGTTCGGCGGCTTCATCCCCGGCTACCGCCCGGGCAGGCCGACCGCCGATTACCTGAACTTCGTCCTGAGCCGGATCACCCTGCCCGGCTCGCTCTACCTCGGCGCTGTTGCTGTGCTACCGAACCTGCTGCTGGGCATCGGCTCCGCAGGTGGCGGCGTGTCCAGCCTGCCGTTCGGTGGTACCTCCGTGCTGATCATTGTGAGCGTCGGCCTCGATACCGTGAAACAGATCGAGAGCCAGTTGATGAACCGAAACTACGAAGGGTTCCTGAAGTGAGACTCGTACTGCTCGGACCGCCCGGTGCCGGTAAAGGCACCCAGGCCGAACTGTTGTCGGAAAAGCTCGGTGTTCCGCACATCTCCACCGGGAACCTCTTCCGCACGAATATCGCGGAGCAGACTCCGCTGGGCCGCGAGGCGCAGCAGTACCTGGACGCCGGCAACCTGGTCCCGTCGGACGTGACCAACCGCATGGTCGAGGCGCGCATCGCCGAGCCGGACGCCGTCAACGGCTTCATCCTGGACGGCTACCCGCGCACCGTGGATCAGGCCGAGGCGCTGGAGAAGATGCTCAAGGAGGCCGGCAAGGAGCTCGACGCCGTCATCTCCTTCGTGGTCGACGAGGACGTGGTGGTCGAGCGCATGCTGGCCCGCGGCCGCGGCGACGACACCGAAGAGGTCATCCGCAACCGCATGCGCGTCTACCGCGAGGAGACCGAGCCGCTGCTGGAGCACTACGACGGGCAGGTCGTCTCGGTCGAGGGTATCGGCGACGTCGCCGAGGTCAACGAGCGGGCGCTGAAGGCCCTGGGTCGCTGAATGGTCTTCGGACGCAAGAGCAAGCGGGTGGTGCCCTTCCGCACCGCCGGTGAACTGGACGCCATGGCGGCGGCCGGCGCTATCGTCGGCCGCGCGCTGGTGGCGGTGCGAGCCGCCGCCGCGCCCGGTGTCTCCACCTGGGAGCTGGACGAGGTGGCCGAGCAGGTCATCCGTGAGGCCGGGGCGATCCCGTCCTTCAAGGGCTACCACGGTTTCCCGGGTTCCATCTGCTCGTCGGTGAACGACCGAGTGGTGCACGGCATCCCGTCCAAGGACGAGGTTCTCGCCGAGGGCGACCTGGTGTCCATCGACTGCGGCGCCATCCTCGAGGGCTGGCACGGCGATTCGGCGTGGACCTTCGGCGTCGGCACGATCATTGAGGCGGACCGCCTGCTCAGCGAGGCGACCCGGCTGTCCATGGAGGCCGGCATCGCCGCCATGCTCCCGGGCAACCGGCTCTCGGACGTCTCGCACGCCATCGAGCAGGGCACCTACGCCGCCGAGAAGCTGCACGACCGCAAGTACGGCATCGTCTCCGGTTACGGCGGCCACGCCATCGGTCGCGAAATGCACATGGACCCGTTCCTGCCCAACGAGGGCGCACCCGGCAAGGGCCCCGAACTCCGCGTCGGCTCCGTCCTCGCCATCGAGCCCATGCTCACCCTCGGCACCACGGAAACCCATGAGCTGGACGACAACTGGACCGTCGTCACCGACGACGGCACCCGAGCCGCCCACTGGGAGCACACGGTCGCGGTCACCGAAAACGGCCCGCGCATCCTGACCCTGCGCCCGGAGTAGGCTCCGCACAGCGCTTTTCCCGCACCCGCTTCAGCCCGGCTGAGGCGGGTGCGGTCGTTTCCGGCCCGCTCTGTCAGCCGGTATCCCCCGATGGTTCCCTCGAGATGACCGATTCGCGAAGTCTGCCAATGGTTTCCGCAATCGATCTGACCGAAGCGGATCTGCCGCAGGTGGTTTCCGCCTCCGGCCCATGCGAGTTCGTGATACCTGGTATGAGGGATTCTCGCTGTTCGCATGCCCGCACCGCTCGTAGCGTCGACCGTATGAGCAACACGGACAACCGAGAACTCATCCGGGCCGTCTTCGAGCAGCTGGCCCTGGGCAACGGTCGCGCCCTGACCGACGCGATGGCCGACGATTGCCGCTGGACCTTTCCCGGATCGTGGTCCTGGTCGGGCACCTGGGGGCCGAAAACCGCTGTGGTGCAGGGTCTCCTGCGTCCCCTCATGGGCCAGTTCGCCGACGCCTACCGCATGGAGGCGGATCTGATCCTGGCCGACGGCGACCGAGTGGTGGTCCAGGCCCGCGGCTACGCCACCACCCTCGCCGGCGAGCCCTACCACCAGACCTACTGCTTGCTGTTCACCATGGCGGACGGCCTGATCACCGAGGTGGTGGAGCACTGCGACACGGCCCTGGTGGAGCGGGTCCTGAAGCTGCTCACGCCCACGTCCTGACCCGCCGGGCGTGGCGGCGCGGACCCGGGGCGGGTTCTGGTTCGATGGAGTGATGGCCGACAGGGTTGTTCTCATCACCGGGACCTCCAGCGGGATCGGGCTGGCGGTCGCCGCCGCGGCGGTGCGGGCGGGATACAAGACCGTGGCGACACTGCGCAATCTGGACAAGGCCGGCCCGGTCCGGGACACCGGGTCCGACGTGCGCCGCCTGGATGTCACCGACCCCGCCTCCATCGCCGAGTGCCTGGCGGGCGTGGTCGCCGACTACGGCCGGCTGGACGCCCTGATCAACAATGCGGGCATCTCGGTTCTGGGCACCCTGGAGCACCTGCCGATGGCGGACATCCGCCGGGCCATGGAAGTCAACTACTTCGGAGTGGTGGAGGTGACCAAGGCTGCCATGCCGCATCTGCGCGCGTCGAAGGGCCGCGTGGTGACGGTGACGAGCGTCGGCGGCGCGGTCGGCCAGCCATTCAACGAGGCGTACTGCGCCGCGAAATTCGCGGTCGAGGGGTTCATGCAGAGCCTGGAGCCGGTCGCCGCCACGGTCGGCGTCGGGGTGAGTGTCATCGAACCCGGCGCGGTGACAACGGAATTCGTCAACAATGCGCGAGTCGACATCCCCGCCGCGGTCGACGCCGCCGGTCCCTACGCCCCCGCGCTCGAGGCCTACATCAACCGCACCCGCGGCGCCTACAGCACTGCCCAAACCGCCGACCAGGTCGCCGAGGTGGTCCTGTCCGCCCTCACCGCCTACCCGGTCGTCTTCCGCTGGCAGACTTCGGACTTCGCCCGAGCCTTCGTCGCCGACAGCCTCTCGGACCTCGACGGTTCCATCGTCGCGGGCCTGACTTCGAAGTGGGTCCGCTGACAGCGAGGTTCAGAACAGTCGAATATGCCTGACCCCCAACAGGATCCGCCGTAGCTCGGTGCGGAGTCTGCAGTCGGTGTTCGGGGTCAGGGTAAGGCCCGAGGCGGCGGCGATGTGGTCGGCGACCTCACGCAGCGAGAGCTCGTCGGTGTGGATGTGTTCGGTGAATTCCGGTCGCGCCAGGGCATTCAAGCAATGATCCACCCGGTCGATGGCGAAGCTCTCGTGCCGCAGCCCGCCCAGCGCCCGTTCCCGCAGCCGCCGCACCACCGTCTCCGGACGCGCCATGAGCGCGAAATGCCGTACGTCGTGACCCTTTTCGCGCAACCGCCCGACTGTTTCCGCGAAGTAGACCGGCTCGACCACCGTCATCGGCGCGATCACCGGCCCGCCGTGCTTGCTCAACACCAGATCGAGTGTCTCGAAGACGCCCTGCCGCCAGGCCGGTAGATCCTGGAAGTCGGGTCGAAACTCCTTGGGGATAACCCGATGCAGCCCGAATCCGACCTCCTCGGGATCGCACACCACACTCCCGGGCAACCGCCGATGCAACTCGAACGCGGTGTGCGTCTTCCCTCCGCCGAAGGGCCCATTGATCCACAGCAGCATGCCCGCCACCCTAGCCGCAGGCGTTGTTGTCCCTGGTCAGCTTTCGAGCAGGATGGTGACGGGGCCGTCGTTGACGAGCTCGACATGCATATGCGCCCCGAACCGTCCGGTGGCGACCGTCGCCCCGAGTGCGCGCAGGGCGGCGGCGAACGTGTCCACCAGCGGTTCCGCGACCGGCCCGGGGGCGGCGGCGTTCCACGAGGGGCGACGGCCCTTGGTGGTATCGGCGTAGAGGGTGAACTGACTGATCACCAGGATGGGCGCGGACAGATCGGCGGCGGAGCGCTCCCCGTCCAGAATCCGTAGTCGGAACAGTTTGTCGGCCAGCGTTTTCGCGGTGCTCTCGGTATCGGAGTGGGTAACCCCGACCAGCGCCACCAATCCCTGGGGCGCGCCGTGCGCGGCGGGATCGATCCGCCCGACGACCGCGCCGTCCACGCTCACCTGCGCCGATGTCACCCGCTGCACCAGTACCCGCATGACTGTCGATCTTCTCAGACTGCCCGTTCGCGCCCGCGGGGCTATCCTCGAGCAGCCACACATGCCCCGAATTTCCTTGTGCGCCATCGGGAGTTCACGACAGTAGGCTGTGCTGGCACGGATAGCGGAAAACTGGGCGGAGCGACAGTAGTTACCGATGGCAGACGATAACAAAGACAAGACAGCCTGGCCGGGACTCAGGAGTCAGGCCGATACCGGGGCCCTGAAATACGATCCGGGTTCCGCCGAGCAGGGCGCGCAGTACGTCGCCGGCATGATCGATCTGTTCCTTTATCTGAAGCAGCAAGCGGGCGGGGCGGGTCTCGAGTCGCTCGAGAAGATTGGCACGCTGACCTCGGGCGGTCTGATGACCAACGCGTTCAATGCCGCCGGTAAGACGCTGTTCGACGTCCTCGACACGCACGTGGCCATCCTCACCGACATGGGTAAGACCTTCGAGGCGGCCGGCCGTGCCTATCTGTCTGCCGACCATGCTTCGGCCGACAATTTCCGGTACCAGAACACGCCGATGCCGACGACGGCCCGCGACCTGGGACTGAAGCCGCCGGGCAAGAAGAGCGCCGACGATGTCGATGACGACACCGACCTCCCCGACGATCTGAACAAGTTCAAGAAGGATACGGGGAAGGCCAAGCAGGGGGTCGACGTCAGCATCGAGCACAAGGAGTGGCTCGGCTGGAAGGACCTCTACGACCTCGGTCAGGCCATGAAGCCCGGTCCCTACGCCAGCGCCGGGGATATGTGGAAGTGGGTCGGGGATCAGATCGAGCGCCACGCCAGCGACTTCCACAACAACATCGTGGGGCTCAGCGGGTCGTGGTCGAGTCCCAACGACACCGGCGGCGTGCAAGCCGCTCAGAACGCGGTGAAGACATATGTCACCGATCTCGGCGCTATTGCCGACGTGGTCAAAACCACCGGCGAACTGCTGAACTACACGGCGAACTGGATGAAATGCACGGCGGAGTGCATGCCGCAGACGCCGAAAGAGCCCCCGCACTGCCGGAGTCAGATGGGTGACTACCGCGACGAGTGGCAGCAGACCTACCACGATCCCTTGCAGGACACCGCGGCGACGCTGCCGGTGATCTGCTCCCCGACGATGCTGCCACCGCAGAAGCCCAGCGATGACAAGGGCGGTAAGGACAACGGCGGTAAGGACAACGGCGGCAAAGACAACGGCGGCAAAGACAACGGCGGCAAAGACAACGGCGGCAAAGACAACACCGGCGGAGACAACGGCGGCAAAGACAACACTGGCGGTGCCAACACTGGCGGTGCCAATGCTGGTGGTGCCAACACCGGCGGTGCCAATACCGGTGGTGCCAACACCGGCAGCCAGTACAAGCCCCCGAACATTCCGCCTCTGCAGAACACGCCCGACCCGCATGCCGCCAACCCGGCCGGGTCGAATCCGAACGGCACCAACCCCAGCGGGCAGAATCCCAACGGCGCCAACCCATCCGGCACGAATCCGAATTCCGGTGTCCCCGGCACGTCCGTGCCGCAGGCGTCCAACACCTCGAGCGGCGGCAGTTCCGGGCAGGACGGGCTGTCGTCGATCGCCGGCATGCTGAGCTCGCTGGCGAGTGCGGGCTCGACCGGCCTGCAGGGTCTGTCGTCCCTGGGCACCACGCTGCAGCAGCTGCAATCCGCGCTCGGCACCGGTGATATCGCCAAACTGGCGGAGGCGCTGGGGGTTCCGCAGGACACGGTGACCAATGCGCTCACCGCGCTCGAGGGGTCGCCGGACAAGCTGAACGAGCTGAAGCAATTGCTCGGTCTGCCGACGGACACCGCGCAGCCCGCCGCCGCGCTGCCGGGCGATACCACGCCCGCCGGTGGCGCGGCGATCGCCCCCGCCTCCGGGCAAGTGGTGGCGACGCCGTCGATTCCGGGTGGCGTGCCGCCGTTGACACCGGGTGGCGTGCTGCCCTTGGCGCCGGGCGCGTTGCCGTTCGCGCCAGAGGAGCCATCGTTCACCAACCTGTTCAGCCGTGCGGGCTTGGATGGTGAACTCGCCCAACCCGTTCTGGGTGTGGCGGCCGCACCCGCCGCGGCGGTGATGACCGAGGGCGTGACCGCCGGGGCCGAACCCGCGCCGGTGGACTTCGTCGATTCGCTGGCACACACCCTCGAGGCGCATGCGCCGGTGATCGAGTCGTGAAATGGGAGTTCACCGACCTCGAATTCAAGGTGTTGTGCAACCGCTTCGGTGACGGCCGGATGCCCTCGCCCTTGGTCTACACCAGTCGCACCATGCTCGCCAACGACTACGAGCACGAACTCGCGGTGACTCGCGCGAAGCTCGATGCCGAGCTCGGCCAGGACTTCGGTGTGGGGTTCGAGGCGATCGTACGTCCGGAGGTGTGGGTCGGCGTACACGCCTGGGTGGACGACGATTTTGACAATCCGGCCCGCCGCATGCGGTTGCACGCCGCACGGCGCGGTCGACGGGCCTTCGTGATCAAGCAGGAGCCCGGGGAAACGCTCGAACACAGCGGGAATATCACAATGCTCGAGTGCGAACCGGAGCTCATGCCCGCGGTGCTCATTGCGCAACTGCCGCATCGCGAGGCGGGCTGGCGGCCCGCGGTCTCGATCGTGAAGGAGGCGTCCGAGCCGGATCCGTACGCCAGCCCGCAGTCCGGAGCCTTCGACACCTTCGAGGAAACCCTCGAATCGCGCAGTCTCGCATTCCTTTCCGCGCCGGCCGAGTTGACCGGAGCCGTCCGCGTGGTGCAGGGCCGATCGAAATACGGCCCGCGCGGGATGACGTTGTCGACCCTGCTGTGGCGGGATCTGCCGGACGACGGTCGCTACCTGATCGACCTGGATCCCGAGACCCCCATCGCCGTCGGCGTCGATGGGCAACGGTTCGCCGAGTATCTCGGCGGCTGCATCGATCGCATACTGCAGCAGATGGAATGGCGGGGCGAGGACGAGCTGTGATCGAGGGGGAGGGCGCGGTAGCCGCGGCTCGTGCCCTCGCGCTCGAATCGGCACTGTCCGTTAACATTCCGGCCACGGTCTGGTTGCCCTGGGCTGCCAAGGTCGACATCATGAGCGGCAGTCGGTTGGAGTCCTACCATGATTTGCTGATCACGGCGTCGCAGCGCACTGGCGACGTCCGCGATGGCATCAACGGCGTGGTGAACAACTTCGGCGCTCAGGCGGACGCGCTCGGCACGCCGTGGGGCAATGATTCGCTCGGCAACCAGTTCGCGAATGGCGACCAGGGCTACCTGGCCAGCAAGAAGAACATTCTCGAGGGCGCGACCAATATGGCCGGGACCTTCGCGAATTTTTCGAAGTCGCAGAAGGATTCGGCCGACAAGCTGGAGGCGACCGAAGAGGCCAACCGCGAGGGCTTCCAGCAGGCCGCGCAATGAGCAACGAACGCCAGAAGGCCGAGCTGGCCGAGATCCTCGACGGCTTCGGCGAGCAGATGCGCCTCATCACCCAACTGCAGCGTGAGCGCGCGGCGCTGACCGCCTCGGTCACGGTCCGCAAGCGGGTGACGGTCACGGTGAACGCCGACGGCACCGTGATCGAGACCAAATTCTCCTCTGACATAGAGGATCTCGACTACCCGGAGATCGCCCGCGCGGTCACCGACGCCGCCCAGCAGGCGGCCGCCGAGGTGGCCCGCCGCGGCCGCGACATCATGGCGCCGGTCTCGCAGAACCGCAAGCGTCTGCCCACCCTCGCCGACCTGGTGCCCGGCATGCCCGATCTGAGCAAGGAACTCGCGATTCCGGAGCCGCCGGTGGTGTCGACCGCGCCGCCGAAGTCCGCGGAGCGCCTGGGCGGCTACCAGGATTCGAACGCGAATAGCGATGCGGCGCAGCCGCGACGGGGCGGGGCCACCGATTCCGGATGGTGATACGACCGCGCCGGGCGAGGTAGCCGGCCATGGCTCTGGAACTGCCCTCTGAACTCGAATGGCTGGGCTGGATCGTCGGGGTCGAATGGCCCCAGGGCAACGAAGACCAGATGTGGGACCTGGCCACCTACTGGAAGACCGCGGCCGACGGCCTGCGCGACCAGGTCTCGGGTATGGACGCGGCCAAATCCGCCACGCTGGCCGCGTACGTGGACGGTGACGGCCGAGACCAGATGGCCAAGCAGTTCGATCTGATGGCCGGCGTCGGCGGAAAACAGGACGGCAACACCTCCATCCTGGATCTGGCGGGTTTCTTCGATCAGCTGGGTGATTCGGTGCACGACACCGGCACCGAGATCGAGTCGACCAAGCTGATGTTCTACTCGTCGCTGGCCATGCTGGCGTTCGAGATGGCCGCGGCGTGGATCTTCCCGCCCACCGCCCCGGCCGCGGAGGCGGCGGCGCAGGCGGCCACCCGCATCGCCGTGCGCATCATCGGCAGGGAGGCGGTCGAGCGCATCGCCGAGTACGTCGGCAAGCTGGTGGGCTCGTCGCTGGCGAAATTCATGCTGCGGCACTTCGTTCTGGACGCCGGGCTGGGCGTGCTCCAGGAAGTGGGCATCGAGGGTTACCAGATCGCGGCCGGGCACCGCAGCGGCTTCGACTGGGGCAAGATCGGCGTCACCGCGGTGAGTTCGGCCGCGGGCGGTATCGCAGGTGGCAAGGTCGGCAAGGCGCTGGGCGAGCACTTCGAGGGCTCGGCCATGAACCACTACCTGAGTGCGGCCATCACCGGCACCAGCGCCGGATTGGCCGGTGCGGGAGCGGGATTCCTGGCGGGGACCGGCGCGCAGTTCGGGCTCGACGCCTATCAGCACGGCTGGGGCGACGCCTGGAAGAACATGGGCAACGCCTTCACCAATTTCGACCCGCGCATGCTCACCGCCGGTGTCTCCAATGGCGGCCTGTCCGGCCTGAATCACACTGCCTCCCACAGCTTCTGGGAGCCGCGCGTCTCGGCGTGGAAGGCGGGCGTGCCCTCCGATCTGGCGAATGTCGGTGCGCGCCCGGACGGTTCGGGCGTCAATCCCGGTGACACGGGTGGCCACACCGGCGGCGATACGGGCCACACGGGTGGCGGCGATGTCGGCAACACCGGTGGTGGCGATTCCGGCAATACCGGTGGCGGCGACGGCGGCCGCACCAGCGACACCGGCGGACCCAATACGCACGCGGCCGGATTCGAAGGCGACAGTAGCGATCCCACCGCCAATGCCCGGCCCACCGGGGACGGCAGCACCGCACATCCCGAGGGCGGCGACACCGGTGGCGTCGGCGGCGGCGACGGCCGTGCGTCCGACCGTGGCGCGCCGACCGACGATCCGTCGGCCACCGGCGGCGGTGACCACGGCCAGGCCCACACACCGCAGGACACCACCTCCCACACCCCCGCCGACAGCACCTCCGGCGACACCCACGGCAGCCAACCGCACGCGGGCGCCCTCGAAACCAGCGGCACCTCGGTCGATTCCGGCGTCCAGGCGGGCAAGCACGAAACCCCCGCCCCCACCGCCGATTCCACCTCCAACGGCCCCGGCCCCACCCAGAACTCCGCCGCTCCCGCCGCCCAGACCTCGTCGGGCCCCGCCCAATCGTCGTCCGGACCGGCGCAATCCTCGGCGCCCACCGACTCGCGGGGCGCCTCTTCGTCGGCCCCCGCCGCCGACCCCAAGGCGTCCTCGAGCACCTCCACCGCCTCGGATTCCAGTGCCCAGCCCTCGGACTCCGGCTCGCGCGCCGGTGATGCGGGCGCGCAGGCGGATTCGGGCCCCCACGACACACCCGCCTCCGCGCCCCAGTCCGATTCGAACGGGTCGAGCCACGGCCTCGCGCCCCAGAGCGCCCCGGCGGCGGCCCCGCACGACGCGTCCGGTGCCGCGCCCGCCTCCGGTCCGACCGACACCCCGATCGCCGCCGCCTCCAACACGGCCGCCCCGGCGGCGCCCGCCGTGGCGGGCGACCGCCCGGGTGTCACGGCCTCCGCCGCACCCGCCGCCCACACCGCGGCCCCCCAGCATGGCGGTGCCGCACCGGAACCGCGTTCCGAGACACCGCGTTCCGACGCTCCGCGCTCGGATACGCCGCGCGCCGGTGGCTCCGGGGACCGGCCCGCCCCGGGTCGCGCCGGTGACCCCGCGGGCGCTCGGCCCGACGGCCGCCCGGAATCGACGCGCCCCCAGGCGGGTACGGACGCCCGCCCCCAGACCGGCACCGACGCCCGCTCGGGCGCACCCGAGGCCCGCCCCGGCGAGGAACCGACCGCAGCCCACCCGAACTCCGCCGAGCCCGGCCACGAGCCGACCACCCCGGAGCGCGGCACGACGCCCGTCGACGCCGATCACCCTGTGGCCGAGCGCGATTCCGCTCCCATCGAGGACACCGAACACCCTGCACCCGGGCGCGAACCCGATCCGTCCCAGCCCGAGGCCCCGGTGGAATCCGACCCCCGCGCTGGCGTGGCTCCCGAGCTCACCCCCACTCACGACGAGACCGCTCCCGCCGAGCACCCTGCGGGACAGCCGGATTCGCGAGAGGGCGCAACCCACGAGGGCGCAGACTCCGGCACTCCGCGCACGGACGGCGAGCTACACGATCCCGCCGTCAACCACGACGACCCCGCTGTCGTCCATGACGATCCGGCTGCCGCCCATGACGATCCGGCTGTCGCCCACGATGACCCGGCTGTCGCCCACGATGATCCGGAGCACCCGGCCGCAACGGATCACGAGCCTTCGGGTTCGCGTCCCGACGAGTCCGAGCCCGCCGCACGTCCCGAATCCGAGGACACGCCCGCGCCGGAGCGCGAGACCGATTCGCGCACTGACGACTCCGCTCCGGCGGCCGACGGCAGCCGCCCGAACGGCGACGACAGCCGCCCCGCCGAAACCGAGTCGCGCAGCCGCGAGGATCAGCCCTCCGAAGCGGCCGAACGACCGGAATCATCCGCACCGCGGCAGGATCCGTCCGAGGAGCACGCGCCCGCCGAACGTCCACGCGACGAGCACACCGCCCGCCCGGCGGGTGAACACCCCGCCGGGGACGGCTCGGCGCGTCCGGGCGAGCGCGACCACGACGGCACGCCCTCCGACGACCACCACGACTCCGGCACGCCCGACGACGCTCTCCTCGTCGCCCCGCTCCCGCTCGGCGACCACCCGGTCCCGCGCGCCGCGGAGCACACCACCCGGCACACGCCGGAAGGCGGACGCCCGCACGAGACCACCGGCGAACAATCCCGCGGCCGAGACGATCACACCGAGCCGCCCGCGGAAAGCCGCGCGGGCCGGCCCGAACGCGGCGACGGTGCGGCCGAGCACCCGGGCAAGCTGGACGAGCCCTCCGATGCGGCCGCCGCGCACCATGATTCGGCGGAGCCCGCACCGGAGGAGGAGCAGCCCGGTAACTGCGGCGCCATGTCGCTGGAGCTGGCGCGACAGCTGACCGGCAATGATTCGATCATCGTGCCCGAGCACGAGATCGGCCCCGAAGGCATGACCGCCAAGCAACTGGTGGCCGCGGCGGGCGGCAAGCTGCGCACCTACGCCGACCACGACGCCATCGCGGACCGCCTGCGTGAGCTGGGCCCCGGTTCCGCCGCCGTGGTCGTCGACCACTACGCCGGTCCCGCCGACGAGCACGGTGTGGGCGCGCACGCCTACCTGCTGGTCAACGAGGGCGGCGAGATCATGGTCAAGGATCCGGCCGCGGGCCGCGAGCACGGCCACCCGCCCATCGTCGCGGTGGAGACCAAGGGCATCCACGCCATCATGTTCAAGGCGGACGGCAAGGCGCTGGATCCGCTCAGCATGCGCACCCGCCACGGTCTCGATCCGAAGTTCGCACCCCATGCGCACCCCGAGAACGAGCAGGCCGCAACGGATTCCGGCAAGCGGCCGAAGGTCGACGAGACCGTCGCCCCTGAGGAGCTCGCCCGCATCGGCAAGGAGCCGGAGCCCGCCGAATCGCACCACCATCAGCCGGGCGATGACGGACACGACGGCGGCGGGGGCCATCAAGCCGACCACGCCGACCACGCGGAGGGCGAGCCGTACAGGGCCCCGACGGCCGGTGAGCCCATGGAGCATCCGGTCACCCTGACGGATGAACTCTCCGATCCCGGTCCGGCGCAACACGTCCACGACCCCGGATTCGAAGAGGACAAGACCCGGGGCGCGGTGCTCGAGCAGATCGATCCGAACGACACGACCCGAGTCACCAAGGGCGAAGACGGCCTGATCAATTCGATCGACGGCAAGCCCGTCCACGAGTACGTGGGCGATCTCTCCAACGCCCGCGCCAAGATTCACGCGGCGAACCGGCTCGAGGGCGACGGGCCGTGCAGCGCCCTCGCGATCGACCTGCGTACCGGTGAGATCACCGAGGCCGTGAACGGTAGCCGGACCGACCTGATCGACGAGGAACACCTCCATCCGCTGCTGCGCGAGAACCACCGCGCCCTCGGCGAGTGGAAACACCCGGTGCTGAAGGCCGAGGACGAACCGGCCACCCGGAAGGTCAAGGGCCAGCCGGAACCCCAGCCGGTGGTCTTCGAGGGCCGCGCCCACTTCGACGAACCCCTGCGGCACGCCGAGGTCAAGGCCGTCAACGAGCTGCTGTGGGCGCGCCAGCGGGCCCACGACGAGCAGTGGCGCAACACCCACGGCGAGGATTCCGACCCGCCGCCGCTGGGTCGGGATGTGCTCGGGGAGCTGCGTTTCGACCCGCGCTGGCTCGCCGACACGAAACGCAACGCCCTCGGCGGCGAGGCCCCGGCATGTGCCAACTGCCATTCGATGCTGCGCGACGTCCCCAGCTACAGCGGCCGAAACCTGTTCGTCCCGGGGGACTACCGCCTCGAGGCCGAGGGCGGCACGGTCGCGCCGCACCGCGATCCCATCGAGACCCCGCACGTCGACGCCGCGTCCGAGGCCCCGAAGCCTGGTGACCCGGACAACGGAGACGGGCCCCACGGTTCGGGCACCACCGGCCGCGAACCCGGCGGCGACGACCCGGCCCCCGGCGCGACCCCGCACAAACCCGGCGGCCCCGAATCCGACGACAGCGGCGCGCAACGCGAGCCGGACAACTCCGAGCAGACCGCCGATCACACCGGCAAGACCACGACTTCGGAGACTCCCATACGCCCCGAACCCCCACGGCGCGAACCGGATTCGCCGGATCGGGATGCCGTCCGCCCGGAGCAGCGCGCCGTGCGCGAGCTCGTCTACCCGGTCGTGAGCGACTCGCACTACGTGGACTCGCGCTACCTGTCCGAGGGCACCGACCCGCGGCTGGTCTCGGTCGCGGAAGTGTTGGCGCAGACCGACACCGGCCGTGCCGCCCTCGACACCCTGCGCGCGGCCGGGATCTCGGTCCGCATGGTCGACGGCGCGGGCGCACCGCACGTCGACTCCTACGATCCGGTCCGGCGCGAACTGACCATCGACACCCACGAGCGCGGTGAGCTCGATCAGGCCGCGGCCCTGGTGACCGCCGCCGCGCACCTGGACTCCCCGCACCCCGCAGCCGGACCCGGCAGCCCCGAGCAGCTGCGGCGCGCGGCCGAATCCTTCGCCAGGGAAGCCGGATTCGCGCAGGAGCTGCGCGACGCCGAATACGAGCCGCCGCGCGGCCCGCTCAGCGAACTCGCCGACGCCACCTACATGGACAGCGTCCGCGACACCTATCAGCGCGCCGCCGACGAGGCCGTGGAGCAGGCGCGCGCCGCGAATCCCGAACTGTCGCAGGACCAGGCGCGTCGCATAGCCCACGAGGCCGGTGTCGAGGCGCTGCTCGCCGACGATCGCTTCACCGGCGGCCCCGGCGAGGATCACCCGGATGCGCTCGCCCGGCACTACGGCGAACCGCCCGCCCCGAGTCACGTCACCGATCCCGCGCACGAGTCCGCACCCGCGCATCCGGACCAGCCCGAATCGGCACGCCCCCAGCAGGATCGGGCCCCGGAGGCCGCCGACGAGGTCTTCCACGCCAAACAGACCGCGATGAGCCACGAGCACGGCAGCGATATCTCGCGCTGGGCGCTCGAGACGCTGGACCGGCACGGCGTCGACATCCGCATGACCGACGATCCGGCCGCCGCCGTCGGCAATGGCGAGAAGGGCCGCTCCGATCGCGGTCCGCTGGCCGGATACGATCCCGCCACCAATACCGTTGTGCTGCACAGCCAGTCGTCCCCGGTCGAGCACGCGGCGGAGCTGGTCCGCGCGGCCTCCGAGGCGGAGGCGTACGCCCGGGCCGAGGGCCCGCTGGAGCGCCTTACCCTGGCCCGTGACGACTATGTGCGCAGCATGCTGGCCCGGCAGGCCGAGGCGCTCGCCCTGGGCTACGAGCACAACCGCACCGCGGGCGGCGGAGACCGTTCCCGGACGCGGCCGTCCGATCCGCTCGAGCGCGCCTACCGCCGGGCCCGCGACGAGGCGTTGAGCCAGGTCCGCGACGCCTACAAGGACTCGAACCAGGTCACCGAGCGCATGCTCGAGGCCGCGGCCTACCGCGCCGCTGTGCGCGAGGTGATGTACCGGCTGGCCGGGGACGGCCCGCGGGTGGAGGGTCGCGATCCCGCGACCGCGCACGCCGCGGCCTGGGATCGCGCGCACGGCATCCCGACCGGTGAGGATCCGGTGCGACCGCCGCGACCGCCGCGCAAGACCGCGGAGGCCATCCGCGATCGGGCCGAGGCCTACGAGAACGAGATCGAGCAGCTGCGCGCCATGCGCGAGGCGGGCACCCCGATCCCGGTCGGTCCGGCCGAGCACGCCTACCGGGACGCGCAGACCGAGGCCGCGAGCCGGCCGCACGCCTCGGAGTCCAGCGTGCGGGAGGCCGGGCTGACCGCGCTGCGCCGCTACCTGGACGACGTCGGTCTGTCGCGCGCCGAGGCCGTCATGGACGTGGTGCGCTCCTTCGGCGAGCCCGGCGAATCCCGTTGGGGCCACCCGAACCTGCACGATCTGTTCAATCCGGGCGATGCCGTGCACCATCCGGGTCCCGGCGAACCGCGGCACAGCGCCGAGGCGGATCGGGCCATGTCCCGGCGCGCCTCCGACGGCGAGATGAAGCGTGGCTCGAAGCGCCTCACCGACCATGTGGTCGAGGCCCTCAACACCACCGGCAGCGCCCGCAGCCTGGTCGTGTACGCGGGTGAGGGCGGGCACATGCGGGCCCTGCAGGAGCTGGGCGAATCGCATCCGAGGCTGCGTAATTCCCTGTGGGACACCTGGACCCGGATCGAGTACCGGGAAGTCGCCCCCGACGGGACGGTGCGCGGGATCTACGCCAGTAAGGCCGAAGGGCCCATGCGCCGCCCGTCGACGAGCGAGGCGCTGGGCGAGATGCTCGCCCACTACCTCAGCTACCGCGAGGACGGCCGGGTGCACGTCGGATTCGACGAGTGGATCCGCGGTTTGGGCGACGGCGCCTTCGAACTGGCGCACCGTCCGGGCGCCAAGCTGCCGCGCGGTGCGGACCGGCACGCGCTGAAGCTGTCCGACAACTTCGTGACCGAGGGTCACCGGGTCGTCGAGCGCAATCGTTACCTGGGCTATCCGCATCCGGCGCAGGTCGCCCACGACCTGATGACCCGGCGGGTGTCGCTGGGCGCGCTGGGCGCGGACAACTACCGGTACCGCGCGCCGGACCGCTACGACCTTCACGAGTTCAAGGTCGGCACCACGACCCTGAACATGTGGCTGGAACGCGACGGCGAGGGCGGCTGGCGGGTGCCCGGACCCACCGGGCGCGGCGGTGCCTCGGACGCGCTGGCGCATCGCTTCCAGGGCATGGGCGATCGGGATCCGGTCAAGCTGTCCAACCGGATTCGCGACATGCTGCTGGACGGCTCGGCCCCGCTGCGCCCCACCGACCCGGAGCCGCACCGTCCGCTGTGGAAGCGCGTGGCCGACCGGTTCACCGGCCGCGGGTCCGATCCGGTGGAGGCGGGTCCGCGCGTCCAGGAGACACCCGCCGAGCAGCCGCGCCAGGACGGTCCGGCCCAGCGTCGCGGTCCGTTCGCGGCGCCGCACCCGGTCGAGGATCCGGCCGCGCACGATTCCGGCGCGCAGCACGAGAACGACCATGCGACACCGGATTCCGAGGGGCACGATCATGCCCCGGACTGGTCGCCGCATCCGGACGACACCTGGTCGACCCTGGACCACACGGGCATCGCCGACAAGCTCCGGGACGATCACGGCGTCAAGGTCACCAGCTACGACGAGCGCCTCGGCCGGGAGGTCGAGGGCTTCGCCGACCACTACGACGTGGAGGCGCTGCGCGAGTACGCCCGCGCCGTCGACGACATGTTCGAGGCCGTCCCGGGCGCCCGGGTGGGCGAGGTCCACGTCGGACCCATCGAGGAGTCGGGTGTTTTCGCCGAGACCACGCCCGGACGCATCGAGAACGGTCGGATCCAGACCGGCCGGATCACCCTGAACAGCCGTTTCGCCGACGATCCAGCCGAGCTCGCCCGGCAGGTGGCGCAGGCCGAGGACGCCGGGCATCTCGCCCCGGGATCGGCGCAGCGGCCGGTGTATTCGACGATCGTGCACGAGTTCGCGCACGCCCTCGACCTCTCGGGCGGCCTCGACGCCCGGCACCAGGCGTTCGACGCCATGCTGCGCCACTACGCCGAAACCCGCGGTACCCTCGACGGTTTCGAGGAATGGTTCAATGACCAGCCCGGCACCGCCTTCGACCATGAGGGCAACTGGGATCCGGAAGAGGCGCTGGCCGAGGCGTACACCGACGACGTCCTCAATGGCGCGGCCGCCTCCGAACAGTCGAAGGTGCTCAGCCAGGCCCTCATCGACGCCCACACCGCGCGGATGGAAGGCACGACCCACGAGGGCACCCACTCGAGCGCGGACGACACCCACACCGCCGAACCCGCTCAGCGCCAAGGCCTCCCCGACGAGGAGGGCACCCCGCCGCCCCGCAGCGTATGGCTGGATCGCCAGCTGGCGGTCAACGCCGACTGGCTCGCGGGCGAGTACCGCCGCAATGCCGAATTCCTGCGCGAGGCGGCCGAGAACTTCGAGCCCGGCACCGCCGCCCGCCGCGACCTCGACGCTGACGTCGCCGACGCCGAGGCCCGCGCCGAAATCTTCGCCCACAAGGCCGATATCGCCTGGGAGCGGGCCGGTGGCCGCCCCGAACAACCCGACCCCAATGCCTCGGACCCCAACGCGACGACCCAGCAACTCCCGCCACAAGGTTCGTCGGCCCAGGATCCGAATGCGGCAACTCAGCAGTTGCCGCATCAGGGTTCGACGGTCCATGACCCGAATGCGGCGACGCAGGAGCTGCCGCCGCAGGGTTCGACAGTGCACGATCCGAATGCCGCGACACAGGAGCTGCCCGTTCATGATCCGAATGCGGCGACGCAGGAGTTGCCGGTTCATGATCCGAATGCGGCGACGCAGGAGTTGCCGGTTCACGATCCGAACGCCGCGACGCAGGAGCTGGCGCGGCCGGGCTCGTCGGTGCCGCAGGATCCGGTCGACGCCTCTCCGGCCCTGCGCGCGGCCGCGGATTACCTGCTGCGCAACGAGCCCCCCATGGGCGCCCGCAGTCACACCCCCGCCGAGCGTGAGTACGGCCGCCAGCTGAGCGAGGCCCTGGGCGTGCGCGAGACCGTGGGCGGCCGCCGTGATCCGCTCTCTGCCTTCCGCGACATCGCCGAGAAGGCCCGCGCCCGTGGCCATTTCGGCGACCCAGAGGGCGATGTGCCCTCGCGCCCCATGCGCGCCGAGGACTACGCCCCCATCTCGAACCAGGAGCGCTTCGACTCCCGGCAGCGCACCGAGTTGCCACCGGGCGCGAAGCCGGACCCGCGGCCGCTGGAGCCGTGGTCGGAGGTGAATCGTTCTCCGGCGCACGATCAACCGCGCGCCCTCACCCTCGACGAGCTGCGCCGAGAGCTCGCCGCCGAGCTGGGGCTGACCCCCGAGGACCTGAGCCCCGAGCACCTGTCCCAGGTCGTCGGCGACATGCAGTACCGGAACATGTTGCGCGCCGGTGCGATCGAGGCGCTCAGCGACGCTGTCGACTGGCATGCCAATGCCGGAAACCCGCAGGAGCGCCGGCGTTTCGCGGACACCCGTGACGAATGGGCCCGACTGCTCGGCGTGGACCCCGACCGCGTCCTGCCCGAGCACGCCGCGCGGACCCTCGCCGAGCTGCGCGACGAAACCCTGCGCCGCGCTTCGGATGTCGCGGACCTGATGGCCGCCACCCACCATGTCGAGGATCCGGCCGCCGGTCACCACCTGGTGCTGGAGTCCGACGGTCACCGGGTGCACGTGAAGGTCACCGAGGACGAGCACGGCAACCGCCACGTCGAGGTCGTCGACCGCCCCGACCTGCCCGCTCCGCCCAAGGAGCCCACACCCGAGCCCGAGAAGCCGGGCATCGTGAAGCGCGTCCTGCGACGGCTGTTCAGCCCCTTCAAGGGCGACTATCCGAAGTACCCCTCCGGCTCCGGCAATGACAGCAAGGGCCAGGGCGAGCTGATCAACTTCGCCGGCGACGTCATCCACGACATCGCCCATGTCGAGGTGCACGAGGTCGAGGAGGCCAACCCGGCGCGTATCGCCAAGGAGGCGGCCACCATCCTCAAGGTGCGTGAGCAGATGCCGCTGCTCAAGCATCTGACGAGCAAGATCGCCGACGTGTCCGCCGACATCGTCCCGATGCGGACCCGCGACGGCGGCGAATACCAGCCCTGGCGCACCGAGGTCGATCATCAGCGGAGCTGGGAGGAGCGGCTCGACCACCAGGAGAGCATCGATCTCTACCGGGAGAATCACCCCGACGATTACGAGGTTCCCCCCGCGCCCGAGCGGGATCCGAACTCCGAACTGCAGGCGCCGCCCGAACGGCAGCTGGCCGACGACGTGCCCCAGCCGCTGGTCGGTGCGATCGACGCCCGCGACGCCGCCCTCGCCGACCTGGTGCGGCTGGCCCACCGCCACGGCATCGACCTCACCGATGCCGACCCGGCCACCCTGCACCGCGCGGTCGATCACGCGACCTACGAGCTCATGCGCCGCGCCGGTGCCATCGAGGCCCTGCGGGACGCCTCCGAGCGCTACAACGAGGAGGCGGCGCTCGTTCCCTTCCGGGAAGTCAGCTTCACCAACAAGGATCCGCTGGGCCGCTACGTCCGTGAGTTGTGGGAGGTCAGGGAGCGCGACGCCCAGCAGCAGCGAGCCGATGCCCGCCGCGCGCGCGACGGCGTCTCTCCCGACGATCCGGACCCGTATTACCTGCCCCGCAAGAACCGCGTCACCGCGCTGGATTCACACGGCGTCAACAATGGCGGTGAGTGGGCCCGCCACTTCGACGATCCCGAACCGGAATTCGTGCAGAGCGAGGAGGGCCGTCTCTTCGAGGACGCCCTGAATCGCGATCAGATCCGCGAGGAGCGCTCGAACTGGGCGCAACTGCTCGGGGTCGGCCTGGACGAGCTCACCCCGACCGCGAACGATCCACACCGGCTCGCGCACACCATCGCGGACCTGCGCATGCAGGTGCGCGACGATGCGGCCGGGCTGCACGAATTCGCCGAGGCGGCAGAGCATTTCCTGCGCCTGGACGCCGAGGCTCGCGACCTGACCGATCAGCTCGGCGATCGCACCGCGCACGCCTGGCTGGATGCCCACGAGGGCACCATGCTCGAGGACGGTGTCGGCCTGCGCCCGGGCGAGCGCCCCGGCGACCCGAACCGCCTGGTCGTGATTCGCGGTGACAACGACCACGAGGCGCGCCTGGCCGATGCGCTGGCCGCCCACCCGGATCTGGGCGAACTGCTCAATCGCGGTGAGCTGCAACTGGATTACCGCGTCATCAGCCTGGACGCGGACGGCCACATCGTGGTCCGCGAGGCCGAGGCTCCGCAGGCCCGCTTCCACGAGGTGGAGGTGGACGGCGAACGCACCCCGGTACTCATGGTGCGCGAGGACAACGAGCCGTGGCGGGTGGTGCAGCCCGAGCAGGGCACGCACGATCCGGCGACGGTGGCCCACGAGGCCGAGACGGTCGTGACCGAACCGCAGCGGAGCGCGCCCCGCGATCCGGATGTCGTTCGCGCCGAACGCAACGAAGTCGCCGCGCGACTCTCGATCGACCACATGAAGCTGGGCCCCGAGCATCTCGAGGCCACGCTCGAGGCGCTGCGGCACGACAATGCCCTGCGCGCCGCGCAGATCGAGGGCATGGCGGATTTCATCCGCAGCGGCGATGCCATCGAGAACTTCCACGAACTCGATCGCCGGCTCAACAACCTCGCCCACTCCATCGGCGTGGATCCGGATCATCTGACGCCGGAGCGGCTGGCCGAGGCCATGGGCGATCCGAATGTGAAGAAGGCCGCGCGCATCCAGCGGCTCGAGGATCTGCTCGACTACGCGAAGACGCTGCGCGACACCACCGACGGCAAGGCCGTGCTGGCGGCGCGGGACCGCCTGGCCGAGCGTCTCGGCGTCGACCCCGAGGACCTGTACGGGAAGAAGCACGTCAAGGACGAGAACAAGGAGATCGTCGGCTACGGGCCGGATTCCAAGAGCACCAAGCCCAAAGCCGTGCTCCGTGCGATCAACGATGTACTCGAACGGTCCGCCGATCGGCCCGAGCTGCTCGCCGCGCTGGCCGAATACGCCCACACCATCGCCGAATTGGATCCCTTCCGCAAGGGGATGCGCTTCGATCCGAGCGCCGATCCGCGCGCCGCGGACGGTGTGGTCCGGATCTACGACGAGAACGCCCCCGCGTTGCTGAAGAGGTTGATGAGCGGGTCCATCGGTGAGCCGTTGGTCGCCGAGAATCCGTCACGGGCGGAGGCCGTCTGGTCGCGGCTGCTCGGGGTGGACGTTCACGACGTCAACCGCTTGGTGAAGCTGTACCGCGACGAGTTGCCCGGCCTGCACGACCGGCTCTCGCCCGCCCAGATGGACAAGGTGCTGCGCTCGGTGCTCGAGCGCGAACAGGCCGACGCCCAGAAGCGCGCACTGACCGACGATGACAAGCACGCGGTGCACGCCGAGTACGTGGCGAGCATGGAGCCCGGACAGCATCCGATGTCCGAGGCCGAGCTGTTCGAGGTGGTCAAGGAGATTCGGCACGACCGCTACGCCGAGGTCTACGAGGTCTACCGCGACGGCAAGATCGAGAAGCACGAGCATCCCAAGTCGAACGAACTGTCCGGGATCATCGACGGCCTGCGCGAGGAGATCCGCTCTCGCGAAGCCGATATCGACGCGCTGGGCCGGTTGGCGGCCGAGCACAATCACCTCACCACCCCGTGGACCCCCGAATCGCCGCGTACCCCGCGCGAACTCGCCACGGATCTGGCCGAGGCCCGCCACCAGCTGCTCATCGCGAGTGACAACCGCGCGCACGCCATGGGCCGAATGTGGTTGCAGGACAACCAGCCGCTGTCCGAGGGCGATCTGACGCCCGAGCGGATCCACGGCACCACCGAATACCTGCGGACCCGCAATGCGGACGAGGGCGGCACGCTGCCCAACTTCGAGCCGCGGATCAATGATCTCGCGCGCGCCGCGCACGAGTTCAACCAGGCCCAGGACCGGGTGCGGGAGCTGGAGTCGCGGTTGCGCTCGGCGGTCGAGGCCGATGCCGGGCCGCTGGAGACACCGGTCGAGGTATGGCAGCGCGAAGTCGACACCGCGCGTGCCGAACTGGTCGACGCGGTCGACGCCGCCTCCGGCAACTGGAATTCGAGCGATCTGGATCGGGTCATCCGCCAGGTCGAGCGCATGTCCAATGTCCCCCGCGATTCCGCCTCGCTCTGGACCGATGAGCAGATCCCGGTCCGGGACGCGGTGCACCGCTACCAGACCGCCCGCGATTTCCTCGGCGCGGCCGAACACGACGCGCTCGAGTCGGCCCGCGCGGCCGAGACGCCCGAACAGCGCGCCACCCGCGAACTCGGGTACGCGCGCCAGGATCTGGCCCTCGCCGAGGCGGCCCGCGACAATGCCATGGCGGGCCTGCCCGTCACCGAGCCGGAGCTCACCCGCGCCTGGGTGGAGGCGACCCGGGAGGAGTTGGACGGCAGGACCTTTGGCCAGCTCACGCCGGCGGAGCGCGCCCGCCTGGCCCTGGCCGAGGCCGTCGAACACCATCTCGACACCCAGGATCGCGTCTCCCGCTGGGAGGCCCAGGTCGATCACCTCGCGGCCGAGGCGGCCATTGCCGCCGACACCCCGCGGGCCGCCGCGGCCCGCGCCCTGGACTCCGCGCGCACCGCCCTCGACGAGGCCATCACCCGGCTGGAGTCCGAGACCGGTCTGCGCGTCTCGGACACCGACCTGACCTCCGCCGACAATGCCCGGATCACCTTCGAGGCCCTCGACGCCGCTGTTCCGCCGCACCCCGACGGTGACCGCCACGACGCCGTCACGGCCCTGCGCACCGCCGCCGAGAACTTCCACCGCGCGGACGCTTTCAACGACTTCGTCAAGAAGCACACCCCGCCCGACCCCGTCCCGGACCCGCGCGAGGCCTACGCGAAGCCGCCCGAACCCGAATCGACCACGCAGGTCGTCGATCCGCGCGAGGCGTACGCGAAAACCACCGAGCCCGAGTCGGGTACGAAGCCCACCGACCCGCGCGAGGCGTTCCGCAAGCCGCCCGAATCGGATCCCGGCGACCCGAGCGGCTCGACGTCGAAGACCGATCCGAACGATCCCGGCGACCCGAGTGGCTCGGGTGCGAAGTCCGACCCGACCGACCCCGGTGACTCGGGCAACTCGGGTGCGAAGACCGATCCCTCCGGTCCGGGTGACCCGTCGGATCCGCAGCAGTCGGATCCCGGCGGTACCGACTCCGGGGGCGGGGATTCGGATGGCGGACACCATGGTTCGGACCCGGCCGCGGGCTGGGAGCCGGACGGACTCCCCGAGCAGCACGTGCCCGTCGACGCCCGCGTCGAGGCCCGCATCACCGAGCTCATGGGCAATGCGGTCGAGGCGGACCGCGCGGCCGCGGCCGCGCATCAGGGGCTGCGGGACCTGGCGCGGGAGATGGGCATGCAGGCCCTGCGCAACGACGAGACCCTGAGCTCGGAACAACGGGCCGAACGCCTGCGCGAGCTGGAGACCCGCCTGGCCGATATGACGCCGAGCGAGCTCTCGAACTACATCTTCGATGCCGACAGGGTCGAGATCGCGGACTTCCAGGAGATGCTGAAGGCCGAGGGCGTTCCCGCCGGGAACCACGGTTCGTACTGGGAGAAGGTGGCGGCCTCCGATATCCGCCGCGCCGAGCTGACCGAGATCCGCCGTGCCACCGGCGCGCACCGCGACGCCTACCGCGCGCACACCGAAGAGGCGTCCCGCCTGCGCGAGCAGGCGCACCTCATGGCCGTCGGCGACGTCCTGGACAACATCACCTCCGACCGGAGGGGCCCGGGCGTCGGCCTGGCCTCCGACCCGACCAGGCTCGTGGTGGTCACCCACCACGACGATCCCGGCGTCGTGATCGGCCCCAAGATCCGCGAAGACATGGCCGCGCGGGGCGTTCCGGTCGAGGACCGCATCGTCCACGTCGACGACGACGGCACCATCACCGTCCAAAAGGTCCGCCCCGCAACCGATCCCGGCCCCCACAGCCCCACCCCGACCGACCCGCGCACCGCCTGGTCGCGCGGCGAGGGCCCCTTCGAGCGCGATCCGAACGCGGGCCGGCACGGCCCGACCAACGGCACCGAGGAGAAGGGCCCCGCCGGTAATGCCGACCCCGTGGGCGGCAAGGATCCCGCAGCCGAGTCGAATCCTGTTCAGGAGCAACGGACCCTGGCTCCGGGGGAGTGGCCTCCGGCCGGTCCGGCCGAGCACTTCGTGATCGAGGATCCACAGGTCCGCGCGGAAATCCTCGATCTGCACGAGCGCGCCACCCACGCCTGGGAGGCGGCCGAGCAGACCCGCGCCACGCTGGACGACCTGGCCCGCGGCCTGGGCATCGAGCCCACCGGTATGTCGGCGCGGGAACTGGAAAGCGCTGTCGCCCAGGCCCTCACGGCCGAGGAGGCCCGTGTCGCCGAGGTGATGCAGCGCAATGTCCCGCCGGGCGCGGGCAACGGCCTGGCCGAGTACATGGAGGTCGAACGCCCTGCGGCCATTCAGCGCGGCGGCGAGCTGGGCCGCCTGCGCGCCATCGCGGGCAGCGAGTTCACCCGGTTGCACAACCAGACCGAAGAGGCGATGAATCTGCGCTCGCAGCTTCATTTCCGAGCCGCCGACGTGGTCCTGGAATCCATGGCCGACACGGTGGTGGGCAAGGGCGTCGGCCTGGTCGGCGATCCGGCGAAGCTCCTGGTCGTCAGCCCCCTCGACGACCCGGGCGTGGTCATCGGCGACAAGATCCGCAACGATATGGCCGCCCGTGGCACGGAGATCGACTACCGCCGCGTCCGCGTGGCCGACGACGGCACCATCACCGTCCAACCCGTCCGTCCCCCTGACGAGCCCGGCACCCCGGTCGCCGCGGGCAGCGAACCCAACCGACCCCCGGGCGGCGGTGGCCCGTCCGCGCCTACGCCGCGTCCCGCGGCCCCGCGCGGCCCCGACCCGCGCGAGGCCTGGTCCCGAGGCGAGGGCCCGTTCCAGCGCGACCCCAATACCGGCGGCGAGGAAGAACCACCGACCGGAGGCAACAACGCGGTCCCGCCGTCGGATCCCACCAAACCCGGTGCGCCGGGCGCGAAGTCGGAGCCGACCACGCCGCGTCCCGCGGCCCCGCGGGGCCCCGATCCGCGCGAAGCCTGGTCGCGCGGCGAGGATCCCAGCACCCCGCGTGCCGAGAACGACCCCAAGGCCACCTCCACCCCGGAGGAGCGGACCACGCAGGTCGTGGTGCGCGAGAAGCAAACCCAGACCACGCCGGACCCGGTCCAGGAAGCGAAGACCGAGACCGCGCCGGTCCAGGGACACGAGGGAACGACCGAGACCGCGCCGGTGCAGCAGGAGGCGACGCAGAACGCGCCCGTGCCGCTGCACGAGGCGACGACGCAGACCATGCCGGTCGCGGTGCACGAAGGTGATCGGGTGATCGATCCGGTCGCGGCCTCGCCCGCCCTGGCGGCGGTCGCGCAGCATCTGAGCGAGCATCAGGTGCTGTCGACCGGTCGTCCGCGCGGCATGGAAGAGGGGGCCTACGCGGTCCGCCTGGCGGATGCCCTCGGTCTCCGGGAGGCGTTGTCCCATCAGCGCGATCCGCTCGGCGCTCTGCAGCGGCTGGCCGAAACCGCCCGGGAGAACGGGCATTTCGGCGACCCGGACCACAACCGTCCGCCCACGCCCATGTCCCGCGACGATCTCGCGGGCCCGCAGCCGCACGAGGGAGAGCATCCCCAACTTGCCGCCGGCGATCCGGCACTCCCGACCCCGGTCCGCGATCTCCCCCTGGAGCCCTGGTCGCAGGTGGAGCGCGCGGGATCGGGCGAGGCCCGTCTGATGTCACCGGAGGAACTGCGCGCCGAACTGATCTCCCGCCTCGGCCTGTCGGACGACGATGTGGCGGACCTGCCGCGGGTGGCCGGTGAGATGCAGTACCGGAACGTCCTGCGCGCCGGCGCCGTCGAGGCCCTGGCCCACGTCCTGCACCTGCACGACGAGGCCACCCGGCCGGAGGAGCGCGCCCGGCTCGCCGAGCAGCGCGACGACTGGGCCCGCCTGCTCGGCGTCGACACCGCGTACCTCGAGCCCGCGACCCGTGTCGACGTGCTCGACGACCTCATGCGCGAAACCCTGCGCCGCGCCTCGGATGTCGCGGACCTGGTGGCCGTCAGCCACTACCGCCCGGACCCCGTCGAGGGCCCGCACCTGGTGCTGGAGGCCGAGGGCGACCGCGTCTTCGTCCGACTGGCCGAGGGCCCCGACGGTACCCGCGTGGCCGAGGTCGTGAGGCGGCCCGCGTTGCCCGAGCCGCACGCACCCGTCGCACCCCGCGAGCCGGAGGCCCCGCGCGGCCGACTGCGCAAACTGTGGGACCGCCTGACCGGCGACTACCTCGGCCATGCCCCGAAGTACCCCTCCGGATCCGGCAACGACAGCAAGTACCAGGCCTTCTGGGCGGTCGAGGTCGGCTACGCCTCGCACAACGAGGTGCTGATCGGCACCAAGGACAAGTTCAACCCGATCCGCATCGTCAAGGAAGCCGCGACGCTGTGGAAGGACCGCGAGAAGCTGCCGTTCGTGCGGCGCTTCAGCCGCCTGGTCGCCGACATCTCGCCCGAAGTGCTGCCCATGCACACCCGCGACGGCCGCGAGTACCAGCCCTGGCTGAGCGAGACCGACAACGCCTGGCATTGGCAGGAAGTGGCCGAGCACGACGAGAGCGTGCGGCTGTTCCTCGAGAGCCACCCCGAGTTCGCCCACGTGGAGGAGGTGCTGCCGCCCGCCGAGTTGCCGCCCGAACTGCCGCCGATCACCGAACGCGAGCTGGGTGCGGCTCTGCCGCAGCCGGTGGCCGAGGCCATCGTGGCCCGGGACGCCGCGCTCACCGATCTGGTGAAAACGGCACGGGAACAGGGCGTTCGACTGTCCGACGCGAGCCCGGCGACGCTGCGCCGCCTGGTGGACGAGCGGACCTACGAGCTCGTGCGCCGCGCCGGTGCGATCGAGGCGTTGCGCGATGCCGCGCAGCGGTTCAACCTCGAGGACGCCCGCGTTCCGTTCCGCCCGGTCAGCTTCCTCGACAAGGATCCGCTGGGCCGCTATCAGCGCGATATGCATCACGCCGATCAGGCGGTGCTGGCCGAGCAGCGGTTGGCTGCCCTGCGCGAGGAGATCCGCGGTCAGGACCTGACCCAGGAGGAGATCTGGGCGCTGGAACGCAAGGCCGGCATTCCGGAGACCACCGCGCTGGAGTGGCAGGGCGCGGCCAATGGCGGTGAGCCCGGCCGGGATTTCGAGGATCCCGATGCGGATCTCGAGCAAAGCCCCGTGGGCCAGCTGTTCGATCACGCCCTGCAGCGTGACCAGATGCGCGACGAACGTGGCAACTGGGCACAGATGCTCGGGGTTGACCTGGACCTGCTCACCCCCGAGCACCTCGACCACACCCTCGCCGAGCTGCGCATGCAGGCCCGCGATGATCTGGACCGGCTCAACCGGCTGTCGGACGCGGTGGATCATTACCTCGACGCCGACTCGACCATGGTCGACCGCGCCACGGACTTCGCCGACGGCCACATCCGCGCCTGGATGGAGACCCTCGACGGCGGGATGGTCGACCGCGGCGTCGGTCTCGCGCCGGGCGAGCATGCCGGAGATCCCAAGCGGCTCCTGGTGATTCGCGGCGTCCGCGATCATGACATCCAGCTGATCCGGACCCTGTCCGAGCGCCCTGAGCTCGCCGACCGCCTCAACTCCGGCGCGATGCGTCCCGAGTACCTCGCCATCGACGTGGACGGGCACGGCAACGCCAAACTGGACTCGTTGGCGACTCCGCAGGCCCGCTATCACGAAATCGACACTCCCGAAGGCAAACTGGGCGTGCTCATGCTCCGCGACGGTGACGAGCCGTGGCGAGTGGTGTCCCATCCGCTGGATGAGGCGGGACCGCATACGATCGAGAACACCGAGCACACCGTCCCGCGTGATCCGAATGTCGTTCGGGCGGAACGCGATGCGCTCGCCGATCGGCTCGCGATCGAATACGGCGAGCTCGGCCCCGAACAGCTCCGGGCCACCGTCGAGGCGCTGCGCCACGACAATGCTCTGCGGGCCGCGCAGATCGAGGGCATGGCGGACTTCGTCCGCACCACCGACGCCATCGACAACTTCCACGCGATGGAGAAGCCGCTCGGCCAGCTCGCGAACCGGGTGGGGCTGGGTGATCCCCGCGAGCTCACCCCGGAGCGGATCGCGCAGGCGCTGACCGATCCGGATGTGAACGCGGTCCGCCGCTGGCTGCGAAAGCTGCGGCGCGAGCAGGGCATCGGCGATCTGATCGACTACGCCAATGTGCTGCGGGACGGTGACAAGAAGGCCGTGCTCGCCGCCCGTGACCGGCTGGCCATCCGGCTCGGCCTCGACCCGAAGGACCTGTACGCCGAGAAGTTCGCCAAGGACAAGGCCACCGGCCTGGTCGTCGACTACCGGCCCGATCCGGAGAGCACCGACCCCAAGAAGCTGGCGCACGCGATCAACGAGGTGCTGAAGCGCTCCGAGGATCGGCCCGAGTTGCTGGCGGCCCTCGCCGACTATGTCGGGGAGCTGGGCGAACTCGATCCCTTCCGCGACGGCCTGCGCTTCGATCCGTCGCAGGATCCGCGCCTGGCCGCCGGCGTGCTGCCGATCCACGATCCGAAGGCCCCCGCGCGCCTGCGCGCCATGCTGCACGAATCCCTGTTCGAGCCGGCGCGTTCCGACAATCCGTCGGGGGCGGCGGACGTATGGTCGCGGTTGCTCGGGGTGGACAGATTCAATATCGATCGCACCGTGAAGCTCTACGAGACCCATCAGCGCGGGCTGCACGACCTGATGTCCCCGCACCAGATGCGCGATGCCCTGCACGCCGCGCACGAGGCAGCCAAGGTCGACGAGGGCTATCAGGCCTACCGGGACAGCATGCCCACCGGGCGCGAGCCGCTCACCCACGAGCAGTTCGTCGACCTGCTGCAGAACGCCCGCAAGGCCCGCTTGGCCGAGGTGTTCGAGGCCTACCGCGACGGCAAGATCGACAAGCACGAGCGGCTGTCGCTGTCGCAGATGTCCAAGGTCGTCGACACCATGCGCGAGGAGGTGCGGGCGCGCACGGCCGATATCGACGAGCTGGAGCGCCTGGCCGCCGAGCACAACAGCCTGACCGCGCCGGAAATCGAAGCGCCGCAACGGTCCCCGCGCGAAGTGGCCGCGGAGCTGGCCACCGCTCGCACCGAGCTGGAGCAGGCCGACGCCCACCGCGAATACGCGATCGGCCGGGTATGGCTCGAGAACAACCGTGCCATCGAGCATTCCGATCTCACGCCGGGCCGGCTATCGGGCACCGTCGACTACCTGGCGGCTCGCACTCGCGACGAAGGCGGCGAACTGCCGGGCGCGCGGCAGCGCATCGACGATCTGGCCTCGGCCGCAGCGGATTACACGAAGGCCGCGGACCGGGTCGCCCAGCTCGAGGCCGAGCTGGGCACCGCCGTGGACCGCGCCGCGGCCGGACCGGGACAGACTCCGGTCGAGGTGTGGCGACAGGAAGTCGACGCCGCCCACAGCGATCTGCAACGGGAGATCGCCGAGAACCCGGCGGCGGGCGGCCGCGCCCCGGACCGGGTGATCGCCATGGTCGACGGCTTGCTGCGGGTGCCGGAGGACGAGCACTTGGTGTGGACCGAGGAGACCGCCCGGCTGCGGGACGCGGTGCAGCGCTACCGGACCGCGCAGGAGTTCCTGGCGCACGCCGAGACCGACGCCGTGGCCCGCCACCTGGCGAACGAGACCCCCGGCTACCGCGCCCACCGCGAACTCGACACGGCCCGAAGGGATCTCGAGACCGCCGCGGCCAATCGCGACCTGGCCGCGTCCGGCCTGCCGTACACCGACGATCAGCTCACCCCGGAGTGGGTCCGCGAGACGCGGGAGGGGCTGGCCACCAAGCTGCGCGCGAACATGACGGTGGACGAACGCGCCCGCCTCGCGCTGGCCGAGGCGGCCGACCGCTACCACGAGGCCCACGACCGGGTGGGCCGTTGGGAGACCGAACTCCGCCGTCTCGAGGTGGAATCCATGGCGGCGGGCGATTCGCTGCCGGCGGCCGCCGAGCGGGCGCGCACCGCCGCCCACGCCGCCCTCACCGAGGCACTCGGCGAGCTGCACCGCCGCACCGGCCTCGAGGTCTCCGAAGCCGACCTGACCCCGTCCCGGTACGAGGCCACCCTCGCCGGACTCGATCCGCGGGCCGCGCTGGTAGCGAACGTCGACCCCCACAACGTCTTCCACGCCTTGCGCGATGCCGTCACCCGCGTCCACCGCGCCGACGAGTTCGCCCGCTGGGTCGCGGGTGAGCCCGAGCCGGCCACCACCCACACCCGAACCCTCCCGGACGGTGGCATCCCGGCTCACGAGCGCACCCTGCCCGACGGAGGGACTCCGCCGCTCGCGCGCACCCTGCCCCTGGGCGGTGCGAAGCGCGACCCCGCGCTGGGCGCCGCGGCGGCACACGAGAATTCGGGCACGGAGCACGGAAAGCTCGTGACCGAACACGAGCAGAAGCCGCCGACCGAGCAGCGCGAGCAGACTCCGCAGCCGAATCAGGAAGGGGGCGGGTCGAAGCCGCCGGGCGGCGACGAGACCCCGGGCGGTTTGGCCGACGGGGACGACGACCACGGTTCCGGCGATCACTCCGGGGGCGAGCCGTACAAGGCCCCGACCGCCGGTGAGCCGATGGAACATCCGGTCACCCTGACCGATGACCTCTCCGATCCCGGTCGGCCCCAGCACATCGACGATCCCGGGTATCTCGCCGACCAGGCCCGCGGCGCGATCGTGGAGGAGATCGATCCGCACGACGGCAGCCGAGTTCTACTGCGGGACGGGCTGATTCGGGCCATCGACGGCAAGCCCGTGCACGAGTACATCGAGGATCTCGCCCGGGCCCGCGCCGAGCACCACGCGGAATACCGCTACAGCGGCAAGCAGCTGGAAGGTCCGGTCAGCGCCCTCGCCATCGACCTGCGGACCGGCCTGATCACCGAGGGCATCAACGGCTTCCCGTTCGACGTGATCGACGACGAGCATCTGCACCCCCTGCTGCGCGAGAATTTCCGTGCGCTCGGTGACTGGCAGCACCCGGTCATGGAGTCCGAGGGCAAGATCCTGCAGGCGAAGCTCACCGATGAGAACGGCAACCAGATCCGGGATGCCAAGGGGCAGCCGGTCAAGGGCGACGTCATCAACCAGGGCCGTGCACACTTCGACGCGCCCTTGCGGCACGCGGAGGTGAAGGCGGTCAACGAACTGCTGTGGGAGCGCCAGCGCGCCCACGAGGCCCGATGGCGCGCACAGCACGGCGAGGATTCCACGCCGCCGCCCCTGGGCCGCGATGTCCTCGGCGAACTTCGCTTCAGCCCGCGCTGGCTCACCAAGACCAAGACCTGGAACATCGGTGATCCCTCCGCGGCCTGCGCCAACTGCCACTCGATGCTGCACGGCGTCCCCAGCTACACCGGCCGACTGCCCTACACCCCGAAGGACTACCGGCTGGCGGGCAACGAGATCGAACCGCATGTCGATCCCATCGGCGACACCGAGACACCCCTGGGCCAGGAGCCTCTCGCCGCCAAGGCCGAACCGCCGAAACTCGCTGCGCCGCAACCCGGTGACGACGAGGCTGACGGCAACCCGCCCGAGAACCGCGAACCCGGCGGCGACGACCCGACCCCGGGCGTGAGCCCCCGCAAGCCCGGCGGCCCCGAAACCGGTGACGGCGGAGCCGCTCTCGAACCCGAGCCGCACAAGCCCGCAACCCCGGCACCGCCGGTGATCCTGCACGAATCGGGCCTGCCCGAACGCACACCGGTCCAAGAACAGGCCCAACCGCAACCTGTTGTGGAACAGGCCCAACCGCAGCCGGTGGTCGAGGAACAGCCCAAGTCGCAGCCGGTGGTCGAGGAACAGCCCGAGCCGCAGCCGGTAGTCGAGGAGCAGGCCAAGTCGCAGCCGGTGGTCGAGGAGCAGTCCGAGCCGCAGCAACAGCCGGTGGCCGAGGGCGATGCGCAGGGCAAGGAGCCCGGGCATCGCGTTCCGTTGGTGAAGCCGGAGGCCGAGCAGGGCCCACAGGTCGGCCCCGAGCCGGAGGCCGAAAACGCCTCGCCTCCAGGCGATCCCGGCGATCCTGACCAGAACGAGCCCGAGCCGCAGCCGCGCGACGAATGGCGCAACCCGGGCTGGCGCTCGCACGTGCCGCATCCGGTGCACCCGTTCAACCCGACGTTCCCGCAGTACACGCCGCAGCCCTCCCAGCAGGCTGCCCCGTGGACACTGCCGCCGGACAACGGTGATCCGAACCAGACCGGTGGACCGAATCAGCCGACGGGCCCGAACCATCCGGGCGGCCCCAACTACCCGGGTGGCCCGAATTACCCCGGCGGCCCGAACTATCCGGGCGGTCCGGGCTCGGGCCCGGGCAGCTCGATGCCTCCGGGCGGCGCCCCGCACATGCCGACCGATCCCGGCATGCCCCAGTGGCCCACCCAGCCGACCCCGCCGCACATTCCGACCCCGCCGGGCGATTGGCCGCAGATCCCGGGCCTGCCCAACGGCGAGAACGGCTGGCCGCAGGTTCCCGGGACGCCCGCGAACAATTCGGGCCCGCCGCAGATCCCGGGCACGCCGTGGAGTCAGCCGGGCTGGCCGCAGTCCCAGAACCCCTCGAATACCGCTGGCACACCGCAGAATCCGGGCGGCCGGCCGCAGCAGCACGACGGTGCGCCGCACACCCCGGCCGGCCCCGATGGCAACGGCCCGCACGCCCCCGGCGGTCCGAACGGCCCGGGCGGCCCGGGCGGCCACCCGTCCGCCCCGAACGGCCGGCCGCCCAACGGTTTCATACCGTCCAGCCCCGACCCGGGCACGCCGTGGAACGGCGCACCCGCCAATGGATCCGGCGCGAACGGCATGCCCGGTGGAATGCCGGGCGGCCCCATGGGCGGCGCGCCCGGTGGCCCGCAGGGTGCGGCGGGCAACAGCCGCGGCAAGAACACCAGCCGCTTCCCGCGCGCCACGGCACCGGGCTCCGGCAACGGCAGCCACGGCATCTACCTCCGGTCGCATTCCGGATTCGGGGAATTCGCGACCCTGGACCCGGGCACCGGCGCCCTGCAATCCGCACCGGTGGGCGCGGGCTCGCTGGCGGGCGTCTACGACCATGTGGAAGGTCTGGCCGTGATGTTCTACCGTGACCGGAACTCCGGTCTGGTGCTGCGCATCGGTGATCAGGCCTTCGAGGTGGACCGCCTGGGCGCGGACGTGCACTGGGAGCGCACCCAGCACGGCTACAACCGACTGCTGGTCGGCGTGGCCGGAACCGCACAGTGTGAGCTGCGCTATCGCAGTGTGCCCGCGGATGCCGATCTGGGCCTGCTGATCCGCGACGTCCTCGCCGATCCGGACCGCCGGGCGGGCATCTTCGGATGACCACCCAGCACTCGAACGTGTGAGTTCGCCGATTTTTATGGTTTCGGCAACCGCACGGACATTCGCGATATGTGATGCTGACGGTTGGTTTTCGACGGAGGAGGGTGGACGTGCGCGGTAGCCGTCCGAGCGAGGAGCAGTTGCGGCACAGTTTCGAGTCCGCGCTGGCCGCTGCCCGGCAGGGACTCGGCGTGCGCAGCGCGACCGGCCTCGACGCCCCCACCAAGGAGGCCCTGTGGGCCATCGCCCGCTCCCACCCCGATATCCCGGACGCCATGATCGCCGCCGCCGAGCGATCCTTCGCCGGCCAGCTGGACGGCAGTAATGCCGATCGCTGGCGCGCGGAGATGTCCCGACGGATCGCCGAATTCGATGCGGCGACCGAGAGCTAGTGGCGGCACAGGAGACGATCGCGTGACGATTTCGCAGGAGAACAACGGAAACCCGGCCGCGACACCGGAATCCGCCCCGGGCGAGGACGCCCCGGACTTCGACGGTCTGGCCGCCGTCATCGGCGTCGAGGAACCCGATGCCGAGCCCGCCCCCGATATCGGCTTCAGCATGACCGCCGCCGAACCGGATATCCCGCAGCGGGCCCGTACCCTGGCGCACCGCATCGCCCAGCAGCTGCGCGACCAGGGCCCGGAGGGCTGGACGCGGGTGCACGCCGCCTTCTCGCTCACCGTGAGCGGTCACCGTGCGCGCATCGACTACTCCGACGACGAGCAGCGCCACGCGCAGCTGCCCGCCACCCCGGAGATCATGGACCTGGTGGTCCAACACCGCAGGCTCGCAGCCGAACTGGGCGACCCGTGGTGGCGGCTGGAACTGCGGGTGACCGCGGCGGGCGAGCTCACCGTCGACCACGACTACGGCGACGAGCCCTTTCCGGCCGACCAGATGCTCGCGCCCCAGGACTATCTGGCCGATCTGGTGGCCTTCCCCCGCGACAGCCTGCCGACCTGGCTGGCCGCCCTGCTGCGCCACGACGACCGCCAGTCCCGGACACCGCACCAGGCCGCGGCCGCGGCGCGCGCCGATCGGGAATCCGGCTATTTCCCAACGGTTTCGGAGAACGACTTCCCGAATCTGCCGGTGCTGTGGGCGCGTTGGGCCGCCATCGCCGCCGCGTTCGTGGCGGTCGGCTCCGAATGGGGCCCGCGCGTGCTCCCGTCCTTCGGCTGGTTCGAGGGCTCGCGCCGCTCGGGCGCGTCCCTCTACCTGCTGCCCGGCGGTCGCGCCGTGCTGTCCGGCGGCGTCTGGAACGCCCCGGAACTGGTGGCCGCCTACGACAATCAGACCCCGCTGCCGAACCTGTACGCCGGTGCCCCGGCGTGGGTCGCCAACCCGGTGCTGAACACCCGGGCCAGCGGCGGCATGCTGACCTTCTGCTACTGGTGGGAGCGCGGCCGCTGGTATCGCGGCGCGTCACCGGCCGCCGCCGACCTCGCCCCCGCGGTTCCCGGCATCTGGACCGCCGCCACCGTCGTCGGGGTGATCAGCGATCTGGTCGCTGCCGACCCGACCGACGAACAGCGTTCCGCGGTGGCCGAATTCGTCGCCGCCGCCGAGCGTCGCGACGTCACCCAGGCCGTGCTGGAGGCTGCGTTCGCCGAGCGCGATCTGGACGCCGCCCACTACCAGCTGGCCATGGCCGGGGTGTCGCGCATCGGCCCGGAACCGCTGCCGGAGCCGGAGGCGCTGGACGCCGTGCGCCACCACCTCCGCACCGAGGACATCGACACCACCGCCTATCCGCTCGATCGGCTGCGCGCGGAACGCCTTCCGGTCGGCTGGATGGTCTATGCCCCCACCGAATCCGAGGAGCCGGTCATCGACCGTGCCCTCTACTACGTCGCCGACGATGGCGTGGTGGAGGCGACGACCTCCAGCATGCCCGCGTCGGTCTACCTGCCGGGCCTGGAAAAGCGTTTCCGCCAACGACATTCGCAGTGAAGCGGGTCGGATGAATGGGGAATGTGTGTCGGCGGCCCGTAATCTTTCATGCGTTGGTCGAGTTAGGAGCGGTACATGGGTGACGGCAACAAGTTCTACAACCCTTGGCGCGATCTTTCCGTGGACTCGCACGCGAAACACGACCGCCTGCAGCTGGATCCGGGTTCGGCCGAGGCGGGCGCCAAGTACGCCGCCGAGGCCATCACCTCGCTGAACGCGGCCAAGGGCTACACCTACCTTCTCAACCAGTACACGGGCTTCAGCGACAACAGCATCCTGCAGTCGGCGCTGAACCTGGAGGACCGGTTCGCCAAGGAGGGCGGGCGGGTCGGCGGCATCATCGACGACTACATCACGATGCTGAACTCCATGGGCGACACCTTCGTGGCCGCGGGCAAGACCTACCGGATGACCGACGACCAATCGAAGTCGGACTTCGACACCATCAAGACCCAGGCGAATAAGGACATGACGTTCGACGGCATCCCGCTCGACGGCGCGACGGCCCTGGACAGCTGGTCGGACTCGTCCTCCCCGACACCCTCCGACGCGAACGGCATGGGTGACATGGCCGCGGTCGGGAAGGCGACCTCGGGCCGCTACACCGATGCCATCGGTTCCGAGGACCCGTCCCATCACGACGGCAAATGGTTCTTCGATGTGGGCCAGGGCATCCATCCGACGCCGATCGCCGACCGCAGCGCGCTGTGGAAGTGGATCGCGCAGGTGATCTCCTCGTCCTTCGAGACCCTCTCCGGCTGCGTCAAACGCCTGGAGTCCGACGGCCACTGGACGGGCAAGGGCGCCGATGCCGCGGTCGCGGCATCGCAGCAGTTCGAGGCCCAGGCCAAGGCCTTCTCCACGGATCTGTACGCCATATCCGAGAACCTGCTCTACACCGCGACCTGGCTGAGCCAGACCAAGGCGGCCATGCCGACGATCTGGGACGACAGCTACCGCGGGACCTCGACCGAGACCTACATCATCAATACCGGCACGGCCGCCTTCACCGCGTGGTACATCCCGGGAATCGGCAACTCCAGCACCACGATTCCGATCCTGGTGGATCCGACCGCTCCGCCGAAGAACGACAATTCGGGATCCCCGCGCAACGACTACACCGGGCCCGGGCCCTATAACAAGAGCGGCGGCCCGCGCGGCAATGTCTCGCCGAGCGGTCCGGGGGGCGGCGCCGGTGACCCGAGTGCGAAGAAGCCGGGCGGCAAGACCGATCCCAAGGGCGCTCATCCGGGCAAGGACGATCCGAAGAACAAGGACGCCAAGGACCCGAACGGCAAGGATGCCAAGGATCCCAACGGCAAGGACGCCAAGGATCCCAACGGCGGCAAGACCGACCCGACGGGTAAGAACCCGAACGGCACGTCACCGAACGGCTCGAATCCCGATGGCACCAACTCGAATTCGTCGAATCCGAGCTCCTCGTCGAATTCGGGTCAGTCCGCGCTCTCGGGCTTGCAGAGTGCGCTGCAGTCGATGACGTCGCAGGGGTCGCAGACCACCGACCAGAAGAAGGCACAGGACCTGAAGGACGCGCTGAAGGATTCCCCGCTGACCAATCTGCTCGACAATCTCAAGGTGCCGGGGGGCGGTTCCCCCGGCGGTGGCGGCCCGGGCGGCTCCCCGATCAAGCCGCTGGCCGAGGTGGCCAACGCCCGGCTGTTCCCCCGTGCGGCCGCGGCGGAGGAAGCGATCGACGGCAGCATCGCCGGAGCCGCCCGCGCGGGTGTGGCTTCCGGTCCCGCCGCGGGCGGCATGGGCGGTGGCGGCATGGGCGGCATGGGCCACGGCGGTGGCGGTGCGCACGGTGGCCAGGGCAAGGAGCACAAGCGTCCCGAGTTCCTGGACTCCAGCGAATACCTGGACGAGGCGATGGGCACCGCGCCCATCGTCGCGAAGCCCGTGGTCGAGGGCTGAATCCGTGCTTCGGACCTGGAAGTTCACCGATCTCGAGTTCCTGTCGCTGTGGCAGGGCCTGGAGGAGGAGTTCCTGCCGTACCCGCTGACCTTCGCCAGCCGCACCGAGTGGTGGGACGACCATCTGGCGAACATGGCGCGCGCCCGGGAGAGTCTGCGGACCCGCGAGGCCGACTACGCCGCGGTGCTGCAGGCGATGCTGATCCCGGAGGTGCGCGTCGAGGTGGAGGGCTGGGACGGCCGGGAGCTGCTCTCTGCGTCCGCCCGCATCCGCCTGCTGGGCGTCCGGTCGGGCGACGCCGGCTATCTGCTGGTGCAGCATCCGGGCGAAACCTACCGGCACGGCAGCGGTTTCACGCTCTCGGAGTTCTATGCCGAGGAGCTGGCCGAACGGGTGGTGGCGGCGCTGCCGGACACCCCGGCGGGCCGCGACTTCGGTGATCTGGTGCTCGCAGAGACCGAGGACACCGACGACACCGACTACGACTTCGGCATGTCGCCCGCGCACGAAACCCTGGAGGGCACGGTCGTCACCCGCGCCGCCGACTTCCTAGCGGCCCCCGCGCCGAGCATGGGCACCATCGATGTGGTGCAGGGCCGTTCGCGTTTCGGCCCGCGCGGCATCGCCCGCTACCGCCTGGAGTGGCGCGACCTGGAGGACGACGGTCGCTATGTGGTCACCGGCGAGCATCCCCCGGTGGCCGCCGCGGCCGACCGCCGCCGCCTGGTGACCACCCTGAATGCCCATATCACCGAGGTGGTGCAGGTGATCGCCGATGAGTGAAGGAAACAGCGTGCCCGTGGCATCCTCGGACTTCCCGACCGAGTTCACGCTGTCCTCGCGGACCGGCTCGATCGTGGTGACCACCACGGAACAGGGCCTGCCCCGGGCGCTTTCGGTGGAACGCGATCGTCTGCGCGAGGACCCGGAGCTGCTGGCCGCGGAGATCCTGCGCCTGTGCCGCCAGTCCGCGGCCCGCGCCGGGATCGAGCGCCGCGCCCAATTGAAGGCCGCCGGTCTGGCGCCCGAACTGCTGGCCCTGACCGGCCTGCCGACCACGGAGGAGGTGACCCGCCAGGAATATGTCGAGGAACAGGAGTACGAGACGGAACCCGACAGCTGGCTGCGCCCGATCTGAGCCGATCCGGTCCGCGCCCGCCCATCCGGTTAGTGTGGTCCCGTTCGACCCTAGGCCGACCGGCCGTGTCATGACCCCCGCGACGGAGTAGACGATGCGAATCAGCCGCGATCAGGTGGAGCTCGACGACTACGGGCGCATCTGCTACGAGGACGAGCCCTACACCGGCGAGGTCGAGAAGTACGCGGACAACGGGCAACTGGTGCTGTTGTTCACCTACGACGACGGCGTCGAGGACGGACCCCAGCACGAGTGGTGGCCGGACGGTAGCAAGCGGTCCGAGGGCGTGACCCGCATGGGCTCCGCGGTGGGGGAGTGGCAGTACTGGTACGAGAACGGCCACCTCAAGGAGCGGGTGGTGCTCGACGACCAGGGCCGGGTGCTGGTCCGGCAGCGCTGGAACGCCACCGGTGAACAGACCATGGACAAGACGACCCGCCGATGACCAAATTCACGGTGCGGCAACATCATCCGCTACGAGCCGGGTAACCTGCGGAATACTTGGCGTTCACCGGACCGTTGGGCTGTTCGTGAACTCTTCGCTGTACCGAGCGAATATCCGCTCTGTATAGTTCAATTCGAAATGATCTTCCTGATGGGGGTCTCATGAGCCACCTCGTTGCCACACCGGACGCGATTCGCGCCTACGGAGAGGCCTCGGCCACGATGGCGAGCGCTGTCGCCGGTGCCGCCGCGGTCGACCAGGTCGCCACGGTCGCCGGGCTGGTGCCGGTGTTCGGGCTGATCGGTCAGGACTTCTTGCTGAGTTACGCAGGCGCACAGGGCAATCACCTGACGTCGGTCGCCGAACTCGCCGCCGTGCACGCGGGGACGGCGGTCACCGCCTACGAGGCGGCGGCCGATTACGAATCCGTCGACGACGCCGCCGGAGTCGATTTCCTCTCCTTATCGCGGGACCTGTGAGTACGCCCTTCGACCAGGGCTCGACCGGAGCCGTGCAGGCCACGCCCGCTGCGGCGAGCGCCCAGTCGGTGGCGGATGCCTTGCGCGACACCAACTTCGCGCCACTGCTGGACAGCCCGGTCGGCGATGTCCTGCAGACGCTGGGCCTGCCCGCGCTGCCACAGCTGCCGGCCATGCCCCCGCTGCCGGATATGCCGCCGCTGCCGACCCTGGATCTGACCGCGCTCACCAAGCCGCTCACCGATCTGGCGTCCGCGTTCGGCACCGGCCAGCTGGGTCAGGGGCTGGACGCGTCGAAGATGCTCTCCGGCGTCTCGAGCGCGCTGCAGCAGGTGATGTCGATCGCCCAGTCGGTCATGTCTCTGGCCGGCTCGAATTCGTGGCAGGGCTCCGGCGCGACCGGCGCGGCCGAGAAGGGCACCGCGGCCCAGACCAACGCGCTGGAGCTGGAAGGCCAGAACCTGCACCAGAAGACGGTCATGGCCGGCGCGGCGACCTCGGTGGCCACCGGCGCGGCCCTGATGTCGGCCATCATCACCAAGTTCGTCACCGGTGTCACGGTGGCGGCACCGTTCATCGGCACCCCGCCCGGGCAGGCGTTCCTGCTGTCCCTGGCCAGCGAGACGGCCGCGGAGGCGACCGCGGTGGTGGCCAAGACCCGCACCGAGATGACGGTGCACAGCGCCAATATGACCACGGCCGGACAGAAGGTGAAGGTCACCGACGCCCCGAAGGGCGTGGACTCGCTCTCGCAGGTGTCGCAGCTGCTGGGCCTGATCTCCCCGCTGAGCAGCGCCGCGAGCACGGGTGTGCAGCAGCTGCAGCAGCTCCAGTCCATCAGCCAGACCTCCGACGTGCAGCCGACGCCTGATGCGGAACCGGTTGCCGCGCCGATGGATTCGGGCGGACTCGGTGGTGGCGGTCTCGCGCCGATGGGCGGTCTGGGCGGCCTGGGCACGTCCTCGACGCCGCTCGGCCAGGCCAGCCCCCGCACCATGAGCGCGACCACCACGCCGCCGGTCCCCGTGCCCGCACCGATGCCGGCCACCGGCGCGCCCGGCATGGGTGGTGGCATGGTGCCGCCCATGGGTGCCGGCGCGGCCGCACAGGCCGGTGACGCCGATGAAGAAGTGCGCACCAACATGGTCACCGCCGAGCACGGCGACGAGGTCGTCGGCGAGCTGGGCTACACCGGTGTCCCGGTGGTCGGCGCGGTCGGCACCAACGGCCCGCGCCCGGCCCAGTGATCGCCGAGGGCACCGAAACCGGGTCGTTGTATGTCCGGGCGACACGGTAGGATTCGCCCGGAAAGGGAGGGACAATGAGCGAATTCAATTTGGGCGGTGTGCGTTTCGACGCGGACACGGTGCTGGCCGCCGCCGCCGACCTGGAAGCCATGGCCGACCGCCTGGAAACCGCCCTGGGCGCGGACACCCCGGCGCTCTCGGTGCCCGCCGCCGGCTCCGACAAGGTGTCCCTGGCCGCAGCCGACACGCTCACCGCCGTCGGCACATCCTTCGTGTCGCAGAGCGGTCTCGGCGTGGACGAGCTACGCAAGCTGGCCGCCGTCGTGCGCAATCAGGCGACTACCTTCGGACAGGTCGAGACCGACAACTCCACGGACTTCACCAACCTCTGAGCAGAACTCGGTGCCGGACCGCCGTGATCGCGGGGGTCCGATCGAGAGTTGGGGTTGCGCCTACGGATGCTCGAGGTGGGCGGGAAGCGGTTCCGCCGCTTCCGCTTCCGACTCGAAGGGCGGAGTCGATCCGGCCAGGCTGAGGTACCCGTTCACGCTCTGGGTGAGGGCGAAACCGAACCCGTCGGGGGTGCGCGCGTACCCGACGCGCGGGAACTCGTCGGGCTCGGAGCTCGTCGGCCAGCCCAGTTCGCTCCAAGCCCGCAGCATCAGATCGAAATAACGATCCGATGTCTCGGGCGTGGTGCCGAGCACCCAGTACCTGATGTCCAGGAATCGCAGCGGGTTGTCAGGATCGCTGTCGTCCCAGGTCAGCGTGACGCCGCGATGGAACACCGCCTTGGGCAGGTCCGGATGGCGGACTGTCAGCGACAGCTCCGCGGGCAGCGCGCGCAACGTCTCGCCGAGGTGCCGTAACAGTTGTGCGCGGGCGGCACTCTGCGTTGTCGCCGTTGGCATTCGGTCCCCGTTTCCTCGATTCGAAGGGTGCGCGCTCAGCGCAGCCGGTGCGCATTGCCGGTCAGGATCATGCCCAGGATCCGGTACGACTCGTGGGCGGCGCTGAAGTAGTTCTTGCCGCCATGGTCGTCCGGATTCCAGCCCAGACGAGTCCGGGTGGGCCTGGTGCCGGACTCGAAAACCCTAGCGCCGAACCCCGGATCGCTGGGTTTGGGACCGTGGGTGGGCGGCATCAGCTCGAGAGAGTCGTACTCGGCCATGGTCGCGAAGACGTGGTCGCCGATCTCGGCTGGGCCGACGCCGGTCAGTCGCAGATCCCCTACATTGGTGACACCGGTGCCGATGCTGCCGATGAAAACCAGCGCATCGGTATTCAATTCGTATCCGTGCCCGGCCGCGTGCCCGGCAGTGACGCCACCGTACGAATGCGCGATGGTGGTGGTGTTCGCGGGCGGTCCCTGATGGGTGGCCCGCAGCCCGTCGTGGAACTCCCGCAGCTTCGCCGCACCGCCCTCGGCGTGCCCGGAATGCATGCCCTGGACCAGCGAATTCGGGTTGTTGTAGGCGCCGAACAGGATCACCGACGTCTCCGCGTTCGGATCGATCGCCAGGGCGGCCTGCCGCACCTGCGCCAGTGTCTCGAGCGCGTAGCCGACACCACTGCGCCGCCGGAACGCACCGGCCACTTCAATGGCCACGTTCTGGGCGGTATCCGGATCGCCCAGAGAGTAGATGTACTGGAGCTTCTCGTCGATATACGACAGGTGGACGGCGGGCATACCCTCCTCGGCCGGCAGGCCGAGATAGTTCTCCCGCATATCCCGAATGATGTCCAGGCGGTCCTGGATCCGCTTCCGCTCGGCCAGCACCTGCGGTGTCTCCGGCTCGGCCTGGGCCCGCAGCATCTCCTGCTCGGCCTGGTGCCGCAGCACATCGAAGGTTTGCCGGTTGTACCGATCGCGGTCGGCATGCGGTATGCCGTCGCGGTTTCCGATGAACGGGTCCGCGCGATGCCAGGCGTCCTTCTCCTCGGGGGAGAGAGTCTGCCACTCGTGGTGCAGTTGCTGTGGATCGGTCGGCAGCCGGTGGTCCGGATCGGTAGGGAGCCCGATGTCCGGCACCGGCGTGTGGTCGGGATATTCCTCCGTACTCGGCGGCCACCGGAACCAGCGTTCCCCGGTCCGGACATCCTCGACCATGTGATGGTCGCCCACGAGCCGCAGCGGTCCCGAGCCCGTCGCATGGTGTGCCTGTGCGAGATGCTCGGCCATCTCGGCTCGGTAGACCAGGTGGGTCTTCATGATGGCGCCGTGGGTGGGAATGGACAGGTAATCGAGCGCGTCCGCGGCCCGGCGTTCGAGGCGCACCGTCTCGACGTATTCCCGATCAGCAGCGGACAATTCGGGGTCGCGACGGCCGACGTCGGTGAGCAGCTCGTCAACGTGCCCGCGCGCACGCTCGGTCAGGTAGTCGGCGATGATCCGTCGCCGGTCGGCCGCACCCGGTGTGCCCTCCCGCAATCCGAGTTGTTCGGCCAGGGCCAGCGCTTCGCGACGAGTGGCGGCGTGGTTCTCCGGCAGCCTTTCGGCCAGTTCGCGCAACTGGCGGATGCGGCCGAGATCGTGCGGGGTGGGCGCGGCGTCGTGATCGACCGGTCCCGGTCGCAGGATGCCCGGATCCGGTATGCGCGCCTGATCGATCAGCCGCGCCAGGTCCGGATCATGCTGGGCCAGTAGCCGTTCCACGGTGGGCGCGTGCTCCGGATCGTGCAATCCGAGGTGGTACATCAGATCGTTGAGATCGCGGCGCAGGGGATCCATGACATGAGGCTTGGCACGCGCCGCGACGCCCTCGCCGATCTGCTCGACCAGCACGCGAAGTTCGGCGAAGCGGCCGCCCAGATGCGAGGTCATCCGGGTGGGTCGATCGTCGACCGGATCGATGACCACGTTCTCGTCCTGCGCCAGCCGGATCTCGGCCAGCTCGTGCGCGACGGCCCGAACGACATCCTGGTCCCGGGCATGCGGGGAAACCTTGACGTCGTACCCGGTGATGTGCCCGGATTCGTCTGTCCGCGCGCGGAATTCGGCGACGGCATTGCCGGTGGTCGGGCCGACGCCCACGGTGATGTCGATCGGGCGGCCGTCGTGCGTCATCTCGAATCGACCGGTGTCGTGGTTCCACGCCACGCCCTCGGGCTCGATGAGCCGCAGATTGCCCTCGACCTTGCCGACCACGGATTCCGGTGTCAGATCCGCCATCCCGGCCGGGCGCGCGTCGCCGCGGAATTCGCCGACCGGACTCGCCGTGCCGTGCTCGGCCGTCGGATCCGCATGCGGAGGCTCGACCGGCTCGCCGGTGTGTGAAGCCTCGACGGAGTGAACGGGTTCCGCTGTCGGTGGGAGCCCGCGGGGTTCGGGTGGTCCGCCCGGCGGATCCAGGGCAGCGTGCGATGGGCGGTATTCATCGACGAGGTTCTCGGGTCCCGAGGGGAAGTCGGCGTAGCGGCCACTGAAGTTGTGGCATTCGCCCATGCTGTGGTTGCAGTTGGCGCAGTACGGGGTGGCCTTCGGTGCGTCGCCCTCGAACGGTTTGTAGGTCTGGGAATACATTTCGCCCAGGGCTTCCGGGCCGGTGGGCATCTCGGGCAGCCCTTGCCTGCGGAGTTCCACGTTCGCCCGCTCCCGCGCCCACAGCGCCGCATTGGCGGCCTTGACTTCGGCGTGGCCCCAGGGCCGGTCGAAGTGCGGGTAGGGCCGAACCCCTTCGGGGTAGCCGGGATAGGTTTTGCTCTCGGGTCTGCCGTCGCGGCTCAGGTTGGGATAGCCACCCTCCGGCCGCGCCAGCCCGGCGGCCTTCATCGCGTCGATATTGGCCTGCAGCGTGGGATGGCGCTCGTCCTTCGGGACGACCTCGTTCTGCTTGCCGTTGATCCCCTCGTAGGCGATACCGGTCCGCAGGTCGACCACCGCGGCGGTGACGTTGCCGTGCGACTTCGGGCCCACGTAGGTGCCGTCGGCCTGAGCCTTGGCCACTCGCTTCTGTGTCTTGACCGGCTTCTCGCCCGGCTGCTGCGAGAACTCATCGGCGGCGGCACGGATCTTGGCGGCCCGCTCGCGCGCGATCTTGTCGACATGCTCCTCGACGGGCTTGCCGTCGACGGTGGCGATGAGTTCGCCGATCTTCCCGATGCCACCAGGATGCTCGTTCAGGTCCGCGAGCGGCTTGGTGTCCGTGGTGGTCGGGGCCGCCTCATGATCGTGCGTGTGCACAGTCTGCGGATGTAGGTATGCCTCAGGGATATTCGGGTGCGCGTGACCCGCATCGTGCCCGCCGTGCTCTTCGAGCTCGTAGCGGTGCGCGAGCTGAGCATCGTGTTCGGTCAGCAGTCGGCGCACGGTGTCTGCATGGGTGGGATCGTGCATGCCGAGGTGGTCGGCGAGCTCGCGCAGGTCCCGGCGCAAACGCGGAAGTTCGTGCGCGTGCGCCGGATCGGCGTTCGCGCGGTCGATGTGCTCGGTGAGCACCCGCATTTCGGCGAACCGGCCGCCCAGGTGGCTGGTCATCGTCGAGGGGCGATCATTGTGCGGGTCGACGAGGATGTGCGGGTCCTGTGCCAGCCGGATCTCGGCCAGTTCGTGTGCGAGCGCACGCGGCACGTCCACGTCGCGTGCACGTTCCGAGAGCACCACCTCGTAGCCGGAACCGTCTGCCCGCGCATGGAATTCGGCCACGTTGCCGTCTCTGGTGGCGCCGACCCGGACGTCGACGGTGCGGCCGTCGGGGAGCCGGAAGTGCTGTTCGTCGTGGTTCCACACGACGTCCTCCGGGGCGATGTGCCCCAGATTCTCCCGGATCTGCTCGTGGACGAATTCCGGTTGGAGGTGCTCCGTGCCCTCGCGGGCATCGCCGTGGAAGTCGCCGATCGGGCTCGCGTTCCCGTGCTCGTGTGTCCCGGGGGCATCCGGCTCGTAGGAGATGGTCCAGCGATGCTCGGGCTGTGGCGGCGAGTATTCGGCCATCCGCTCGTGCGGCAACTTGTTGCTGCCGCCAGCGTCGATTGTGTAGTAGTAGTCCCGGTTTCCGGGATGCTCGAAATCCTTTTCCTCGATGAGCTCGAACGGGTTCGCACCTTCCCGGTGCGCCCCTTCCAGCGCTTCCCACAGCTTGGTGCCCAGAATGTGGTAGCGAGTACCGGGATCGCCGCCGACCTTGTCGGGTTTCATGTCCCACTGGACCTCGACGCGTCCGCCGGGCGCGAGGATCTCCGAAAGATGCCCGGCGATGGCGTGATACGCCGCATCCGGGAGTTTGGCGCTGACATTGTTGATGAAGACCCGCGCGATATCACCGCCGAGCAGGTGGCCATTGCCCAGCATGTCGCCGTACACCATGACGGTGCCGGGTTCCATGAGCGGCCCGGCGTCGAGCAGGCCCAGATCACGGCGGCGCTGGGCGCCTATCGCGGCATCCGCGAGTTCGGTCTTGATGATCAACCCGCCGCCGGCGCGGTCGGCCGCCGGGGTCATCTCGACCGCGAATGCGCCGCGGCCGACGCCGACATCGATGGTGTGACCACCCGCCGCGGCCGCGGGAACCGAGGGCCGTGGCTGGCGCTCGATGGGCTCGTTGTGCTCGCCGAACCGATACTGCTCCAGCGGAAGCCGATGCTGTGGCTGCGGGCGGGGCATCACCTCGACCGTGGACAGGCCGTCCACCGCATCGTGCAGGACGACCGTGTACTCGACATTGAGCCCGTGCTCGGCCGCCGCGCGGTTGGCGCGGTCGATGCCGCGCAGGAAGTCCGTGAGGGTGGTGTGCTCGCCGCCGACGTCCATCCGCCCGGTCGCGTGATCGATGGTGGCGGTGATGCGGTCGGGCGCGGTCGCGAAAGCATCGGCGGCGGCGTGCATCTGCGCGAAGCGTTCCGGGCCGAGGGCATCGCGCGCCGCCTGCGGCATGCCGTCGTGGAAGCCGTCGATGGCCCGATGGATGGCAGCGGCCTGCTCCGGGCCGCGCAGGGTCGGATGGTTGATGGCCGCATTGATCGGATCGAGCGCCTTCAGCAGGCCGGGCACCTGGCCCCGGGCGGGCCTGGCCTCCTCCTCGAAGAGCCGCTCGAATACACGCCGCGAAAGCTCCTCGCGCATCCGGCCGTTCAAGCCCTGCTCCTCGGCGCGCAACAGATCGCCGGCGTGCTCGCCGGTCATCAGTTCACGCAGCCGGGCGAGATGATTCTCCGCGGCGTGCTGGAATTCGTCCTCGGTGAGGTGCTGGTTGAAGGTCGGCCGATCGGAGAGCACGCCCGCCTGTTCGAGCGCTATCCGGTGTGCGAGGTCCGGATCGTGCGCGGCCAGTAGGCGTTCCACGGTCGGTGCGTGCGCCGGATCGTGGAATCCGAGGTGGTCCATGAGATCGTGCAGGTCATGGCGCAGCCCGGGCAGCTCGGCGGCCCGGGCCGGATCCATGACGGCCCGATCGATATGGGCGGTGAGCGTGCGCAATTCGGCGAAGCGGCCGCCCAGGTGCGTCGACATGCGGGTCGGCCGATCGTCCCGCGGATCGATCAGGATGTCGTCGTCCTGCGACAGGCGGATCTCGGCCATTTCGTGTGCGAGCGCGCGCACGACGTCCTCGTTGCGAGCCTTGTTCGACACCCGCACGTCGTAACCGTCCGCGCTGGGCCCGAATTCGGCCACATGCCCGTTCGAGGTCTCACCGACCTCGATCCGCACGATGCGCCCGTTCGACAGGACGAAGTGGTTCTCGTCCGGATTCCAGGCCACCCCTTCGGGGGCGATGAGTCGCAGATTGTCCTGAATCTGCTTGTGCACGACATCGGGCGTGAGATCGCCCTCGGTGCGGGCATCTCCATGGAAATCGCCGACCGGACCCGCCGCGGCGACGTCGTATCTGCGTGGGTCCGCGGGTCGGGCGCGGTCCGCGTGCTGGGGCGGGTCGACGGGAATCGGGAGGATGGTCGCCCCGTCGGGGTGCGCGTTGGGCGAATCCGCGTGATCACCGGGCGATTCGTGGTGATCGCCGGGGCGCGTGGGCTCGCCGGACAGGTTCAGGAAATCGTTCGGTCCGCTCGCGTGCGCGTCCACGTGCTGCTCGTGGTCGCCGGTGGCCGGCTCGGCGCGCGGTGGGGTCGGTTCGACGCCGGTGCGGGTCGCCTGCACCGGGGCGTCCGGCCGGGTGGCGCGGTCGACCCCGGCGCGGGTGTCGGGGGTCCTGGGCGAGCTGCCGTCCGTGGGCTTGGGCGCCGTGCCGTCGGCCGGCCTGGCGGTGCTGCCGTCCGTCGGGGTCCGGAGCGGATCGCGCGGTGTGACAGGCGATTTGGCCGGGTCTCCCGCCGGTGCGCGAGTCTCGCCGGGTGCGCCGTGCGTGGACGAGGTCGTCGCGCCCTTGGCGGGTTCGCCGTCGGCGCGGGTGGTTCCGTCGTTCGAGAAGTTCGTCGCGGTCGTGGAATTCGCACCGCTGGACGGATCCGAGGTGTGGTCCGAGACGGATTCCGGTGTGCGCGCATCCACCCCGGTGTCATGTGTACGAGCCGGATCCATCGCGGCCGTCGCGTCTCCGGCACGATGCTCCGGAGTGCCGCTCGCGTCGGGCCGCGCCGCGTCGCCGGATGGCGAGCCCGAGTGGTCGCCGACCGACTGGGTGTCGGCCGAACGCTGCGACGGGGAATCAGTTGCGCCGCCGTTGTCCTGCGCGTTCGCGTCCAGTCGCTCGCGCCTGCCATCGGAGGTGAACGAGCCGTTGTTGTCGGACCGGTTGGAGTCGCCACCGTGGTCGGCCTGCTGGTCGTGTGCATGGTCGACGGGTGCCGGGTCGGCCGCCGTCGGGGCACTGGCCGCATGCAGCTGGGGGCCACCGGCCTGCTGACCGTTGTCGCCGCTCCGCTCGCCGGTCGAATCGCCCGGATTCCCGTGTTGTCCGTTGGCGTTCGGGTCGGCGGGGGTGCCGTGTTGTCCGTTGGCGTTCGGGTCGGCGGGGGTGCCGTGTTGTCCGTTGGCGTTCGGGTCGGCCGGGGTGCCGTGCTGTCCGTTGGCGTTCGGGTCGGCCGGGGTGCCGTGCTGTCCGTTGGCGCTCGGGTCCGCGGGAGTGCCGTGCTGTCCGGCACTCGGGTCCCCGGCCGTATTGTGCCCGTTTCCGTTGGCGTCGGCTCCGGGGGTGTGCCCGTCCGGGGTGGTGCCCGGTTGGTCGAATGTGGCGGGTTTGGTGGTGGTTTCACCGGGGAGATGCGTGCTGCCGTCGCCGGTGTCGTGCCCCCGCATCGGGCCGTTGTGGTTGGTGTCGCCGTTGTATCCGTGCAGGCCGCTGGGTCCCGCCCCGCCGAACGCGCCGCCGGTCATGGAGCGCGGGTCGAAGCTCCAGTCGCCGTTGACCAGTCCATTGGCGAGCCAGCCCGCTCCGGCGCCGCCCACCCCGGCGGTCGCGCCGGTGAGCGCGCCGTTGAACGCGCCCTTCCAGCCGCCCATTTCGGTGGGCAGGGCGTGGTTCGCGCCGAAGCCGATCGCGCCGCCCGCACCGCCGGACAGTCCGGCGACCAGTGCGTTCTTCCCGATCGCGCCCCAGTCGAAGCCGTGCCCGTGCCCGTCCAGATTCTGGATGGACTCGACCAGCAGTTCCTGCGCGGTGGACTGGATGACGGAAGTCACCGCGCCCTGGCCGATCTCGTAGATGAGCTTCGGCAGGACCTGCTTCAGCAGCGCATTGGTGATCCGGCCCTCGATCATGCTCTCGATCCGCCTGACGAACCCCTCGCCCAGCTCACGGAACGCGATGCGCGCCGAGGCGAAGACCGCGGCCTCCGATTCGGGCGCGAACGGCCCGGTGGCCGCGGCCCAGGCGAGCTCGCCCAGCAGCCACCCGCCCGCGATATAGAAGTTGAGCTTGGCCGACTGCAGTTGATCGCCGAATCCGTCGGCGGCCGTGGACAGCTGGCGGTAGTTGTCGCCGAATTCCTTGACCGAGCCGTGCCCGGAGTCGTCCCCGTAGCGCAGCGGCTTTAGCCATTTGATGATCTCTTCGCCGCCGGTGCCGTCCGGATAGGCCTTGTCGAGTGCACCGAGCAGGTGGTCGAGGTCCTGCAGTAGGTCGTCGGCCTGTCCCGCAACCGATTCCAGGTCACGGGCCATCTGCCACATGGTGTCTTCGTTGCCATGCGGCCATTCGGAGCCCACCAACCAGCTCAGCCATTCGAGCCACGATGGAAACTCCAGCGCCACAGGCCACCTCACGCCGGTCGGTTCTGATCTTGGCGAGACCGACTGTGCCACAAGGGAGCAGGTGAACTCAACACGAACGCCAGATGAGTTGCCGGTGACCGGCCCGGGTACACCCGGCGGTGATAGGGTCCGGCGGGAAGGAGGCCGCATGGGCGAGATTTCGGAAGCGCGGGCAGAACTGGACCGGCTGGGTGCGGTCCTGCGTGCGCAGCTGGTCGAGCTCATCACCGACCTGGCCCCGGAAACCAACCTCCGCCTGCTGTTTCTCGACGAGCCGACGATCGTCGGATGGAGCGAGCCGCCGCGCTACCAGTACTCGGGCCTGATCCGCGGCGAGCGTCCCGCGACCGTCTCGGCCGCAGATATCGCCCGGCGCGCGGCCGCTCTCCTCGGCGCGGCGGGCTGGGAAGTCGGTGAGGCGCAGGACTCCACCGGTCCGAAACCCGCCGTGGTGGTCACCGGTCGGCGTGACGGCATCGGCATCGAAGTGCGTGTGGGCGACCATACTTCGGCGGTGATGTTCAGCGGCCGGACCCCGGCGCTGGCGCTCCGCGACCCGGAGGAGTTCCGGCTGCCGGACCCGGTGCGCACTCCCGAGACCCTGTCTCCCGGCTTCGTCCTCTGCTACGAGTGCGGCGGCCTGGGCTTCTGCCCGGAATGCGGTGGCCGGGGTCGGCTGCCCGACGGGGAGATGTGTCCCGAATGCTATGGGGCCCGAGTCTGCCCGATCTGCCAGGGCGCAGGCCAGCTCCTGATCTCGGAGCTGTCGCCCTACCAGCGCACCCACTATCCCGAATTGCGCGGGACCTCCGAGTAATTCACCACCCCGAGTCGGTGGCTCCCCGATTCTCCTGCCCCTCGGTCCACGCCTCGTAGCCGACGGCATTGCCGAAGTCGGGCGCGGCCTCGCGAAGCTGAGACAGTCGTTCCCGTGACTGCGGGGGAGCGAGCGAGGCGGGTTCGATGGTCGGCGCCCGGGATTCGAGATCCGGCATGCCTTCGATCAGATCCGACAGTTTGGGCATGCGTGCGCGCTTGTCCCGCAACGGCTGCAACAGTTCTCGCCCCTGCCGCGCCACGTCGAGCGCGGCGCTCTGCGCGGCGGTCGTCGTCGCCTTCGCGATTTCGTCGTAGGTCAGTTCGCCGATATCGGAGGAGAAGCGCGTCGCGATCACCACCCCGTCCGCGTTCACGGTGACCCGCACACGTCCACCCGCCGCGGTGCCGGTGGCGGTGAGCTGGGTGCGCTGGCGTGATGCCTCGGCGATCGCCCGCAACTGCGTGGTGAGTTCCTCGACGATTCCGGCCTTCGCGACTTCCCCGTTGTGCCCGGTCATTTCGCCGACCTACGCGAACGTGTCGAAATTGCCGTGCTCCATGGTGTCGAGCTGATTGGCGGATTTGGTCAGCCCGCCGTGCAGATTGTCGAAGGAGTTCGCCAGGTTCTCGGTGCCGGTGGCCAGGTTCGCGCTGCTGGTGACGAATCCCTTGGCGCCGTCGGCGAATTTGCCGCCGAAATCGTCATCGCCCCATGCCGCGGCTCCCGGCGAGACCGCCTCCCGGGCACTGTCGGCCATCGACTGCAATCGTGCTCGGATGTCTCCGGCGAAACCCGCGGCATCGCGCACCGCTTCCGGATGGACCTGCAATCTCCCGGCCATAAGATCGACTGTCCCACAACCGATCAGTGAACACAACATGAATAAGACGTGCCGCCGCCCGCCTGGCAAGATCGATCCCGCACCCGTACCCGGCCGAAGGAGCCCGCATGCCCGACACCCTCCCGCTGGCCAGAACCAACGCCGAGGCCCGTCTCTACCTCACCCTGCAACCCTGCCCCACCTGCGGCGAGACCCGCTGCCAGTTCCGCAGCGCCGTCATCACCGTCGACGGTGACCTGGCCAGCCGCTACACCGGCGACTGCCCATCGTGCGGCACCGCCCGCGCCTATGAATTCCGCCTACCCGCCGACATCCTCCCGCCCCCGGCGGATTCCGTCCGCTTCGGCTTGGACAACCCGTCGGAGCTCCTGGACCCCGGCGTGTGGCTCTGGTACGCCGACAACTGCATCCGCCAGGTCCCACCCGCGGGCGGCGACCCGCAGAGCGAACGTACCGCCCGCCACATCCTGGCCACCGCCCTCGCCGCCGTGGAGGAAGCCGCGAAATTCCTCCCGCCCGCCGCCGACCGCATCCCCGCCGCCGCCTTCATCTCCCCGCGGGGCCGCGCCACCTACAACACCGAACGCGGCCGCTTCACCCGCTCCCGCCTCGCGGCCCTGCGCGACGCGTATGCCGCGGCCCTGGCCGACCGCTAGCGGCGCAGTCGACACGATTCGATAGTTTGGGCGGACATGCCGGCGAGAGGGACATCATGAAGAGGATCGACTACAGCGTGAGCCGGCGCGAGATCGCCACGGACGACGATCTGCGCCTCACGTATCGCGGTGAGCCCTTCACCGGTGAGGCGGTCGAGACCATCGGTGATCAGCTGCTCTTCCAGGTGTTCTACGTCGACGGCATCCCGCACGGCCCCGACCGCGAGTGGTGGGCCGACGGCCCCCTCAAGTCGGAGGGCCAGGTCGATCACGGAGTGCCGGTGGGCATTTGGCGCACCTGGCACCACAACGGCCAGCTCGCGACCGAGCAGGAGTTCGACGACGAGGGCGACCCGATCGTGACCCGAACCTGGGACGAGTCCGGCAACCCGATCGAGCAGTGACCCACCGCCTCAACTCCCGGTAATCACCCGAACAGCCGCATCCTTCGCGGCGTCGTCAACCGTGCCGACCCGAAACCCTCGACTCGCAATGTGCTGCACCAACTCCGCTTCCGGCGGCAACCCGTGCTTGTGCAGGTAGTGCGACACCGCCCCCGCCCAAACCCACACCCCATCCGTCCGGAAATTCAACGGCACATCCCGATCCGCAGACACGAACTCATCCTGCTCGAAACTCCTCGCCGCCAACACAATCGGCGCACTCTCCAAATACGCCAACACCGCAGTCCGCGTATTCCCCTCCAACGCTGGCCGATCCACCACCGGCCGCCCCTCCCCATCCTTACCGTCGTACACCTTCGCCATCCGAGGCGGTTTCACCGCAGCCGGTTCCGGTGGAATCTTGACGGTCGCCTCACCCTCCGGCGCGGAGGGCGCAGGCGCGAAGGGATTCGCCGGGGGAGCGGCAGCTGCAAAGGGATTGGGCGCGGGTGTCGCCGACGCGAACGGATTGGGTGCGGGCGTGGCCTGCGCGAACGGATTGGGTGCGGGCGTGCCATGCGCGAACGGATTCGGCGTGGGTGTCGCCTGCGCGAACGGGTTGGGCGCAGAGTTCACGGGCGCAAAGGGATTCACCGCGCCACCCGGCCCAGCGGCCATCGGCCCGGCCGGCATGAACCCCGGCCCGTACCCCGCCCTCGGCTGACCGAGCAGCCGCGGCCGCGTCAACTGCGCCACCAGCCCCGCGACCGTCGCGGCGAGGGACAGCACCAGCGTGACGACCGCCAGGTAGAACCCGCCACCCGCGTATTCCCAGAAGTTGAGTCCCGCCAAGGAGAACGTGACGCTCAGCGCGCCGACCCCGTTCGCGACCATGACCGCGGCGGCGGCCCCACTGGCCGCGCGCACCGCCGGATTCCGCACCCCACCACCCGCCAGCAAGGCAACGGCCACGACAAACACCGCGATCGATCCGAGCGCGAAATGCACGGCGGACAGCGGAAGGGACCCGTCCTTCCCCGCACCCCATATGGTGCCGAACATCGACTCGTGCGGCACCAGCGGCAAGAACGACCCCGCGAAGTCGACCACCGCCGCGACAATCAAGAAGACACCCGCTACCCGGTCCGCCGCCGCCCCGCCGCTCGCCGCTCCGGCCCCTTGCGCCACAGCACGTTTCGACACCACAGCGTCGCGCAACCCGGTCACCAAGGCCGCGACGGCAACCAGCATCACCAGCGTGATCACCCAGAATCCGGACCCCGGTGAGGCGCCATCCCCGAATTGGCGCGTATAGCCCACCACATCGCCCGACGCCATCTGCAGCACCAGCCCGCCCGCGAACGCCGCCGCCCAGAACAGCACCCGCCGCCGCGCCCCCACCCCCACAGCGAGCAATGTCCCGACCACCCCGGCGCCGATCACCATGAGTACATACGGCACCGCACCGAAGTAGTCAGTAGTCTGCGCCCGCATTCCATGCCCGTCGCTCTTCCAGACATAGATATCCCAACTGCCGTGCAGCCCAATAGACATCACAGGCAGCCAGAACGTCGCGACCGTCAACACCGCCGCCGCAATCAGCAAGAACCCGGTGATCCGCCCGACCCCCGGTGCCCCATTCCCCGACGCCCGCCCGGCCTCGGTCATGAAGCCTTCATTCCGTATGTAGGCCATACCCTCTCGCGCCTCTCCCGATACAAAATGTGCCCCGCCGCCGCCCTGAACAGCATGTCCTCAACCCCATCGGTCCAGGCCGTCCGCCGAACCTTGTCAATGATCAAGGTCCGACTCATGCTTTCCCGACTAGGCCCGAACCAGTACTCGGCCTCATCCGGCTCATCACGCACCTGCCGGTAATAGACAAGCAACGCCACCGCGTCACCCTGCCCTCACCGAAGACCGCTCGGCTTCCATACTTTTGTCCGCCATCGCTACTCCTCCCCACGTAACGTTGATGCCGACAGTAATTGGACGGGTGAACGGATGCCAACGCGGCGCTCGTTCATCGAGTGGCACAAGTTGGAGGGTAATTCGGGGGCAAATCCCCCCGGTTTTGTGCCACTCGCCGAATCGGGTGAGTATCCGACTGGCTCCCTGACGGCCAGTTCAGCGGTCCGAAGTCGCTTGCGCCGGTGGCTATTACAGCCCGCAGCCGCGCTTGATCAATGCGTAGAGCAGGTTGAGGTTGGTCAGCGAGCTGATAGGGGTGGTAATCGGGGGACGCTTGGCCGCGGTTTTGATGCGGAGGCGGCCCTCGGCGATGTCGACGTCGGTGATGTCGGCCCAGGGCACAACGGTGCCGTATCCGGTCACGCCGGCTGCGCTCAGCGTGATCGAACCGAACTCCACGGGCTGACCGGCTCCCAAAGTCGCCAGAGCGGTGGGCATTTGGTGGATGACGACACCCTCCTGGATCCGCGGTCCCCACTCCTGAGGGTTGACGATCCCTTCGCGCAAACGCAGATGCTGGTCGTCGAGGTCGCGCATCTCGTAGGCATGAGTCACCCGGGTGGTGACTCCATTCCTGCGATGGTCGATCAGGTCCTCGATCACCGTGGTCGAGTCGTACCGAACGACTCGCAGCCGTTCCCTGGACACGAAAATCAGCCCGTGCTCGAAGAGCTCCAGCCACTTCCCTGCGTTCCGCTGCCCGTAGAAGAGTCCGTGCACGGTTGAGAACAGCAATGCCAGGCCCACGATGAGCGCGAGGTAGATCGCGACCTCCAGCAACTCGATCTTGACGGCAAAACCCACCACTGTTACCCCGACCAGGGCGATGAAGATCATCCCCAGCTTGTGGATCCCGTGCCAGTCCGTCGTCACCGCGCCGTAGGCCTTGACGTGCCGCCCCAGGCCCGCCCGCGTGGCCGCGTCCGAAATGCGCTGGGTGTCATAGGTTTGCATGTCCGGTTGGGTCACGATTCCCCCTGTGGTCGAACGTTCGTCAAACGCCCCGCAGCCTAACCACGGAGGAGTCGTCCCTGCTCCTGGGGCAGCTAAGATCGTGTGCGCAATGCCGGGGAGTGGGAGCGTGAATGACAATCGTTTCATGGCAATGGCCACTGGTTTTCGGCCTCATCCTCATTCGACTGCTCGCCCCGGGATGGCTGATTTTGCTGACCCTCGTGACCCTCGGCCTCCCCGCCTTCGTATTCTGCGCCCCACTCCTGTTCGCGGCATATATGTCCACCCCCGAACAACATTCACTCCTGCAACTAGCCGACATCCTCATAGTGGTCGCGGCCTTCCTAGTGCCCGACGGCGGCGACAACAGCGGATACCACATCCCCCTACTGACTTTGGTGAAGGGCAATCCCGAAATCGACGAGAAGAACCTGATAGGCAGAGGATTGGTCTGGCTCGGCGCAGCCAGCGTCCTGGGCTACGCCGCCGTACTCCTCATCATGTGGGCCAAGATCGGCGAAGCCCACGGCTGGATTTCCCTGTCAGTCCCGTAGGCCGGGCCGCAACGCCTGTCGCTAGCTCATGCTCGGACAGCTTCATGCTGTCCCGGATTGGCGGGCGGGAGTTTCATCACCGGGTCCGGACTCGACGAAGAGACGACGAGAAGAAACCCGATAGGCCGGGGGCTGGTCTGGATCGCGGCTGCAGCGTATTGGGCTACGCCGTCGTCCTCCTCATCATGTGGGACATTGGTCGTCGACGCAGGCCCAGGTGTCGACCTCGAGTTGCTCGAACATGGTCGTCCTTCCGGCGGTTTGGGCTATCGCGCAAGCAGTTACTGGGTATCGTCGCCGGAGTAACGGAACGAGGCCGGCTCGCCTGCGGCGCGGCGGGCGAACTCTTCCTCCCACATCCTGAATGTGTTTCGCCGCAAGGCCGCGATCGTCTCGCGTTCCTGGGGTGTCATCCGCCTTCGTTCCTGCCGGACCTGGTCGAGCATGCTGTCGATCTGCCGGTAGATGTCGAAGATCGGTCCCTCGCCGCTCAGGTAGTAACTCCGAAACTCCTCGGTGGTCTTGACGAACTCTTCCTCGGAGAGAGCGGCGTAATCCAAATCCGCGCCGGGCCGGAAGACGGCATCGATCTCTTCCCTCGTGGCAGGCTCGAAGGCGCCCGTATCGATGTTCAGCTTCCGGCCGACCACCTGATCGAAGGCGGGCTCTTCCAAACGAATGGTGGCGTTGCGGAAGCGGAAGTACGACGGCGATTCTCGGAGCCAGAGCACAGTGCGGCCTCTCGGATGTGTGAATGTCAGCTGTGGGCCAGGACTTCGGTGAGGCGCTGCATCAACCACAACCGGAAGACCACGTAATCGACAGAACGAGTGAGGGAGACCTGGCATTCGCCGGGGGTCATTCTTCCGATCTCATCGAGTTCCACGCCCACTCGGCTGGTTCGCAGGAAGGAGCGTCCCACCGCCTGGGCGAGTGCCATCGCGTCATGCTGCATTGTGCCCGGGTGGAAGTTCGCGAACCACTGATCCAAATGCGAACAGATCAGCAGCCCCGCAGAACCGGACGCGGCGAGCAACTCGTATTCGGGTGAGACGGAGGTGATTTCATTGGCCGGATGGAACGTGACATCTGAGGGCACGATCCACGTTCGCAGCCCGGCGTGCAACACCTTCCGAGCCGCGGCCACATCGAGCCGAATATTGTGCTCGGCACGATCGGCATGCCGGTAGTTCAGACCGCCGCCCATCTGCGTGACGATGAGTCGTGCTGTGGCATCTGGAATCTCGGCAACCACGGTCGCGAGGTTCGACATGGGCCCGATGCCGAGCCATCGCACCTTGCCGACGGTCGTCGCCATGACCTTCCGGACAGCGGCGAGAATGTCTTCGGGCTGATTCGGCACCTCTTGCGGAACGAGACCTTCTGCTGCCCAGTACTTGTCATTCCCCAGGTCGATGCCCGCGACCACCGGGACGTCGGATCGGCCGAGCAGATCCAGTAGGTGTCGCGCGAGCCGGGCACGCCTTCCGCCGTGTTCGTCGCTGGTGATGACGAGAGCCAACTCCGGTCGTCCTGCGGCGACGGCTATCGCGATGGCATCATCCGGGTCGCCTCCGATGTCGGTATCGACAATTAGCGGCATGGTCGACAGCGGCGGAAGCATGTCCGGCAAGGCCGATAGGGCGTTGGCTCTGTCGTGCAAACCGACGCTTCGGGCCTGATCGATCAGCGCATCGCGAATCTGGTTCGGGGACAGCTCCGGGGTGTCTTTGCTGTCGGCCATGCTCAGGCATCCTCCAACCGCTTGGATGTGTAGTTCGGGAGGTACCGAGCGAAGAAGTCTCCGACACTGCCAGGGAGGGGGCGAATGGCTGACAGTGAATAGGTCAGGATGTAGCCCGCGCGGCCGAGACCGCCCTCCCAGAATTTGTACTTCGGTTCGAGGTCGTCCAGCAGTCCCTGGTATAGATCACGGATCTCGAGGAAATCCAAGAGTTCGGACAAGTTCCACGACTCGATGCTCGGGTCAGGTTCCGCGGGCAGGACGGCAGAGGTTCCCCCACCGTCGCCACGTACACGGTCGCGGGCGCGTAGGGCCTCGACCGCGTCCAGCTCGAGGAAGTGGTACGGGCCGGCTTCTTCGATGAAGACCCATCGATTGAATCGCGGGTCTTCGTAGATCTCGCCATCCGGTAGTTCGGCGATCTTCTCGGTGTACCCGAGTCCGGTGCTGGATATTTCGTGCGGCTGATCGTCCTCGTCGTGAACAGTGATCAGCCTGTTGGTTATCGTGAGCCAGCCAACCATTGCTTGCCGGAACTCGTCCCGGCGCTCAAAAACGCGTACGCAGCCCAGGTGGAACGAGCCGGTGAAGAAGTTGGCGTCATCGTCCCAGGTCGCGAGGATCGTGTGATAGGGCGGTATGGACTCGGCCCATCCCTCGGCTTCCAATACGAATCGTCCACAAAAGTGGCATGTGTTGCGTTCGTGGAACACTCGTCGCCTCTCCAATACACCCACGCTGACCACTGACCGGTGGTCGGAGATTCCCGCCCAGACACCACGCACTCTATCCTTCGTGGTCGGTTGTCGCGGTGGGGACCCGACCGGGCAATTCGGCCACCGCGAGGTGACGCGTTGTGTGCGATGCTGAAGGTCCAGTCGACAGAAGGGGATCTGACGTGCGGCGTGGCCATCCCACCAAGGAACAATTGGAGCAGAGCTTCGAGCGTGTGCTGTCGATGGTGCTGTCGGGATACGGCGTTCCGAGCTCGAGCGGGCTCGACCCCGAAACCAAGGAAGCCCTGTGGAAGGTCGCCCATGCCTATCCGGCTGTCACCGACGCTCTCCTGATCGCTGCTCGTAGCGCATTCGCCGGGCAGCTGGACGGCAGCAATGCCGCGCGCTCGCAGGCAGAGCGGGACCGCAGGCTGACCGAGCTCGAGAAGCGCTCGTAACCGACGCGGCCACAGAGCTCAGCCCTCGGACTCCTCCGAGGCCTCGTAATGGGCACGCAACTCACCCGGCGCGATCGTGTTGTCCAGGGTTACGGGCCCGAATCCCTTGGTGAACTTCGGATTGTCATCGATGACGCGCTCGGAGTAGTCCAATACGTCACGAGCCCGCATATCTTCCGCCATCTGCCGGTCGATCTCATGCAAGCGCTCGACAGTGATTCCCATTCGCGCCGCGGTCTGTTCGTCGATCTCCCGCTGCTCACCGGGGTCCGCGGGGTTCATCCACGGTGGTATGGGTGGTGGTTGCATGAGTGATTCCCCGCTCAAAAGTAGGCCGCGATCGCGGCGTCGAACTTCGCGTCGGCGATGTCGACACCACCACTGGGCTGGTAGCTCAGCCCCCGCACATGGTCGAGGAACTCGGCCGGAATCTCCAGCGCATAGTTCTCCAGATAGTGGATCGAATCAACCCGCCAGATCCACTCCCCATCCGAAACCAGCGACATCCCACCAAGGATTGCCTTGGCGGTATCGAGCAGATCGCTCACCTCGCCCGGCACATCGAACACCGGCGTACCGGCCTTCATGTACTCCGACACCAGTTTCCGATCCGCGATCGGATGACGCACGTACGAGTCCCGCATCGAGGGCAACTCCTCGCGCACCGTCCGGTACATCTCGCGGTAGATCCCGACAGGCTTCAACCCACCCGCTGTCGTTGCTTCGGTCACTGTGCAACCCCCCGGCATCGCTTAATTATGGACGCCGCCCAGCGTACTGGTCGGACTGGCTAACACGTCTTGTGTGGTGGTCGGGCATGGACTCGGTCGGTCGGCATCTGGTTTGCGGAAACTCAGCCGAAGCCGACGCATTGATAGAGTTCTCCTGGTGGAAGCGCCGATCCTCGAGCGGACTGGTTGGGCTGCGCTGAGCTGGTAGGAGTTGACATTGCTGTATTACCGCGCCGTCTACGAGGGAGAGTACGAGAAGTCCCCTCCCTTCACCATCTTCGTAACCTCTGACAAGTCCGAGGACGCTCTGGTCTGGGCTCAGGGTATCCAGATGTGGCAGTACGACCCAGGTCGGGTCATCAGGTTTACCAGTGACTTCAGAAACGACGATCGCTGGGAGTTGGTTGATCGCGCGACCGCCGAAGCCTTCTCGAGGAGGCTGGCCGTAGACGGCTCTGCCGCCAGTGAATTGCCGACCGAGGACTGGATCGAGTGGTTCTTCTCCTGGAAGGGCGATCCGCCGGACCATGAGGACGTTTCCTGGCACGACGACTACTACGTGCAAAAAATGAAGGACGACACTCCTCGGCGGGATCGGTAGTCGACAACGGTGCGGCTGGGCGGCTCGATCGCCGCCTCAGCTGCCGTTGTCATCCGAGGTCGATTCGACTGGTTTCTCCGAGGAACCCCTTGGCCTTGGGGACAGCACTCGGACAGCCCCCCCTCGTGCATTGATCCAGTCTTCCAACTGCGAGCCGTGGAGTGTGTGCTCGCCATCGTCCGTGGTGAGGGTGATCGGTCCGAAAACGGTTCCTCGTAGGCCTTTGAACACGGTGGCTTCGTCAACCTTCACCTTGAAGGTGTTCTCCTCGACTACGGCGTCGGACAGATCCGCTCCACGGAAATCGACGTGCAACAGAGAGGCACCCATTAGGGCGGTGCCACGAAGGGAAGCGCCCATGGCGTCAACGCCGTAGAGCGAGGCACCGACCAGATTTGCGCCGTCGAGTATCGCGTTCCGGAGGACGGCGTCGTCGAGGTTCACACGTACAAGGGAGGTGTTCGTCAGATCCGCTCCGGTGAAGTCGGCTCCCTCCGCGTCGGATCGATACAGCTCGGCATCGGCCAGCTTGGTATTGGTGAATCTGGTTTCGCCGAACCAGGATTCAGAGAAGTTGCCCCCGGACAGATCAGAATCGCTGAGATCGAGCCCACCAGCATCGAGTCCGCCCACCTTGCGCTCTAGTAGCCAGTCACGCAGACGCGCCGATGCTTCTGCGTTGCGCGGCAACGTGTGCGGGACCCAGTTGCTATGGGTACCAGATGACATCATCGTCCCATCCGTGTGTTCGTACAATCAGCTGGACATCGTCGATCGCGGCCTGGCTGGCATTTCGTAGATCGATGATAACGGTTCGGTTCTTTTCCTCGATCTGCTCGCGCAGCTTCTCGACCCATCGACTGTTCTTTGCTGGGTCATATGCGCCTTTGAAAGGTTTTGATTTATCGCGCACGTTATTGAACGGCGGCCAGTCCGAGTGCACGCCCTTGATGTCGTAGTACTTCTCGTCGCTCCGCGAATGGAACTCGCCGTGATCGGCCTGGTCCGGTCGTTGTATGTCCTGCGGTAGGCGTCCTTGTTCTCGCAGATCCAGCCCTACTCGGGCCTCATCCTTGGACGGTTCGGATATGCCGCCATTCTTGTCCGGATCCCGTTGGAGGTGATCGAATTCCTCTGGATGTCTTGCCTCCACCTGGTCGAGGTGCTGCCAATGCTGTGCCCGTTGTTCGGGGGTGAGCTCGGGTGCTGGGCCTGTACGAGCTGGGTCGGGCTGGGACGGGCCATCTGTATCAGCTTCCGGCAGGCCCGGCACGCCGTTGCCGTCCTCGGGTTTCTCCGTTTTGTAGCCGGGAAGGTGCTTGTCGAGGTCCAGGCCGAATTGGTCCGTAACCCAGCGCAGGTCGCGGTTGTTCTCGTGTAGCCAATCCTCGTACCGCCGCCATTGGTCTGGGTTCTTGCGAACCCACTTCGCCAGGCTGGAATCCGTTGGGCTCCAGCGCTCGTCGACGCCGGTCGGAATCCTCTTACCGAGGTTGAGTTCTTCATTGGTGCGCAGGATCTCGAAGAACGAGTGGACTCGTCGTTCGATTGGCTCCGGGCTGGGCTCGTTGGTACGACGGAAAACCTCATAGGGCTCGTGGGTGAGTTTGTTTGCCCGCCAGGCCGCATCGGTGGGGAATTGGAGTTCGAACTCACGTCCGTGTGGAGACCGAAGGGTGGCGTTCAGCCCGAGGTAGCGATTGTCCTCCTGCCAGAAGTTCTTGATATCGACGACCTCGTATCCATGCTCCTCGAGTCGACTCAGAACGGCGTCCAGAGCAGGACGATATCCTTCGCCGTCTGGCATGCGGGTCGAGAACCGAACGAGATCGTTGACGCGGTTGAGGAAACGGTCGATGGTCTCATCAGGGTTACGTTCGGTTTGGAACTTGCGAGCCAGCGACTCCTCCGACTTGACCCTGTGGTCCTCGCCCCGAGTCTCGACCGGATTGCGGACCAGATCCAGGCCTCGGTTGACGTTCTCGAGCGTTGAGTGGAGATCCGAAAGAATCTGGTCGGCCTCGGGGCGCGCGGCGCGTACCGCATCGGCGATGGCCTGATGGTCGGTCGGTGGTAGGTCGATCTCGATCGCGGGGGCCGGTTTGGCCGCGAAAACCGGTCGCTGGTCGGATCCTGCGAGGTCACCGGGAAGTAGGCTGCGCTGCTCAGCGGAGCGGAAAAGTGCTATCTCGCCCCATGTTTCGGCGACCTGCCCACGTCGATAGACGATCTCGCCTTCGTCCCCACCCACTCGAAGTGTGCCATCCGGGAGCCGGCGGATGTCGACCCGGAGGGGATTGCGTTCGCGTCGATCCGTATCCCATTCGTGTGGCCAATCCGCCAAACGATCGTTCGGCGAGTGCAGCGCGGTAGGTACATGATCGAGTTCGGCCATTTGCGCGGCGGTCAGCCGCCGGTTATCCAGGCTGCTGATGCGACCGTCCTCCGCGACCACGGCGTGGATCGGACCGCCCCGCCAACCGCCATCTGCCATGTGGTCGGCGAGCGTCTGGATGGGTAGGCCGTCGGAAGTCTCTCGACTCACACTGCGTTGAGTGAAGCGGACTTCTTCGGTGGGGACGAGTTCTGTTACTGCCAAGGCCTGTTCGAAGCGCGGCAGGTCAACCGCGGCAATGCCCTCGCCGTCAGGGAAGCCCAGATCGTCCAGGGTTGCACGGGGGTGGCCGTATTCGCCGTTTCGATCATCCACCGGGCGATCAATTCGTTCGGACGACGGTGATTCGTCCTCGCCCGGCTCGGTCGCGGGTCTGTTGTCAGTAGACCGATCCGGCGGGGGAGTTCTTTCGCCGCCGGGCTTTTCGTTGCCGAGGATGTCCCAGTTTTCGCGGGGATCTTCCTCGTACTTCGGGAGCCGTCCATCGGGCTGGTCGGTCGGCTTGTAGACAGTGGGCTTCGGCGCGGTGCCGTCTGCCTCGGTCGGATGGAAGGTCCGCCATTCGGCGGAGTCGTGGAGGGTCGCGGGGGAATCGGGTACCGCGCGGACGCCTACCAGGTCGGAGGGGGCGCGTACGGGGACGCCGAGTTCGTTGGCGATGTGTTGGGCCCAGCCGATGTCGTTGCCGCTGTGGCAGGACAGGAGGCGGATGGGGGTGCCTTCGATGTAGTTGGGGTTGTTGTGGATGGCTTCGACGATTTTTTGGGGGTCGATTTCGAAGCCGCCATCGGCGGTGGGCTTTCCGAAGCGGTTGCCGTGGATGATGACGTCGTGTTCGCCCTCGTTGCGGACATTGTCGTAGACGCGCTGGACTTCGGGCGAGTTGCCGAGGGCGGTGCGGTCGGTGCCGTGGCGGACGGGCAGTTCTGTGGCGGGGTGACTGTCGCCGACCGGAGTCTGGTCGTGTTGCAGACCCTCGTGCTCGGAGTTTTCGGCTGATTTCTCGTGGGCTGGTGCGTGTTCGGCAGGTGCCTCGTGGGCCGGAGCGTGGGCGCTGGACTCGTACAGGTAGACGCGGGTGACACCGAACAGGCCCGCGTTCGGGCGCTCGACTACGCCACGCACCTCGAAGACGGTTCCCGGCGCGAACAGGACTTCCTTCTCGCCGGGTCGCGCGGAGAGGCCGCTGATATCCCGGCCGGTCTCCGAGTGGATGACGAATTCGACATTGCTGGCGAAGATTCGGCGCGGATCACGTGAGGTACTGGTGAACGCGGGCTCGGTGAGCTTGGCACCGGGAATGTAGCGGGCGATCTGCTCCGGGGTGAGGTGTGTTCCGCGCCAGACCGTTCCGTTATAGGTCGGCAGCTTTTCTCGGCCCGATGTCATCTCGGCGATGAGCCGCTGCTGCTCCGGATCGAGTTCGAGCTCATTTCGCAGGCGGTGATTCAGGTCGCTGAAGACGTCGGCATCCGGGTCGGTGTAGCGGTGGACCGCGTCATGCTCATCCGAGGTGAGCGTCTCCGCGGGGGCGGACTCTGGAATCTCCTGGTGCGGTCGTGGTTCCGAGTCTTCGGGAGACGGCTCGTTCTTCGCATGTTGGTCGTGCGATTCGGGATGGTGCTGCCCGGCCGGATCTTCTTTGTGCGGCGGATCGGTGTGTGGTTGCCTGCTCGGCTGGTCGCCGGATGGCTTTGCGGGCGGCTCGAGGTAGGCATGGGCAAGATCCGCGGCGGTGGGGAGCAGATGCTGCGGGCTTTGCTCGACGTATTGCGCGACCGCAGCATCGTGCTGTCTGAACAAATCCCATGCGGTGGCCGACGCCTCCGGATCGCGCAGGCCGAGCCTGTCCACCAGATCGCCGAATTTCACACGCAGCCCGGGCAATTCGGGTGCGCGTGCGGGGTCGTGATAGGCCTTGACGAGGTCGTCGACGCGTTGCTTGACCTCGTCGAAACGTTCCTTCAGATGCGGGGTCAGCATCGACTGCCGGTCCGGATCGACATGGGCGGGCTGCTCCGCCGGCGTCGCCTCGGTGGGCAGTAGGCCCTGGCTATGCTCCTCGAGATACCCGGCCAACGCGGGATCGTGTTCGCGGAAGCGCTGCCAGGCGGCTGCCTCGGATTCGGGCGAGCGGAGGCCGAGGCTATCGAACTGTTTGGCGAGTTCCGCGCGGAGCGTGGGCAATTCGTCGGCCCGTGCCGGATCGTTGAATGCCGCGACAACACTCTTGGTCTGCTCGCGAAGTTCTTTGAAGCCCTCCCGTAGGTCCTGTAGCGATTGCGGTGGCTGAGCGGAGGCGGGCGATGACTCGTGCGCCGGCTCTTCGTGTTTCGAGATGGGCTGATCGGGCCGGTGCGGTTCGAAGACGCGGGCGATGGTGTCTTTGGGAATCCGCGTGAACCCCTCGGGGGACATGCTGTGCGCGTTGGCGCTGTCGAGAAGATGCCAGTACAGCACCTTGGCAGCCTCGGGCGCGGCCTCACCGTTGATCTCCACGTTGGCGAAAGCCTCGGCCAGCGCCTCATCGGGATTCAATCGGCCGTTTTCGGCGAAGCTGTAGTCGGTGAGCTGGTCGAGCCAGGTTGTGAACGCCTCCTTGTCCATTCCACCGCGGCTCGACGTGAAGTAGTCCGCCAGTGCCGACTCTGCGGTCAATCCAGCCTGTCGTTGTCCCTCGAAGTCGATGGTGTGGCCGTATTCGTGCAGGAACATCGAATGCAGTGGTCGATCGCCGGAGCCGGGAACCAGATGGCCGTCCGCGACGTCCTCGATCACGTGGTCGGCCATCTGCTTCGGATTCAAGGCGTATTCACCGGCCAGCACGATCCTGTCGGTGGACACACGACCGTTGTCGACGCGGGGAACGGTTTCGGCGTAGCAATCCTTCGGAAGCTGCTCGATGGAGATCTTGGGCAAGCTCACGTCCGGATACCGGGACTTCATGTCCTCGACGGCACGCGCGAATTCGCGGAAGACCTCGGGGTGCAGTCCGGAATAGTCGAAGTGGGGCGCCTCGACACCCCAGTCGCTCTCGAGCTTTTCGGCGATCTCCCGGGCATTCAGCTCTGACCACTCGTCGCGCTGATGTTGATACCAGTCGCCTTCGGCGGGATGACCCTGCGCCGGATGAGTTTCGGTGGGATGAGTCTCGATCGGATCGGGTTGAGAGTGACCTTGGGGTGTTTCGTGCGTATCGCCGAGGTGGATGGCTCGCAGGCTCTCGGGATCTTCGGGACCGGACCGTGTCTCTCTGATCTGGTCGATGAACGCCTTCTTGTCGGCGGCATCGATCCCGGAGTTGGTGTAATCGCGCCAGAGTCGAGCTGCTTCGTCGGGATGGAGACCGGCTTGCTCTATGAGGTCCGCCAGCTGACGTACCTGCGCTTTGTCGCCTCGGCGGACGAAGGAATCGAGGACGTCGCGGAGGTTCGGATCGACCCCGCCGTCGTTGCCGATCCAGGATCGGATCTGTTCCACATAGTTGTCGTGCCCGGCCTGCAATGCGGGCCGGGGATCCAGTCCCGCAGCGCGCATTTCGGCGATGCTGTGGGCGATCTGCGCAACCGGGACCAGCGCGATTCGCTTGGCGGCCTCGCGAACCAGTGGATCGGTGAAGCGCTCGTGAATGGTGTCCGGGTTCAAGCCTTCCAGCGGATCCGTGTCGTGCCGCTGCAATTGCTGCTCGGGCAGGCCGTCCGGTCCGATCCCGCGCGGGCTGTCCAGTGGCCCGTGCATGATTTCCTCGATCGAGCCCAGCGCATCCTGATGGGAGAAGGTCAGGCTGGGATCGGCGGGCAACTCGCGAACAGGAAGGCCCTTGTTGCTTCGCCCCGCATCGAGGTCGAGAGCGTATCCCTGCTTGGTGCCGGGGTGCGCGTCCGCCGGGGATTCGGCGAAGAACATGTAATGGCCCTCGAAGCGAGTCTCAGGATAGACGGCGCTCAGCAGCTCCTGAACGGTTCCCTTGTAACTCGTGTCCACCAGGGCGATTTCGCTACCGGGCTCGCCGACCGGGATACCGAGATCGCGAAAGTATTCCGTCAAACGGTGATACGCGTCCTCGATCGATTCGGGGCGGACCTTGCCTGCCGCACCGCGGAACTCGTCTATTTCGGGGAACCTGTGGCCGGAGTTGTTCTCCAGGTCCTGGACGGCAGTTTCGACGACCGCCCGAGACAACGTGACCTCGTGCCCGTGATCGTGGACGAACTGCGGATCGAGATGGGTCATGGCGGTGGCGAGGCTGTGTCCGTCTCTGCCGACGAAGACCACCTTCAGGTTCGGGTTTTCCGCGACCTGCGCCTTCAAGCTGGTCAACATGTCATCGGCAACCTTGACGATGAAGGGAGCGATGTGATCGTGGGATGCCTGGTATATGTCGGTGAGTGCCTGCCGCTGTGCCGGATCCGTGATCTCGAGCCACTTGCACAGACTGTCGACCGCCGTTGCTCCGTCGTGTTGCTCGATAATGGGTAGCTCATCGGAGTGGAGGGCTAGCGCCTCATCGACATACTGGTCGACCTTTGCCGGTGTCTCTCCCTTGGTCTGATGGTCCCCAGGGTGGGTGGCGTGGGGTTCTCCTCCATCCGGTGTGTGAGTCGAGATGTTCCGCTGTGCGGGGCCTCCCACCGCGGGATGGGTTTCCAGGCCATCAACGGGGACGACGTATCCGCGATCGTTCAATGGGCCGCCGCGCGGATACTCGCCGGGCGGGAGGTCGAGCACACCTTCATCGGTGAAGAACCGGACTTGGCCGTCGCGGCTCACCACTGCCTCGATATGGGTGGACTTCTTGTTCTCGACGTCCGTCCGCATGCTGTCGGTATTGAATCCGAGTCTGCGTTCGTGCTCGGAAGGCGGTCCAGGCAGCCGATCTTCAGGATGCGTGTGCAGAATGAACCGGTACCCGGCGAGATCCTCGGGGATCTTGCTGGAGGTCTGCTTGCCACGGAACAGACGCAGGTCGCCGTCCTTGTTCTGGACAATCGCGTGCTCATAGCCCGAGAACTGTTGCAGCTCAGCGAGATGGTCTGCATTCACCTCACCGGGGCGGAGCGGAATGTGCTCGGCTTCGGCGAGCTCATTCACCAAATGCTTTGCCTTCGGCGAGAGTTCGTCGAAGGAGATCTGCCCGCCTTCCATCCGGGAGTTGCCCTTGTAGTGGGTGGCCATTTCCCGTGAGTCGTCGCCGGACGGGGTGGTGTCCGGGTGCGATGCTTCCGGTTCGGGTTTGCCGGATGCAGAAGGCTTTTCAGCGGGATCGTTTGTAGTGCTGACGATTTCGGCGGCGCGCGCCGAGTGCTCGACGGGCGGTCCGGTCCGGGCCTCCGTTACCTGCTGTGGGCGCTCCAGCACCGGCGTAGTTTCGGGGTGGCCGGTCATAGGGGTGTCGGGCTTGCCGTCGGCCTTGTCTGTCGGCTGGACTGGCTCGGATCCCTCAGGGGGTGCGCCCTTCCCGTTGGTGTCGGCCGCCGGCTCGACCGTCTGCTCCGGACTCTCGTCCCGGAGTTTCGCCGGCTCTTCCTCCGACTTGGGCTCTCGGGTTGGCGGCTCTTCTCGGGATTCGACGTGATCGACCGGATGAACGTCCTCCGGGACCGGCTTATCTTTGACACGGCCCGGTTCACGTTCGGAGACAATGTCTTCTGGATGCGCGGGCGTGGAGCGTTCCGGGTCAGCTCCGGGTTCTCGCTTGATCGGGTCGGGTTCCAGTTCGTTCGGGCGACGGCCGTTCTCCCCGCCGAGTTCCTCGGCCAGTCCTTTCTTGGTCGCCTCCCAGAACTGCTCGTTGTAATGCCGCTGCAATTCCGCTTGCAGCGCAGACTCCTCCGGCGTCGCCAGTCGGCCTTCTTGTTCCGCAAGGGCTTCCAGGTCACGGCGCACCTCGTATAAGGCGTGCTCGTGTACCGCGACCTCGTCGACGTGGCTCAAATGCACGCGGAGTTCGGCGATATGCCCGTTGGGCATCCGGACCTTCATTTGCAGATCGCGGTAGCCGGATGGCTGGGGGCTGGCGAATCGGTCCTTGAACGAGACGATCTCGACTCGGGGGTCGGCGGCGATCTTCTCGAGAGCGTTGTACACATCCGAGACCCGGTCGAAGACGATCTTCGCGCCCACCAGGTCGGTGAGCTGAGACACGTCGCCCTTGTACTCGCGAATCTTGTCCCAGGCTCTGGCTTCGTCCTTCGGCTCGGTTCGCCAGCCTGGTTCGCCGGCATCGCCCGCGATATCGGTCACGAGGTCGTTCAGCGCCCGCTGTGTTTCCGGCCAGAGGTCGTACTGCTTTTGGAGGAATTCACGCTGATACTCGGGGTCGTTGCGGCGCTTCGGATCGAAGCCGGGCTGCCGCTCATCGGCGATGCCCTTGTCGCTCAGCGAATCACGGACCTCCGTGGATACCGCCCGCTGCTCGGGGGTGAGTGGCGTCTCCACGATGTCGATGGGGTCCGAAACACAGGCTTCTGGGCCGCGCTCGGCGACCCTCCCGAGTGCGTCGCGCAGGATCGGCGCACCTTCTTCGGGATGAAGGAGCACCGCGGCGAGCGCCTTGGGCCGTTCGAGTAGTGAACGCTCCAGGAACGGGCTGTCCCGAACGGCCTGCGCCAGATCCGCGTGTTGTGGCAGGCGGTCTCGAATGACATCGCTCACCGGTGTCTCGACACCGTCGATTGTGGTCGTGAGTCCGTGCTCGTCGGCCCGTGCCAACGCCTCCGAAAAACGAGATTCGGTTAGGTAGTGGTCGACATCGCGCAATGGCGCCGGATGCGAGGCAGGGTCGTCTAGTACTCGCGGGTCAGGTGCTCCGGCCAGGTCGCGTGCTGTCGGTTGGCGATCACCCAGCCCATCGCCTGCCGGGCTGGTTCCGGGATTCCGGCCACGTTCGTCCGATAATTCAGGGTTTCCTTGTTCACGAGCAGCTGGAGTTCCGTGGTCGGTTCCGGCGGTTCGGCCAGGGACTCCGCGGTCACCCGATACTCGATCTCGGTCTGATCCTCCCGTGTCCGTTGGATGTTCAGTTTCCAACGGTGCGGATAAATCTGTCCGCCCCCCACCATCGGCTCGCCGGTCCGAATCGATTGGTCGTACATCTGGCCCCAGATGATCGGGGGTCTCGCGCTGCCGTAGCCCGTCACCACTCCCGTCCGAGCGTTCACTATGCAGCAGCCCCCCGTTCCCGGAGTCTGCCTCGCTTCGGCCTGCTCCGCTGGAGTCAGCGGCATCCAGCAGACCCATGCGAACTCGGTCTGGTAGATGTTGACTTCCCGGTTCTGCGGGAAGATGTGAGCCTGTCGGAGATACTCCTCCACCTGTTCCCTGGTGCGTAGCTCCTGCACCTGTGATGCCTCCATTCGGATCGATAGCCGTGAAAGACAACGACGCCGAACCCAGCTGCATGTCCAGCGGCGGTTTGTCCGACATTGTCCCCATCTGGGGGTCCCACCACACCGGACCCGATGCGCCACGCGGATAGACGACTACCGTTGCGTGAGACCCGTCGAGTGTCGGTGTTCCATCAGGTTCATACAGGAGATTGCCGTTGGCATCGCGGGCATGCCAGGTATTGACGACCAGAGCAGCGGACAATTCGCCCCGCTGACTGATGTGGTCATGAAGCCAAGCGAATTGGTCGACAACAGGTGTCGAGCTGTTGAGAGGCCACCCCAGCTCGTGAGCTCCCAGCCAGTATCTCGCTCGATTCAGCCCACGGTGTTCGCCCAGGGCATTGAACTCTCCATTGGGCAGCTTGTCATCGAAACGCGGAAGACCGACTTGCGGATCGCCGTAGAACGACGATAAGGCTGAAAGGCTCTGGTCGAGGCAGTTGTATCGGCGGACGTCGACGTGTGGACCGCCATCATTGATCAGCTTGCCGTATGGATTCGTGCGTGGGTCCGCTCCAACCAGAAATCGGTCGCCATCGCGGAGCGCGTCCTCCACATCCCACTGGTATTGGGCGTGCTCCAGGTTGTCCAGCCTCCGGGGCCCGATGGTTCGTGTCTCGGGCAGGCCGGCAAGGGCGTTGTCGGTGTTGGCGTGTGCGATGTCATTGCTGATGTGCCGCAGATCGATGTCCGTCAGCGGATGGTCGTCTTTCGACAGTCCGAGGTGTTCGCGGAGTCGCTCGGCGAGTACATCCGACGGGGTGTCGCGATTCAAGACATGCGGGTCCGCGTTTTCGTGCGGGTTGCCGACAGTCGCCTTCAGATGGGCGTCGGTGGGGTTGTCGACGAATTCGAGCTCTACTCGAAGACGGTCGCCACTGAGCAATCGCTCGCCGGTGTTGAAAGTGCGGTCGCTGGCGCTGTGCAACTGGTCGACGATCTCGCGCAGATGTTCCGGTGGCACACTGTCGATTTCGTCGAGATGCACCTTGATTGTGAGCGTCGTCAGCTTCTCGTCGGGGCCGTAACTGAAGCGCCGTGCCTCGTATACCGGTGCGGAGGTGGGTGATCCGCCATCACGTGGGGTGACGTCGGTCGGCTGCGCAGCCTCGGCGTTCTGTTCTTTGTAGAAGTCCTCGAACTCTGCCTTCGCCTTGGCGATGGCGGGATCTGATTCGACGCCGGTGACCCTGTCGATCCGGTTGCGCACCTCGAGCGGATGCTCCGTGCCCGGATGCGGCATCGGGGTGACAACCAGCGCCGGTGTGTCCGGTTCGGACTTGTCGTGCTCCGACGGGTGATCCGGTCCGGTATTACTCGGATCTTCCTTTGGCGCTTGATGATCGCCGCTCAGCGGCTGGGTGCCCGGGTCCTGTGGTTTCCCGTTCAGTGGCTCGGACGGGTTGGCCGATTGATCCGGAGTGCCGGGTCTTCCATCCGTCGGGGAGCGGTCCGCGATCGGTTCCGGGTGGTCGGTACGCGGCGCGGTGTCGCTGGGGGTCGCGCGGGTCGGTGTGCCGTTGTCTGTTGGGACGTCGGTCCGGGTCGGTGCTACATCGACCGGGCGCGTCGCGGCCGGTTGCGCGGCGGGCTCGGCGCGCACCGAGGGTTCCGCCGCGCGGACTTCCGGCGTCTGTGCGGCGGGGGCGGGTGCGGGCTTGTCCTGCGCGCCTGCGACGAGATTCGACTTCTGGTCGACGGGAGCGACATTGGCCGCTCGCGCCGGGCTGTCGGCTGTCGGACGGGCGGGTGTGGCGTCCTTGGGGGTGACGGATTCGCCGGGACGGTCGGCCGGGGTGACCGGTCGTGTTCCGTTGTCTGCGACCTTGGTTCCGGTATCGGCGGGCCGAGCCGGGGCGTCTGTTGTCCGGCCGGTGGTATCGGCCGGACGGCTGTGGTCGACCGGAGCAGAGCGGGATTGGTCTACCGCCTGCGGAGTCGTATTCGTCGGTGAGGCACGGTGTTCGGTGTCGGTGGCGAGATCGGACTTGGCCGGTTGCTGGCCGTTCTCGCGAGCGCTCGTGTCGGTCGCTGCGGCGGGACTCTCGTGTGCCGGGTTCGTATCCGGTGTGAGCTTGGTTTGCGCGTCGGCCGGAACACCCTTTGCCAGTGAACCGCCCGGATCCCCGGTACTGGGAACTCCGCCATGTTCCTTGACCCCCGCCTTGACGCCATCCAGGCCGCCCATGGCGAGACCGCCCGCGAGCATTTGCGGACTTAGGGATTTGTCGACGTCGTGCCAGTTCCCCTTGTCGTAGAACTGAACTCCCAACCCCGCCCCGTACATGCCGAAGGCGCCCGAGAGACCGCCGACGCCACTGGATACAACTCCTCCGAGCCGGGTGGACAGCCCGGGTAGTGCCCGTTTGAGCGCCGCGTCCGCCAGCATGTGGCCGGGCCCGCTGGCCAAACCGCCTACGCCCCATTCGATACCGGTCGTGAACGTCTGTTTCAGGTCGAAACCGTCGTCCCGGTGCCCCATCTCGAGCTGAATCGCCTGAATGCCGGCGTCGAGGCCCACGCCCATTCCGGTGGCGATCGCGGCGCCCTTGCCGATCTGCAGGGCGGCCGGTGCGATCCGCTTGGCCAGCGGAACGACGATCTCTCTCGACATCGGCTTCGCCAGCGATTCGAGTGCGGCTCGGCTGGCGAGCGCGGCAATGCGTTTCATCATCGATTCCGCGAAGACCGCCAGGCCTTCCCGGGCGATGGCGAGATACGCGGGGACCAGGACCTCGCCGTACAGCGAGACCATGAGAGATCCCACTGTCCACAGCGTGAGAAGCGCGAAGGCTTCTTCCTGCATCTTGGTGTATTCGATCGTGGTCGCCGTGGCACGAGTGTCGTGTCCCAGCGAGTGCAGGTTCGATACCAGTTTCTGGATCGAATAGTCCTTGCCGTCGAACAGCGTGGCGAATTCTTCGGAGATCTTGGTCGCGCCGTCGCCGACGTAGTACTGCGGGACTTTGCCGGTGACCGATCTCAGTTCGGGTTCGAGGTTCTCGAGTTGGCTCGCCGCCTTGTTCCAGGCATCGCCGAGCGAGAACAGCGCCTCCTCATCACCTTTCGGATAAGCCATTCCGAAATTGAGGGCCTGCATGAGCCAGCCCGGCAGAAAGTCTCCGCCCGCAGTCCACCCCGACACGTGTCACCACTCGGGAGCGGAAATGCTCGATCGATTGCGCGCTCGAGCGTCGTGCTCCCAGTCCTCGACATCGGTGAATTGCGGCGCCGATCCGTCCGGAGCATCGCGCTCGGGCGATCCGGGAGGCGCGGTCGAGACTTCGGGAGGGGTCGGGATCATCGCCTGGATATCGGGCATGGCGGGGAAGAACTCGGACATAGTGGGCATACGCTCTTGTTCGCGCTGCAAAGCCGTCATGATCTCCTGCGACTTCTGCCGCACCTGCGCCGCAGCCTCCTGGGTGGCGGTGGTCACTGCGGCCGCGATCTCGGAGAAGGGGAGATCGTCTACGTCATCGCTGAATTCGGTCTTGATCACCACCCCGTCGGCATTCACGGTGATGGTCACCCGGCGCCCACCTGCCTGCGCGGTCGCGGTCAGGCGAGCGCGTTCCTCCTGAGCCCGTGCGACCGACGCGAAGCCGCCCTGCACGATCTCGAGCAGCTCGGCCAGCCGTGATTTCTCCGCCTCGTTTGCCATACCCGGTCGATGCCGCTCAGTACTTGAAACCGTCGGCGTTGTTAGCTTCGGTGGTCTCCAGGGACGTAGCGCCATCCCTGAGACCAGTCGAATACTCGTGCAGCCGTTTTGCTTTGGATTTCAGGACATCCTCGAGATTGGCCGATCGTTTGATATAGCCACTGTCCCCATCGGCGAACGGTCTGCCGTATTCGTCGTCACCCCAGCATCCGTCATGGGCTTTCGAGGCGGCGTCGACAGCGGCCAGGATCGCATCGATCTGTGTGGATACGCCATCGAGCCCGTCTGCGGTCGAACGCATTCCGGCCACCTCGACCTTGACCTTGTCCGCAGTCATGCCAACCCCCGATGTACTGGTACCAACCAATGCTCTGATGATCATATACGGCTCGGGCGAGTGACCCGAAGGTGAAGGTGGTCAGTCGGACTGTGCTGCAATCGAACTCGCGATACCGGCGAGCACCAGTTGGTAATAGGCGTCATGTGTCTCGAATGCGTCATCGCCGAGCCCACGCATCAGTAGTGGCCGCGTCACCTGGTGGGTCTCGGCCGCCGATACCAGATTCGAAATGTCCACGTTGCCAGTGGTGCCGAGTGCTTGCGCGATCATCTCGGCGGTGATCTTGCTGGTCCAGATGCCGGGCAGAGCTATGCCGACGGCCGTCGGATCCGGTGATTCGCCTTGGTACCAGGTATTTCCGTCCCACCAATAGCAGAACGACAGCAAACCATTGGCCGCCCGCGGACTCAGGACTGGATCGGCTACCCAGTCGGGAGCCCCCCGATAGAGAAGCGGCATCGCGGCACCGTGGTTGTACACGGCATCCAATTCCGCAGCGTTCCACACTCCGCCGGATAAGACCGCCCGGCCTCCAGGCAGCCGGTGCAGCGTCGCACCGCTGCGTTTGGATCCCTCGAACCAGCCCACCGCCGCCGTGATTCGCGGTCCCCACCGAGAGTTCGCTGCCACGAATGCGGCGGAGATCGCGGCCCAACGGGCCCACATCAGTGGGAAGGGCGGTAAGGCTGCCGCTGTGGACATCGCCGTCACACCAGAAGCAAGGTCCGCTTGTGCCTGAGCAACAGCCATTTTCGGTGTCCGAACCTGCCGGCCTTGATGCCCGACGTAAGCGGCGAGCCACACCGGCAGGGTTCTGCGCGGATACGCCTGCAGATCCGCTTGATACGCGGCGGCGGGAAAGAGGTGATCATCGGGGAAAGGGTCGGAGCCATAGTCGTAGTCGACAGTCGCCTCGCCGGTGTTCTTCAGCGACACCAAGAATCGCCACCATGGCTCGTCGCCGACTCCCGCTGATCGATGACGATGCTCCCGCAACAGCTCGACCACCCGTGCCGAAGGCCGCGCGGGGACCGCCCGCTGATCGTCGGACAGAATGAGCTGCGCCGCTTCGTCGCTCACTGTGAACGCGAACGCCGCATCCAGCCGTTTCCAGGTCGGTGTGAGCAGCCGTGCCAGCTCAAAGGTGATCTCCGTCTCCAATTCGAGAAGCGGCCGCACCACCGTCTCCGGTTCCCCGGGGAGGCGTGGAAAACTCACGAGTGCTCCTCCCTGACCACGTGACGCCACACGCCGGAGAACACTAGGCGACCTCGGCCGGGTGTCGCATCCGGTAGTGAGCACAGCCACCGCCGACAAGTAGTCCAGGCGGTTTCACATGCGTTATCGTGCCGGGCAGAACACGATTGATCGGGGGCATCGATGGACCAGCCGCAACAGTCTTATCCGGCGTCGAATACATCGCTACCCGGGCTGCCGTTGGAAGTGACCGTCGTATCGGATGCCGAAACCACCCGACGCTTGAGCCGGGTCCTGGCCCTGGCGCGATTGCGCTCCCCATACACCTGGGGATTCGTACTTCTGCTTCCGCTGATTCTCATGTCCCGCCGCTTCATCGAGATCTTCATCGCGGCCAACTCGCCGGGCTGGAGCATCTCAGGGCTGTTCGTCTCGTACCTCGTTCTGCTGGCGGTTGCAGTCGTCATCGGCCTCGTGGCCACCGGCGTCCAGATGATCAAACGCAATGCGAGCATCGCGGCCTATACAGCCCCCGGCACCCCGATATCGGCCCGCTTCCACCAGGATTCGCTGGAACTGTTCCTGGCCACCGGCACCACCTCCATCCCCTACGACAAGGTCAAGGACCTGATCACGATCGGCGGCGGAGTCTTCCTGCGCGAACAAGGCTCCCGCGGCGTGGCCCTCCCGCGCAATCTCTTCCCCGACACGGCGCTCGAAGTAATGGGGCGGCGGCTTTCCGGCCATGTTGCAGAAGGATCGACAGGCCGGATGGGGATAGAACCGGCTCGAACGCCCGCCACCCCAGAGTCGGAGCCGAGTGCTAACAGCAACCGCAAACTCATGTTGGTGGCGGCAGTAGGAGGCGTGGCCGTCGTATCGGCCATTGCAGCGGTGGCAGTGAGTCAACGGAATTCCGGCACCAGCGTGGACGATCAGGCCACACAGGTTTCTGCGACATCCGTACCGACGTCCCCGGTCGAGCTGCCCAACCCGTGTGTACTCCCCGTGGACCAGCTGCAGCGATTCGGATTCACGCGTCAGACTCTCAATGAGGATGATCGGACACAACGACGCTGCGATTGGAACACCGACCGTTCTCCTAATAGGCAATACGACTCCGCCCGGTTGTTCCTCAGGACGAAACGCATGGCCGACCACTCGTCACCGCGGCCCGTTCGTGTCGGGGACACGATCGACGGCCAAGAATTCGTTGAGGTCGACGATCCCGGTGCCAACCACTACGTGATGTGTTACGTGGTGTGGCCCACGTCGTACGGCTTCGCTCGATCGGAGCTGCACGGCTATAGCGTCAATGGTGTGGACTCCGGCCAACTCTGCAGGGACGCGGAGGAGTTGGCGAACGTGCTGGCGGAGCACCTGCCGCGTTGAGTTAGCCGATCGTCGGCGACGAGCTGACGGTGGCGAACCCTGAAGATGCTAGGCAAGATAAGGTCGCCTTGGGCTGGAGCGCCTGCGGCGCTTCCGATGTAGGTCATAGGTGGGGGAGGATCCCGGATGGTCGACAGCAGCAAAGTGGACTTCGACCCGAAGGTGGCGTCGACGGCAATCAGTGCCTGCAGCACACTGATCGAGCACCTGCTCACGGTCCAATCCTTCCTGGGATCGCGAAATGTCGAGAGTTTCGCCGGTCCGCCTGAGGAATTCAACTCGGGAGAGTCGTGGGCGGAGGGATTCCGGAAGCTCGACACCGACCTGGGTGGGGCGCTCAATGGGCACATCGCCGCTGTCAAGGACCTGTCGGAAAAGTTCAAGGCAGCGATTAAGGAATTCAAGAACGCCGAAGACGAGTCGATCGCCGGGTTCCTGAATCAGAAGATGCCTGACAAGCTGACGAACCCGGCCGGTCTGGGGCCTGACTACTCCAAGGTCAGTAGTAAGGTTCCGACACCGAAACCGGTTGAGAAATATACTCAAAACGGCAGGAATAGGTCGCGGACCCATGCGTATACGTACACGGACTTTGACCTGAAGGGTGATCGAGTTGCATGGCCCGAGAATCCATACGTCAAGGATTGGGACCCTCTGCGTGCGCTCGGGGAGAGTATTCATGGTGTTCCTGGTCGCCTCGCCGCCGATTGGGGTTGGATGAAGGATGAGCTCAACAAGGCTGTAACAAATTTCAAGACGGATACCAACGAGGGGCATTTTCGAAACTCGTGGACAAGCGGATCCGGGCCCATTGCTTTGGCTGCGGTGGAGACTACGCGGACAGCGATAACTGACCTGACATCCAAGATGGGTGATGTGGAGGACCGGCTTTACAAGGCTGAAGGGTGGCTGAAAGCTACGGCCGACCGCATGCCGAAAGGTCCGGCGCCCGTCGTATCTGCTCCCACGCCTTCAAAGAACACGAATGGCGGCAAGAGCACGACGACACGTTTTACTGCTACGGATGGCAACAAAACGTACGCTGCAGCCACTGCGAAAGACTGTATGGAGATGGTTCTCAGCAAGTATCGGGAAGATTGCGAAGCCTACTACGTCGCTGGAATCATGGAATACAACACCTCGCTCGTAGCGATTCCTCAGCCCGAGGTCCCGAAGGTCGATGTGCCGCCTGTTCCGCAACCGGAACAGCCGAAGAAGGATCAGCCCGCGGATACACCGCAGATCAGCCCATCCGGTAATCCGACAGGCGGAAACCCCTCGACTCCAACTGTTCCCACGGATACGCCGACCACGCCCACCGACACCCCTCAGACCCCGCAAACGCCGACTACGCAGAATCCGACGAACACCAATACGGATACGACGCTTTCCACGATCACCTCAGCCTTGACGACGCTGGCCCAGGATGGTGCTCAAATGGTGGAATCGCTTGCGTCGCAGGGGTCTAGCTTGATCCAGTCCCTGATGTCTGCGCAGACCACTCAAAAGGCCACGGATACCTCCGCGCAGCAGTTGGAACAGCAACTTGCTTCCCTGCTGACGCCTACGACTCCCGCGGATCCGAGTTCGCCAGGCGGGACTCCCGGTGGTACGCCGACCGGCGGCAGCCCGACTACCACTCCAAAGGTCGATACCCCGAAGAACCAACTCTTTCCGCGTGCCGCCGTGACCACCGATGAGAAGACCGAGACGGTGACCGCCTCGCGCGCGGGTTTGGCCACCGGAAGCACCACGAGCACCGGTACATCGTCGGGTTCCGGTATGGCCGGAAGCCCCATGGGTGCCGCGGGTGCTGCGGGTCAAGGTGGTGGCAAGGAGCACAAGCGGCCCGACTACCTCAAGTCCGGTGAGAATCTCGAGGGTGTCTTCGAGGCTGTTCCGGAAGCGGTCACCCCGGTGGCGGAGAAGTGATGGCGGCCTTGCGGTTGGAGGATCTCGAGTTCGTGGTTCTTTGGGAGCAAGCCGCTGGCGAAGCTATGCCTGCTCCGTTTCTCTACACCAGTCGAACCCCGATGTACTACGACTACCTTCGCGAGAAGCGACAGGTCTATGAACGTCTGCAGGACAGATGGACCAGGCAGCTGGATCTGCTGTCCGACGCAATCGCTGAACCGGATATCAGAATCACTGTCAATGGTTTTGACGGTGATAACCCGACCCGTGCAGATGGCCGGGTTCGGATAGTTGCGTTACGTCGAGGTTCCCACGGATTCGTGATCGAGCAGTTGCCGGGCGAAACCTATCTGCACAGCGGTGGATTCGCGGTCACCGAGTGTGATCCGGTGGCTCTGGCAGAGTTGGTCGTCGCAGCCCTGCCGCAAGTACCAGCCGGTCGCCAGTCGGATATCACCCTGCCGATGCCGGGCGAGCCAGACAGCGGCTACGACCATGAGCACAGTCGCTCGATCATCGACGATATTCTCGAGGATCCGGTCAGCCAGCGGGCGAAACGCTTTTTGACCGCGTCGATGGCTTGCATGGGGACCGTCGAAGTGGTTCAGGGCTCCTCGAAGTTCGGTCCGCGTGGCGTAACCGCTCGGCAATTGGACTGGCGGGACGTCAAGGACGACGGTCGATATGTAATCGGCGGTGACGAACTGCCGTTCATCGCGGTGCCAGCGGATTCCAAGCGATTGGTGACGGCGATCAACAGCCGAGTGGCCGCCGTGGTGCAGGCTATCCGGGAAGAACGCGGGCAGTGAGCTTTCGAACGCCGAGCGTGCAACCTTGGCCCGATGATCCTTGGGAATCTCAGTGGCAGAGGGTCAATGTCTTATGGTACTCATACGCGTAGCTAACTGGGAGGGAGTTCGGCATGACTGAGTCGGGGGCGGTCAGTTCTGGTGCTGGTGAGGGGGATTGGGCCTCGCTGGTGGTTGCCAACACGTCGGGCTCGATTCGGGTGCGGGCGACCAACCAGGGGCTGCCGCTGGCGGTGAAGGTGGAATCGCCTGAGCTGCATCGGGATCCGGAGCAGCTCGCTGGGGAGATCTTGCGGCTGTGTCAGAAGGCTGCCAACCGAGCCGGCCTCGCGCTGCGGAAGCAGTTGGAGGAGGCCGGGCTTGGTGCTGAGGGCCTTGCTCGGACCGGGCTGCCCACCGAAGCCGACGTAGCTCGACAGGAGATTGTCGAGGAGCAGGACTACGATACTGAGCCGCAGAGTTGGCTCAGGACGGTGTGAGAGGGGGCGCGCGTGGTTTCGTCTATGGATGAGCTGCAGGAGCAAGTTCGGCGGCAGCTGTATCGGTTTCAGGATTTGGCTGATCAGATGGCTGCGGTTCGGGGGCGGGAGACTTCCGAGGACGGGGCCGTGACGGCCGAGGTCGACGGGAACGGGGCGCTCAAGGATCTGCGGTTCACCAGCGCTGTTTCGCGGATGACGCCGGCCGAGTTCGAGCAGGCTGTGGTGTCGACTGCGGCGCAGGCGGCGCGGAAGGCGTTCGAGCGGCGGGCCGAGGTCGTCGACCGGTTCAACGAGGAGATGGCCGGCTAGGCCGGTTTGTTTACAGAACTTTGAGCCAGAGTTTGCATCTTGCGGTCTGGCACAAGAATTTTCGCACTTGTAGTCTGAGCACGATCATAGGTAGTGGGAGGGACACTCATGGCCGATCATGTGGCGGCGGAATTCGCGCCCATCTTGGCGTACGGCACTCAGAAGGCGGGCATCGCTGCGCAGGTCGCGGGGGCAGCCGGAGCTGATGTGGCTACCGCGCTCGCGCAGGCGGTGCCGGTGTTCGGGCTGATCGGGCAGGAGTTCCTGGCGGCGTTCGCTGTCGCGCAGGGTAATTACCTGTTGTCCTCCGCGGAGATCGCGGCGGTCCACGCGGACACCGCGACCACGGCGTACGCGGCTGTCGGGGCCTACGGCGCCAACGAAGTGACCTCGGCGGCGAGCTTCCTATCGACGGTGCTGTGACCAACCCGTCGAATCCGACCGTGCTGGACGAGCTCCGCAGCAGTCCGATCGGTCAGTACCTCGATACTCCGGTCACGGATGTATTGAGCAATCTGGGATTGCCTCAGCTGCCACAACTTTCGTCGATCAGCCTGCCGGATCTGTCGGGGATACAGATGCCCACGCTGCCGACGATCGACGTGACGAGTCTGATCCAGCCGGTCGTCAGTTTGCTGCAGTCGTTCGGGACGGGGAGCCTGAGCAACAGCAGTTTCAATCCGGCGACCATTCTGACCTCGCTGATCAGTGCGCTGACTTCCGCTGTGTCGCAAAGCAAGTCGGCGACGAGCACGGTCATGAACACCTGGACCGGCGATGCCGCTCATGCCGCGGAGGATAAGAGTAAGACGGTCGAGGCCAACAGTGTCGAGGTGGCCGCGCAGGGGGCTCAGCAGCACGGGATTCTGCTGAGCGCCGAGGCCATCGTCGCCGAGGGCTATGCCGAAATCAGCGCTGTCATCGCGAAATTCGTCGCGGAGGTGACCGCGGGCATCGCGATGCTGGCGACTCCCGCCGGCATCCCGTGGTTGATCGCGACCGCGACCGACGCGATCACTGAAGGCACGGCCATCGCGGCCAAGACCAGCGCCGAGCTGGCGGGCAGCACCGCCGAGATCACCGCGGCCGGAACGAAGATCATGATCGCGGGCGCGCCGATCGCATCCAATATCGCGGATCTGGTGAACATGGTGGGCACCGCGCTGCAGCCCATGGCCAGCGCCGCGCCGACGGTCGCGGAAAAGCTGGTCGAGAAGGGTGCTTCGGCCGTCTCCACCGGCGTCAGCGACATCAGTTCGGCTCTGAGCAACAGCAATACCAACACGAACACAAACACCAATACGAACACCAAGACCAACACGCCCACGAACACCACCACCAAGACCGACGACGCCGCGAAGACCGACAGCCCGGACACCACCAAGACCGACGGTGGCGGCGGCAGTCCGCTCAGCACCCTGTTCGGCGGCGTGCCCACCACCACGACACCGACGAACACGCCGAGCACCAGCCGGATTCCGACGGGTGAGGTCACCTCCGGCGGCGGAGTTCCCAAGACCACCACCGAGGCGACCGGCCGCACCACCGCCACCACCTCGCCGGGGATGGCCTCGGGCGCTGGTGCCGCGGGTCGGGCCGGCGCCGCCGATGAAGAGTCCACCTCGGACCGCTCGGGCCTGGTCACCGGCGCGCACGGCGACGAGGTCGTCGGTGTCATCGAGGGTGTGGTGCTGCCGGTGGTCGGCGCCATCGAGGCCATCGAAGAGCCGCCGGACAAGGCGCTCACACTCTGAGATCACTGTGATGTAGGTACCGAATTGCCAGGGGTAACAGGAGGATTGGCATGAGCACCAACGCATTCGACGGTCTGCGCTTCGACGCCTCGACCGCGCGCGATGCCGCGGCCCAGCTGGACGCGCTCGCCGACCGTATCGCCAACGGACTGGGCGTCGAGCAGGTCAAGCTCGACTTCGCGCCCGCCGGAGCGGACGAGGTGTCACAGCGCGCCGCGCAGACGCTCAACGCCGTGGCCGCGTCCTTCGTGGCCTCCGGCGGCGACGGTGTCACCGAACTGCGCAATCTCGCTTCGACGCTGCGTAGTCAGTTCGACACCTTCGGGCAGGTCGAGGAGCAGTCCGTCCTCGGCTTCGCCGGCTGAGCAGAGAGACCTTCCCCGATGCTGGAACCGACGAAACCCGGCTTCACCGAGACGGTTTGGGAATCCCGGCCGCCCGAACAGCTGGCGCGCGACCTGGTGACGGGTGCCGGTGCGGTACCCGCCGCCGAGGCCGGTCTCGCGTGGACGCGATTGAGCGCGGGTTTCGCGGCTGCCGCCGTCGAATACGAGCGGATTCTCGTAATCCTCGACAGCGCTTGGGAATCCAAGAACAGCGGGCCGTTCATCGAACGCATCAAGGCGTTGCGGGACTGGCTCGGTGCGTCCGCGGCGGCCGCCGCCGGTAACGCCACACAGGCGGAATCACACGCTGCCGCATATGAACTCGCGAAGCTGACCATGCCCGACGTCGACGAGGTCGAGAAGCTCAAAGACCTCCAGCAACTGATGCAGCAGCTCGGTATGGCCGCCGGCCTGCCGCTGCTGGGCGGACTGGCGATGACCGAGACCGACGCCGAGAAGGCGAAAGCCGAAGCAGCCCGGGTGATGCGGACGTACGAGGCCGCCACCGAATCGCTGGCCAAACCTTGGGAGCACCAAGCGCCGCCGCAGGTGACCGCAGGGCTGGCGCCTACAGAGCAACCGGCCCAACCTGTTGAAACCCCGGAAACGCCTTCGGTCGCGCCGACATCGCTGCCGACCCTGTCCCTCGACTCGCTCAACCTGCCGCCGATGCCGCTGACCCAGGTGCGCGCGACAACGGTCGAAGCCAAGGAAACGACGACGCAACGTGTTGTGACACAGCCGGTTACGGTTCAGCAGACCGGCACGTCGATGGCACCCACCGCCATGGGCAGTGCGGGGCAGGACAACGACGAAGAGCACATCCCGCGCGCCGGACTCGTGGGTGCGCCCACCGGCGACGCCGAACTGGGCCTCACCTCCGGCATGCAGGTCGCGCCCGCCGTGCTCGGCGGAATAGAACCGTCCGCGCAGCGCGCCCCGGTCGACATCGCGTTCAACGCGGGTAGTACTGGATCTGAAAGTGCCTCCGGCGCAAAAGAGTCCGGTCAAGAGGCGGCTTCATGACAACCCTCACCAACGACGGTGTGATCGCACTCGCTGGACACCTAGGTGTGCAGACCCTACCCCTGGTGCTATCGATCGGCCCGCAGCAGGATTGCTACCAGGAATGGGAACAGGCGCAGGAGCTAGCCCGCGCCGACCTACGCGCCCGCCGCATAGTCGACGCCCACGGTGATGTCGATACCGATACCGCCACAGCGCTTTTCGTACTGGCTCAGCCCGACCGTGAACTGGCCATGCGTGTCCACACCGCCGATGGCCCCATCCGAGTCTGCGTCACCCGCCGCGCCGAAGACCATGCCGTCGCCATCCGCCGCGGTGACACCCTCGACATCCACCCCCTGTGGTCCGACGGCTCCGGCGCCTCCCTCGCCCGCCCCCTCCTCGACGCACTCGGCTCCTGCCCGCCCGCCGATCTCGCCGCCTTCAGCGCCGAGTCCGCCGACTTGGCCGAACGCCTCGACACCGCAACAACTTCCGCGGACTACGCGAGCACCGTCTACAACCTCGGCGTCCCCGACACCGACGCCACCACCTACGGCCTCGCCCTGTCCGCCACCCACGCCTACGCCGAAATCGTGGCCTACGCCTACGCCGACGGCCTCACCGACCGATCGCCCGGAGCCGTCGCTGTCTACGACACCGCACGGGGCCGCATCGTGGCCGCACCGGGGGTCGCCCCGGACCAGCAACTCTGGTCCACGCTGACACCGGGCAGTGATCACCGTATCGCGCAGTCGATCTCGACTTTGATCGACTCGCTGCCTGGGGGGAGGTGGCTGTCGTGAGTCACCTGTGACCCACCTACAGCTGATCAACCCGAACCGGTGATGCGCAACGCATCGCCTATCCATCCCAAGAAAAGGCAAGGTACAGACGATGGTTGCAAATGAAGCGGAGCTCGCGAAGGCGGCGCAGAGCCACATGGCCGACGTGGTCGCGTCGATCAAGGACGTTCTGAAGAAGATCACCGACACGGTCGACAACTCCAAGAGCGGGTTTGCGGGCGACGCGGCCAACTCCTTCCAGTCGGCCGCGCAGGCTTGGGACAGCGAATCCCAGGCCCTGAACCGGGCCCTGGACCACTTCCAGGAGAAGGTCGGCGCTGGTACCGACGTGTTCTCCAACGTGGACATCTCCAACCAGGACGAGTTCTCGAAGGCCCTCACCAACCTCGGGTAATAGGGCCGACGCCCACTACGAACTCTCGATACTGCAAAGGAACGCTCATGCTTTACGACAAGACTCAGATGACCCAACTCGTGGATACGCTTCGGCAGTACCACCGCGACCTGGTCGCGGTTGCCGGTGACGGTACGAGTGCGAACGACACCAGCAGCGACTTCGGCCAGGCTTACCAGAAGCTGAAGCAGGCGTGGTCGGACCCGAACAGCGGTGCCGAGAACGGCGCTCTGGAATTCGTCAACCAGGCGAAGACCGAATGGGATTCCGCTTACGCCGACAAGTGCCTCTCGACGCTGGACGCTGTTGCCACCGCGGTCGAGAACGCGCTGCACAACGCCCTCGCCGCGGACAGCAAGGTCGGCCAGTCCTTCGCCTAGCGAGGACATCGATGCGGCTCACGACAGCGCACTCCGTCTGTAGGAGGGGTGCGCTGTCGTCGGCTTGCGCCCAGTAATCTACGTGTCCGTAGTTCCCGGTTCGACGAAGGATTTGGTCAGTGCCAGCCCAATTGAGCACCCGTGCCCAGGTCAACGGGTACCGCTTCCTGCTGCGCCGACTCGATCACGCGTTGGTACGCCGTGATGTGCGGATGCTGCACGATCCGATGCGGTCGCAGTTCCGATCGCTGATGGTCGGCGCGGTTCTCGCGGTGCTCGTGGTCGCTGGTGCGGCGATCATGGCGTTCATTCGTCCCCAGGGCTCCATCGGCGATGCGAACATCGTGATGGGCAAGGACAGCGGCGCACTCTATGTTGTACTGCGCGACAAAGACGACAAGAACAAGATGACGCTGTATCCGACGTTGAATCTCGCGTCGGCGCGGTTGATTTCGGGAACCAGTGAAACCCCGAAATCGGTCAAGGACAGCAAGCTCAACACGGCTCCGCGTGGCCCGATCCTCGGAATTCCAGGTGTGCCCGCAGCCTTGCCGGGCACCGGACAGGGGGAAAGGTCCCAGTGGACGCTGTGTGACAAGGTGCCGCTATCGGCGTCTGGCGGAGCAGCCTCCTCATCCGGTGCTGAGACCACGGTCATCTCTGGAAGCCTGGAACTCAGCGATCGCGTCAAGGCCGCCGACACGGGCTCTGCTATCTGGGCCAGCAAGGGCGGCAAGGACTATCTGATCTACGACGGTAAGGTCGCGGAGTTCGATCGAACCAAGGACTCGATCACGCAAGCACTCGGCCTCAGCGGCAAGCGGCCGCGGCCCGCGACGACCGATCTGATCGGCGCGGCAGTCAAAGTAGCTCCTCTTGTTCCGCCGGCCATCCCGCGCACCGGTGAGAACGGTCTGGGCAAGCTGAGCAGTGTGCCGGTTGGCGGCATTATCAAGGTCGCGGCTCTGGATGGTTCCGATCGATCCGACCTGTATGTTGTGCTGGCGGACGGTGTGCAGCGCATCTCCACATTCACCGCGCAGGTCATCGGCTCCGACAATTCGCAGGGTATGAACGGTTTCAAGTCCGTGACACCCGACGTGATCAGTGGGATCCCGGTGGTTCATTCGCTGCCGGTCGACGACTTCCCGAACTCCACGCCGAAGATCGTTACCGCGGAAGATAACCCGGTGGCCTGCGTCACCTGGGCCAAGAAGAGCGGGCTCGGCAGGGAACAGGCGGATGCCACCGAGGGGCCTTCGGACCGAGCTACGGTTCAACTGTTGCTCGGCACCCGTCTTCCGCTACCCGATTCGCAGAAGCCGGTCGACTTGGCCACCAAGGACGGTGCCAATGGCGATCGTGTCGATGCCGTCTACGTGCCGCCGACCACCGGTGAGTTCGTCCGCACCACGGGCATCGAACCCGGCACTCAGCGGCGCGAGAATCTGTTCTACATAGCCGACAACGGGATCCGCTACGGCATACCGGATCTCGCGACGGCGCAAATTCTCGGGCTGGGTTCCACACCGCATCTGGCACCCTGGGAAATCGTCGGTCAACTGGTCCCCGGTCCCACGCTGTCCAAGCAGGACGCGCTGAAGAACTGGGATACGCTGCCGACCCAGTAGCGATCGCCGACCGAGCTGGAGAGCGCCCAGCTACCTGACGCTCTTGCGTAGAATCGGGAGCAATTTGTCGAGCAGGACCTGTTCGGAATTGTCCGACCACTGACGGATAGCCGCTACGGCGGCCGGATCGTCCAGAACAAGGACCGTTGCCCTTGTTGAGGCGATGGCGTCGGGGAGATTCACAAGACCACCGCCACCCGCACTACTGTCGCTACGAACTGCGAGCAGATAACCAGTGGTGACGTCCGCCAGTGCCTTGTATTGGGTATCGGATCCCACCGCGATGGGGCGAGGGTTCGGTTCGTCTCCCGCGCGGATGAAGTTGGGGTTGTAGTTGAAGCCCAAGTCCTCGAAGAATTTCGATTGAGGGCCCGGCTTCAGCTGGATATCCATGGTCGCGGAGTATCCGCCGCTCTTGCCCGAAATATCCATTACGACAATGGATTTCCCGCCGAAAGCAGAGTTCTGTGCGCGAGCATCGGCAATCCCGCTCTGTGTTGCCGACGTGGAGGAATCGTGGGTAACCCAGAGGCCCACGCCCGCTGCCAGCGCGACGACTGTGGCAGCCACCCCGCTGATGAGCCAAGTGCGCTTGCCTCGACCGGATTTCGCAGGTGCGGGGCCAGCGGGTCCCGGTGGCGCGACCGCGGCAATCGAACGATGGTGCGGCACGGTTTCCATGGAAAGCCCGGAGACCCCGTATTCGAGGGCCGATTTCAGGGCCGTTGTGAACTCATGGCAGGTCTCGAATCGGTCTGTGGGGTCCTTTGCCATGGCTACGGCGATCACATCGTCCACGGCAGCGGGAAGCGTTGGGTCTATCGCGGTGGCACGCGGTGGCGCGTCATTGAGGTGGCCCATCATCACTACCGCCGGTTGCGTTCCTGGATAGGGGTTCTGGCCGGTCAACAAACGGTAGAAGGAACAAGCAAGGCTATAGATGTCGGCACGATGATCCAGTCGGTGCCCGCTCAACTGCTCGGGGGATGCGTAAGCGATGGTGGCAACGAAGCCACCGGCCTGAGTCAATTCGTTGGTGTCCTCGGTGGACTTCGCAACGCCGAAATCGGTGAGCAGCACACGCTCTTCCCCGTTGTCGCCCATGGACAATAGGAAGTTCGCTGGTTTGACGTCCCGGTGCAGCAAGCCTCTGCGGTGAGCGTGGTCGAGTCCTCGTCCCACCTCGGTAATGATGTGCAGTGCACGCCATGGCGTGATCGACTGCGGGTCCCGTTCGGCGGCCTCCGCAGCGTCGATGCCGTTCACATACTGCATCGCGATCCAGAGCTGGCCGTTGTCCTCACCGCGATTGTAGATCGCGACGATGTTCGGATGATCCAGAGCCGCAGCGAGATTCGCTTCACGTTCGAATCGCGCCCGGTATTCGGCATCCCGGCTGAATTGCGGGTTGAGCACCTTGAGCGCGTCCCAGCGCGGCAGTTCCGGATGCTTCGCCAGATACACCGTGCCCATGCCTCCCGCCCCGAGTACTCGGTCGATGCGGTAGCCGCGGATGAGGGTTCCTGGTCCGATGTTCATCCTGGTTTCCTTACATGTACTGGCTGTTGGCCAGCAGGGCGTACTGTGCGCCGGCGCGTTGGATGACGTCGGCAAGTTGTGTTCCGGCAACGCGTGCGACATATCGGCCATAGTGAAGGGTGCACAAGAAGCGGTCGGACTTGTCCCAAGCCTGTTCGTCGTCGTACCGCTGGGGCTTCGTCACCGGTGTGGTGGTCTCGCTGCATGCGGTGTCAGGGACATCCGTCGGCTGGTTGGCCGGAGTGCCTGCGGCACTAGTGATACCGGACCATAGAGCGGCGGCTGCATTGGGGTCGCGTGCCCGCATCAGCAGTGCACCGTTGCGTGTGGTGGCGATGCTGTCAACCCCGTTGTCATCGAGAAGGGTCTTCCACTTGGCTTGATCATCAACCTGGTGGAGGAATCCGCGTGGTGTGCGGGTGAGCTCGTTTTCGGCATCCGGAGCGGGATACGTTCCGGGATGTAGGGTTCGCCGCAGCAGACCCTGTGGGTCGTAGTCCAAACGGAGCACGTCGCGAGGCGACAATGCCGGTGCGTGGTCGAGCAGCGGCAGCTGTGCGGCCAAGACCTTTTCTGTCAGACTCTTCAATCCCGCAACATCGGGACTCGGTTGCTGAACGAAAACGTTGACGACATAGCGATCATGGGCTACCGACGTGCCCATCGAGGGAATGCCTGGGCGCCAATGAGCCTTGGCTTCGGGGTATTTGTCGAGGCTGACCCGCTGATTCTGGTCGGGCGCGACATCGAAATCCGCAGCTTCCATTTGTTCGGCTGCCGCGGCTGCCCGCTGCTGATCCGGGAACTGTAGGACGGTGACATTGAAGGATGTGGCGTCGGGATCGGGCTTCATACCCCCGAAGGGACTGAAGATCAGGAGGCTGCCCGGATCCTGGGCGGTGGACAGCGGTTTGGTGCTGGCAGACGCGGCATAGCCGAACATCATGTTGTTGCGTACCGCAACGGGCTTGGCGGCATCCGAGAGCACCAGATTGATACCCACGGTAACCTGCAGATTCACCGATATCACGCCGTGATTGAAGCTCGGATCGACATCGGGTCCGACGGCGACCGCATCGGCCAGCCGCCCGATTGCGAGCTCCCTTCCGCTCGAAGGTGAGTGGGTGTACGAGGCTCGGACGTCGATCGGATCGATCGGATAGGTGCCAACCGAGAGCTTCCGAATATCGAACTCGCCCGCTTCGGGCTTTCCTGTGACCGTCGTTCCGCAACCTGCGAGTACGGTCGTGGTGACGAAGAACGTGAGTACGCCGAATACGGTTCTGCTGCCGCGACGGCGGCCGTCGAGGATCTTCACAACAGTTCCTATCTGCTATTGACGAGCATGGCGTACTGAGCCGAGATCCTTTGGTACACATCTTGTTTCTGCGTGGACCAAACCTCTGCCGCGTACCGCCCGTACGCGGCAAAGCAACTGAACGGAGCTGCACTTTGGTTTGGCCCGCGATACTCGACACACCGCGCACCAGGCAACCCTGATGGTGAGTCGATTGGGTGCTCGAACTTCACAGCGCTCTTATCGGCGATGTACGTTTCGGCTGCCGTGGAGTCCCGGGTCCTGACCACCTGGCCCGCACCGTAGCTCACCAAATCCACACCAGTTTTTTCGAAGAGGGCCCGGGTGGCATTCGGGTCATCATCCGGGTGCAGGGCGCCGTGCGCGTCGAGTGTCCCGTCGAAGGCGAACGCGGTCGAGTCTCCCGCCGGTCGTATCAGGGTCATCCGGATCATCCCCTGTGGATCCAATGGGAGATCGGCGAGCTTGTCCTTGGGTGTCGGTTGGAACGCCTTCAGCCGATCGGCAGTGACTGAAATCGCCTTGTCGGACAGGGCAAGCAAGCCGGGCTGGTCCGACTCGCCGAGCATTGCGTTCTCGTGGTTGATGGCCAGGGCGAGTATGACGAACTTCCCGGTGGCGTACCACGATGCGAGGGCTTGGTCCTTGGCCATCCATGCGATCTGAGCACTCGGGTACGTGGCCGAGTGTGCTGGCTCGGTCCCCTCGTTCTTACCGAAGCCGCTGCGTGCCAGGGCACTTGCGGCGGCGGCGGCCGCATCATTGCTCTCGAAGACCATTACGGCGTCCTTGAGCTCATACGAGATCGTCGAATCTTCATTGGAGCGTGCGCCGGTCTGGAAGCCCGCGACGAATCCAGGTGTATTGGCATCGAACTCGGTCATATTGAGCCAGCCGAAGGCAGCTGTATTCCCCGCCAATTGGTCCGCGAGGAAGCTGTCGCCGTCGGTGAACGGGTTCACGTCGGGGACATTGCGCGTCAGTGCCGGATCGATGTCCTGTGCCAGCGGCATGATGTTGCCGAGCCGGAGTGCTTCGAGGTATCTACCGATCTGCGCTGCATTCTTGGCCTGGACATTCCGCGGTTTCGTTCCGTAGTTGCCGGTATCCAGCTTGCTCAGATCGACCGGGTTCTCCTCGGCCGCACGCGATTCCGACCCGCATCCGGCACTCACCAGCACTGAAATCGCCAGCACCGCGGTCGCTGCCGCGCGCACTCCGATGCGGGCCGACCGTAGTCGGCCATAGCCATGACGCATGTCGAGCATTCCCCCCGCCGAAACCGAACAGCCAGTGTCACTTTGCTTCTGGTGTGCAGAGTGTACTGGGAGGTTTGGATGTGAGGCGTATCGTGTCAATCGGCTGGGGGACATCTCACAGGTACTGGCTGGTTGCGAGCAGCGCATATTGTGCCGCCGCCTTTTGCTGCACGTCGATCAGCTGGTTGCTTGCGACGCGGGCGACGTAGCGGTCGTAGCGCACGGTGCAGATGTACTTGTCATCGACGTTCCAGGCGTTGTAGTCCTTGTCGGTGTTCTTGGCGGCGGCGTCGTGGTTGTCGGCACAGGCGACGTCGGGGACCTTGGCAGGGGCCTCTGCGGGGGCGGGGGTCAGGGCGGTGATGGCGGTCCAAAGGGCGGCGGCGGACTTGGGGTCGCGGGCGCGGAAGAGGAGGCTGCCCTTGTCGGCCTCCGACACCCGGTCGACGCCGTTGTTGTCCAGCAAGGGTTTCCAGGTTGTCTGATCGTCGACGTAGTGCAGGTAGCCGCGGGCGGTGTGGGTGATCTCGGTGTCTGGGTTGGGGTTGATCAACGAGCTGGGGTGCAGGGTGCGGCGGAGCATGTCGTCGGGGTCGTAATCCAGGCGGTAGATCTCCTTGGCCGACAGTGCGGGCGCGCGGTCGAGCATGGGCAGTTGGGCGGCGAGGATCTTGCCGGCGAGGCCGCGCAGGCCGTCGAGGTCGGCGGTGGGTTGTTGGACGAAAAGGTCGACCACGTACGGGCCGTCGGTCAAGACGGCCGCCAGCGATGGGACGCCGGGCCGCCAATGGGCGATGGCGGCGGGGTTCCCGGTGAGGGTGACGTGGACGTTCTGGTCGGGGGCCACGTTGAAGTCGGCGGCCTCCATGTCCCGTCCGGCCGTCTGGGCGCTCTGCTGGTCGGGGAACTGGATCACGGTCAGGTTGAACGAACTGGCGGTGGGATCGACGTCCGCGCCGCCGAAGGGCTGGAAGTTCCCGGAGAGGCTGAAACCGCTGGACTTGCCCAGCGGTTTGGTGCTGGAGGCGGTGGAGTAGCCGTAGACCATGTTGCCGGCGTCCAGCACCGTTCGAACCGGGTCGGCCAGTATGGCATAGGTGCTGGATGCCGAGGTGAGCGACTTGGACAGCAGATTGTGGCTGAACGACGGGTCGACGTCCGCTCCGGTGACCATGTTGTCGGCGAGGCGCGCGATGGCCATCGCATATCCCTCGCCGCTGCTGTGGCGGTAGGTCATCCGAACGTCGAGCGGGTCGGTCGGGTAGTTGCCGACCGGGAGTTCCCGGACGTCGACCTCCGCGGCGGCCGCGGTACCGGACACCTCGCTGGCGCATCCGGCCAGGGCGGGCGCGGTCACGGCGGCCACGACGACGAAGGACACCGCACCGAGAACTGTTCTGCCGCAACCGCGGCGAGCACCGAGACGCTTCACGATTCCCCTACTTCCCGTTGGCGAGCATGGCGTACTGCGCGGAGATGCGCTGGAAGACGTCCTGCTGCTGCTGAGACCACACCGTCGCCACAAAACGTCCATAGACGACCGAGCAGGTGAACGGGAACGCATGAACATCGGGGCCGTGGTACTTCACGCAGAACGCGCTCGGCAGCCCGGGCGGCGAATCGATCCGGTGGAGGAACTTGTCAACGTTGGACTTCACAAAGTCCTTCGCCGCGTTCGCGTCCCGGGTCCGGTACAGAGCTCCTGCGCCGTAGGCGACCGCGTCCACCCCGGCCTTGTCGTACAACGAGCGGGCAAGCACCACATCGGATTCGGTGTGCAGGGCTCCGTGACTGTCGAGTACGCCGTCGAATGCGTGCGCCGTCTGGTCCCCGGCCGGGCGCGGCAGGGTGAGGCGCAGCAGGCCCTGCGGATCGACCGGCAACGAGTCGACCTGGTCCGGCGCGGTGGGCTGGAACGATTTCAGCTTGTCGGCGGTGACGTCGATCGTCTTGTCGGACTTTGCGATCAGATCGGGGAGATCCGAGATCTTCGCGTAGAAGTTCTCGGCGTTGTTGACCAGCGTGAGGATGAGGTACTTCCCGGTCGGGTAGAACGTCGCGAGGTACTGGTCGTCGGGCAGCCACGAGAGGTGCGCGGCGGGGTGCACCGACGACTGCGCGGGCTCACCCGTCCCGAAGCCGACGTCCAGGAAACCGTTGGCCCCCTCGTCCGCCGCGGCCGCGGCGGCGTCGCCGTCGTTGTCGAAGACCATGACGACATCGGTGAGCCGGTACCCGAGGGATTCGTCCTCGTCCGTGCATGCGGCCGTCGCGAAACCCGCCACGAATCCGGCCGGATCATTGGTGAAGGCCGCCTCATTGAGCCAACCGAACGCCGAATGGCCGCCCTTCATCTCGGGACGAAGCACTTCGGAGATATGGGCGAAGGGGTGTACACCACCATCGTCGTGGGTCAGCGCGGGATCGATTTCCATCGGCAGCGGCATGGTGTTCCCGAGCCGCAGCGCCTCCGTGATGCGCCCGCTCGCGTCGGTGGCGGTGACCGGCGTCGGCGCGGTCGCGTAGCTGCCGGTGTCGAGTTTGCTCAGATCTACCGAGTTCGCTTCGGCCGCACGCGAATCGGCCGCGCAGCCGGTACTCGTCAAAGCTGTGATCAGTAAGAACGCTGCTGCCGCCGCGCGCGGCCGGACGCGGACCGACCGAGGTCGGTTGAAACCGTGACGCATGTAGAACTTCCCCCGAAACGAATGACCAGCCATACCTGAGCTGCTCGCCTGCAAAGCATACTGTCAGGTTCGAGCAGCGGCACACCTTGGGAATCCACTGGGGGACTTGGTGTCTCAGCGCCGGGCCGTGGCCCCGCTGAGGTAATGCTGTTCCGCCGGGGTGGTGACCATTTGGGCGGTGGTCATGGTGGCGGGGGTGTGCACCGAGATGGTATGTGGGGCGTCCGGGTGCTGGACGATCGTCACGTCGGCGTCGGGTTGGTAGTCGGCGGAAATGGATTCGTGGATCGTGACCACCGTGGCCGAGCCTGGGGGAGCGCTGGCCGGGACACCGTCGAAGACGATGACCGTGGCGGCCGGGCTGGGGAGGCGGCCGGTGACGGCGGTGCCCCGGGAGCTGTGCGTGACCGAGGAGGCCAGGGAGAGGGCGTGGGGGGCGGCGACATTGGTCACCATGCCCTGCCAGGCGCCGGGGCGGGCGGTGTGGACCACCGCGCCGGCGCCGAGGGCGATGGCGCGGAGGATGACCTGTTGGGCCAGTTGGAGGCTGGCGATGATGTCGATGCGGCGGGAGCCGTCGCCGATGAGGGGGACCGCGATGCCGCTGCCGGTGTTGTCGGCGCCGATGAGCTGGCCGCAGCCGGCGGTCGGCATGGCGATGTCGGTGAGGACGTCGACGGGGCCGCGGTAGCCGCTGGGGCGAATCTCCTGGGTGCCGTAGGCGAGGATGTCCATGAGCGCCCACATTTGGCGGCGGGGTAGTTCCTTCAGGCCCGCGACGGGCGGTTCGCCGTGCTCGTAAGGGGTGTCGTAGCGGACTCGGGCGTCCACCTCGATGATGCTCGCGGGCTGGCCGGGCTTCGCGCCCGGCTCGGGGACCGGTTGCAGGCGGACGGTCACCGTGGTGGCGAGGCTGCGGACCGCCCAGATCTTGGCCAGGCCATCGGAATTGAACAGCTGCGGATCGATCTGGTAGCTCGTCAGGTGAACCCCGTTGTGCTCCAGGTTGTCCGGGTGCTCGGTGAATTCGCCGACGGGAATACCGCGGGTGAGCTCGCGAATCGCGGTCGTCATCTCCGACGTCGTCAGTACGGACGCCGTAATGCCGTGCCCGGCAAGGCGATTCGCGACCCGTCGAGTGGCGACCAGGGCGGAGCGCAGGGCGCCCTCCGGACCGCCGCCGCGATTGTCGACGGCCTTGGCGTTGTCGAGCGGATTCAGGCGCAGCACCAGCCACATGGTGCGGTGTGCGATGGCGGGCAGCGGGCCCAGGATCTCGTCGTAGAGGCGGCCCAGCGGTGCGATGCTGGCCGCGTAGCCGGAGATCACCGCCTCGGTGCTGGCGGTGCGGGTGCCGGTGCTGATGACATCGACCGAATGCAGCTCGACATCGTATTGCCGCAGGCAGGCGGCGATCTCGTTGAGCGGCAAAAGCTGATCGGTACTCAGTGAACCGCGCCGTAGCAAGGTCAGCGTGTCCGGCGGCGGATCGATGCGCAGCATGGTGGTCAACAGCGTGCCGTCCCAGCGCAATCCGCAGCTGCCGCCATCGGGCAGCGGGACGTCGACCAGGGCGTTCTCGTCGAGACTCGCGCGCCGCGCCTGCTTCCAGCGATACGCGACCCATCGTCCCAGCCGCAGCCCGATCGGGGTCCCGGCCACCGGCACCAGCCCGATGAGGGCGGGCACCAGCCCGGCCACCAGCGCCGCCCACCAGGGTGCGTGCAGCGCCACCACGACCAGCGAGACCGCGACTCCGATCAAGGCCACCGGAATCACCAGCCGCAGCGGCAGATTCCGCAGCAACCAGAGATCATCCGACCGGAGCTCGGCCGCAAGGGCATTCGCCTCGGGCCGGTTCGCTGAGGGCTGTGAGTGCTGCCCCTGAGGCTCCACGGGCTCCGGTGCGGACTGCGCCGCCGGGGGACGCGCTTGCGGCGGCGCCGGTCGCGGCGGCGCGGCTACGGGCGAGCCGCCGTGCGAGAACGCGTCGAACCCGCCGCGGCCGAAATCGCCGTCCCCGCTGCGTGAATGGACGCTCGCCGCACCGGTCGGCGCGAAGTTGCCGGGTCCGCCGGGCCCGAAGCCCGGCTCGCCCTGTCCGTATTCGCGCGGTCCGCCCTGGCCGTAGCCGCCCGGACCGCCCTGCGGGTAACCGCTCGGCGGCGGGCCGTGCCGCCCGTCTCCTGGGTAGCCCCCGTCCCCGACTGGGTTCCCACCATTTCCGCCCGGCTGATAGCCGCCCGCTCCCCGCGGAAAGTCGTTCACAGTTCAGTTGCCCCTCAGTCGGCGGCCGACGACAGGTTGAGTGACGCGAGCAGGGTGCTCAGCGCGGCTTTCATGTCGGGGCCCTCGATCCGCATGAGCACCGATTCGTCGATGGCGCTCAGATCGATGGATTCGTCATTGGCCAGGCGGAATTCGCGTTCCTCCTCGGCGGCCTCGATCAGGTTGCGGATGAAACGGCCGTTGCCCGCCACGTCGACACCGCGGCGCGGTTGCCCGCTCTGGTCGGTGCTCTCCATGTTGTAGAGCCGCCCACAAGTCTCGACCAAGGCGTGCAGCGCGTCCGGGGACAGATCCGAATCCCGCTTCGACGCCACCACTTCACCGATCCGGCCCAGCTCTTCGGCTGTGTAGGACGGGAATTGCAGCCGCTTGGCGAAGCGGGAGGCCAGACCGTCGTTGGAGGCCAGAAAGCGGTCGATCTCGCCGTCGTATCCGGCGATGATCACCACCAGACGGTCGCGGTCGTTCTCCATGCGGGCCAGCAGCGTGTCGACGGCCTCGCGGCCGAACGCGTCACCACCCGAAAGACCCTGCTGGATCAGGGTGTACGCCTCGTCGATGAACAGCACGCCGTCCATGGCGGTGTCGATCAGGGCGTCGGTCTTGATGGCGGTGGAGCCCAGGTGCTGGCCGACGAAGTCGGAGCGCTTGGTCTCGACCACCTTGTCGGTCTTGAGAATGCCCAGGCCGCAATAGATCTTGGCGACCACGCGCGCGATGGTGGTCTTACCGGTTCCGGGCGGGCCGGTGAACGCGAGATGCTGACCGCGCGCCGAGCTCGAAAGTCCCTTCTCCGCACGGATCTTCGCGAGCTGCGCACTCGACTGCAGCTTGGCCACCTGCGTCTTCACCGCGGCCAGGCCGATTTGCTTGTCCAGCTCGGCGCGCGCCTGCGCCAGGATCTCCTTGGCCCGGTCCTCGTGCTCGGCGGCCTGCTTCTCCTCCAGCGAGGGCGCCGAGGCCGGATCCCACCTGTCGGTGCGTGCCTCGATCACCTCCTTGGTGGTGAGGGTGATCCGGTAGGTGCGGTCGCGCATGGCCGCGGTGTTGGCGTCGAAATCCGGTGCCTGCGAATACACCTTCTCGAACAGCGCCTGCGCCTCGTCGGCGGCGCCGTTCTCGCGCAGGCACAGACCGCGGCAGAACATGGCTGCGGTTCGGGCCGCCGGAATCGGGCCCGCCTCAGCGGCTTCCATCCGGCGGATCGCCTCACCGAACAGACCCAGCTGCGCACAGGCGGTGCCGACCATCACATGTGCGCCGGCCGCCAGATACGGGTCTTCCCAGCCCTCGGAACCGGCCAGCACGGTCATCACATCCGGCCAGCGCTGGGTGTTGTAGTGCAGGATGCCGCGCACGTACTTGGCGATGCGGCCGTCGATTTCGAAATCCGGCTCGGAAGCCCGTGCCCGCCGGTGCTTTTCGAGTTCGTCGAGCACCTGCTCGGCCTCGTCGTACTGCTTCTCGGCGATCAGGTGCGCGGCCCACGCCAGGTGGATCTCGGTGAAACCGGCCAGCGGGTAATCGATGTAGAGGCCCGGCAGGAAACGTCCGGCAAGCTGTCGCGGCGCCAGCCCCAACCGGCGCTGTTCCCGCCCCAGCGAGACGGTGCTGCACTTGTACAGGTTGCTCAGAACATCCTTGGTGACCTCACCGGCGGCGGCCCGGCCCAGCCAGGCGTCGGCCATGGTGGGATCCCATTCGGTCGCGCGCTGGAAGGCGAGTTTGGCGTAGTCGAGGTCCCGGTTCGACTCCTGGCCCTCGATGCTCAACCCCAGTGACAGCACTCCCGCATCGAAGGCGCGTTGGGCCTGGCGAGTGTCGATCATCCTAGTCGAACCCCGAATTCGTCGAACCTGGTTGGTCTTTCGTTCACAATCCCCACCCACACCATGCGAATCGCACGGCTGCGGACAGTCGGATACATTATGGTTAACCGCCCTGGGCGGGCAACTGTTGAGAGCTACAGGGGAGCAGTTCAGCTAGTGACAGCACAGTCGATCAGCGGCCCGCGGGCGGCTGAACCCGAATTGTGCCGTGTGTCCGTCATCGGGGGGAATACCCAGCTCGACGTCGGTCTGCCGGCCAACGTTCCGATCGCCGCCTTCATCGGTGATCTGGTGCGCCTCATCGAATCCCGCAATCCGGACCCGATCGGCGGTGAGGAGGGGGGAACGCCACTCCAGTCGCAGCATTGGACACTGGCCAAATTGGGACGCGACATGATCGCGCCCAGCCAGACGCTCAATGACGCCGAGATATACGACGGCGAATTGCTGGTGCTGCGGGCGGTTTCCGCCAAGGAAGCGCCCGCGCTGTTCGACGATGTCATCGACGCTGTGTCGAGGCTCACGGCCGAGGAGTTCCGCAGCTGGTCCGTGACCGCCGCACGGTGGACCGGACTGGTGGCGGGTGTGGCCGCGGTCGCGTTCGCGGTTGTGCTGGGCCTGATCTCGCGATCCGGGGGTGACAAGTTCGTCGCGCCGCCGCTGCTGCTGGGCGGCGCCATCGCCGCGCTGGTCGCCGCCGCCATCGCCATGCGCAAGTACGCCGACGAGCTGACCGCGACCGTGCTCACGCTGTGCATGCTGCTGCTCACCTTCGGCGGCGCGGCGCTGGCCGTGCCCGGCTCGGTGGGCAGTCCGCACCTCATGCTCGGCGCGGCCGCGACCCTGCTGCTCGCCGTGGTCGGCTACCGCATCATCGGGGCCGGCGCCGCGGTGGTGTCCGCCGTCGTGACCGTGGTGATCCTCTCCGGAATCGGCGCGGCCGTGCGCATGATCTGGGATGCCGGGGTGCCGAAAGTGGCTGCGGGCGTACTGGTCGCGTCGATCATCGTGCTGTCGATGGTGCCGCGGCTGGCCGCCATGCTGGCACGACTACCCGTGCCGCCGGTGCCCACCGCCGGCGCCGCCATCGATCCGGCCGACCACGAACCCCGCCCCACCATCGAGGGCATCGGCGCCATCGGCGCGACCGTGCTGCCCTCCGCACACGGGCTCGGGCAGCGTGCCCGTACCGCCAATCAGTTCCAGACCGGCATCGTCATCGGCAGTGCGCTGGGCGCCGTCGCCGGTGCGCTCGGCACGGCCGATCCGCTGCACTCCGACCGCTGGCAGGGCATCGCCCTGGCCGTCGTCATCTCGATCATTCTCTGCCTGCGCGGACGCTCGTTCGCCGATCTCACCCAGGCCGCCACGCTGATCGTCAGCGGCTGTGTCACTTTCATCGGTCTGGCGGTGCTGCTGGCACTGTCCGACAACGGGATGCTGCTCGTCTCCGCCGGGCTGCTGCTGGTATTCGCGGTGGGGGCCATCGGATTCGGCGTCATCGGCCCGCACGTCGAGGTCACCCCGGTCACCCGGCGCTTCAACGAGCTGTTCGAATACGGCCTGATCGTGTCGATCGTCCCGTTGGTGCTGTGGATCATGGACGTCTACTCGACGGCTCGGAACATATGAGTCGGCGTCCTGGAAACTGGGCGCGAACACTGTGTGCGGGGGCGATTCTCGGCGGTGCGTTGCTGGGGCCGCAGGGCACCGCGGCGGCCACCGTCACCCAGCCCGATCCTGACCTCTCCCATATCGGGGATGCGCAGGGGCTGGCCGGCAAGCCCGCGCCACCGGTGCCGACCCAGAAGAACGCGGTCTGCGTCGAACAGTCGCTGAAGGGCGACACCCCGCGCGATGAACCCGTCGCGCAGAAGGTGCTCGACCTGCCCGGGGCCTGGCAGGCCAATCCGGGGCCGAACCACAGGGGCGCGGGGCAGAAGGTCGCCGTGATCGACACGGGTGTGAATCGGCATCCGCGGCTGGCGAACCTGCAGGGCGGCGGGGACTACGTCTCCGACGGCGACGGCACCACCGAGGACTGCGACGGCCACGGCACCCTGGTCGCGGGCATCATCGCCGCTCAGCCCAGCGCGGACGACGCGTTCGTGGGAGTCGCGCCGGACGCGGAGATCCTGTCGATCCGTCAGCTCAGCGACGCCTACAAGGCCAAGGACTCCAATGGCGGGGATACGCCGGGCAGCATGAGCAAGTCGGGGTACGGCAATATGCAGACCCTCGCCGCGGCCGTGGTGCGCGCGGTGAATATGGGTGCGACCGTTATCAATATCTCCGAGGACGCCTGCACGGCCGCCGGAGGCGACACCGCGGACAGCGCGCTCGGCGACGCCGTGCGTTTCGCCTACGAACAGAACGTGGTCGTGGTCGTCGCCGCCGGCAATGTGGACCAGGCCAATGGCTGCGGAACGCAGAACGACCAGTACAGCAATACCAAGACCAGCTGGGACAAGGTGAAGACCATCTCCAGCCCGGCCTGGTTCAACAAGTACGTGCTTGCGGTCGCCTCGGTCGATCCCAGCGGCGGACCCTCCAGCTTCTCGCTCTACGGTCCGTGGGTCGGTGTCGCGGCGATCGGGACCAACATCGTCTCGCTCGACAACAAGCCCGGCGGAACCGGGCTGGTCAACGCCACCGGGCTCGACTCCGGCCAGAAGGCCATCAACGGAACCAGTTTCGCGGCGCCGTACGTGGCGGGCCTGGCGGCGCTGGTGCGGGCGAAGTACCCGGACTGGACCGCGCGGCAGGTGATGAACCAGATCATGCTCACCGCGCATCAGCCCGGCACCGGCCGCGATGACCGCGTCGGCGCGGGCCTGATCGATCCGGTCGCCGCCCTCACCGCGCAGTTCCCGGCGAGCACGCTCACCGCGGACACGCCCGAGCTGCCGATCCATGTCGGGGCCGCGAAATCCCAGGCCTTCCCCACACCGCAAAAGCCTGTCGGCCCACCGCGATTGCCGCGGCTGGTCGCCACCGTCGGAACCCTCGTCTGTCTGTCCGCGCTGGGAATCGGTCTCGCCGTGTCGATTCCGTTCCGGCGACGCCGCCGCGACGACGAGCTACCCGACCTCGATTCCTAACGACCGGAGAAATACCCATGGCTACCGAAGGTTTCGTGCGCCGGCCCCGCATCGCCCCACCCCGCGCCCCGGGCGGTGAGATGGCGCTGACCGCGCCGCCGGAGATTCCGCGTCCGGTGCCCGCGCCGCTCATGAGCAAGCTCATGCCGGTCGTCATGGTGGTCGCCATGATCGGCATGCTCGCCATGATGAGCCTGATGGGCCGGTCGATGCTGTCCAACCCGTACATGATGATGATGCCGATGATGATGATCATGTCGATGGCCGGCATGCTCATGGGTCAGCGCGGCAGCAGCAAGAGCTCCTCGGAGCTGAACGAGGAACGCAAGGACTACTTCCGGTACCTCGATCAGACCCGCCGCGAGGTCCGGCGCACCGGGCAGAAGCAGCTCGAGACGCTGGTCTGGAGTCATCCGGAACCGGCGGATCTGCCGTCCATCGTGGGCACCCGGCGCATGTGGGAGCGGCGGCCCAACGATCCCGACTTCGGGCATGTGCGCGTCGGCATCGGCACGCATCGGCTCGCGGCCAAGCTGGCGCGGCCGGAAACCGGTCCGCTGGAGGATCTGGAACCGGTCTCCACCGTGGCGTTGCGTCGTTTCGTGCGAACGCATTCCGTGGTGCACCACCTGCCGACGGCGGTGTCGCTGCGCGCCTTCCCCGCCATCAATGTCGAAGGACCGGCCGAGGATGTGCGTGGGCTGGTGTGGTCGATGCTCATGGAGCTCACCGCGTTCCACGGCCCCGACCACGTCGCCGTCGCCATCGTCACGGCCGAACCCGACTGCGAGGCCTGGGCGTGGGCGAAATGGCTGCCGCACGTGCAGCATTCGAGCCAGCGCGACGGCATGGGCGCGGCCCGCATGATCTACGGCTCGCTCGGTGAGCTGGAGACGGCGCTCGCCGACGATCTGCTCGAGCGCGGGCGGTTCATGCGCAATCCGCAACCGACGCAGGGGCGCATGCACCTGGTCGTCATCATCGACGACGGATATGTCAGCGGCAGTGAGCGTTTGATCAGCGAGTCCGGTCTGGACGCGGTCACCGTCATCGACCTGAGCGCCGCCGAGAACAGCCTGGCCGCGCGGCGCGGGCTGCAGCTCGTCGCGGTCGGGGGAGAGGTGTTCGCCAAGAGCGCGGCAGGCACCGAGAAGTTCGCCAATGCCGACAGCGTGACCCTCGCCGAGGCGGAGGCGTTCTCGCGCAGCCTGGCTCGCTTCCGCATCGCCACCGCGGCGCAGATCGTCAGCCTCGGCGACAACACCTCCGCCGCAGACCCCGGCCTGATGAACCTGCTCAAGATCCCGGACGCGTCCCAGATCGACCCGGCCAAGGTGTGGCGGCCGCGCGCCGGACGCGAACGACTACGTGTGCCCATCGGCATCACCCCCGACGGGACGCCCGTCGAGATCGACATCAAGGAATCTGCCGAGAACGGTATGGGTCCGCACGGTCTCTGCATCGGCGCCACCGGCTCGGGAAAGTCGGAATTCCTTCGCACACTGATTCTTTCGATGGTCACCACGCACTCGCCGGATCAGCTCAACCTGATCCTGGTCGACTTCAAGGGTGGTGCGACGTTCCTCGGCATGGACCCGCTGCCGCACGTGGCGGCGGTCATCACCAACCTCGAAGAAGAGCTCTCGCTCGTCGACCGTATGCGCGACGCGCTCGCCGGTGAGATGAACCGGCGGCAGGAACTGCTGCGCTCCGCGGGCAACTTCGCCAATGTCAACGAGTACGAGAAGGCCCGCGCCGCCGGCGTGCCGCTCGACCCGCTGCCCGCGCTGTTCGTGGTCATCGACGAGTTCTCCGAATTGCTCTCGCAGAAGCCGGATTTCGCGGATCTGTTCGTCATGATCGGCCGACTGGGCCGCTCACTCCACGTCCACCTGCTGCTCGCCTCGCAGCGGCTGGAGGAGAACAAGATGCGCGGCCTCGACTCGCATCTGTCCTATCGCATCGGTCTGCGTACGTTCTCGGCCAACGAATCCCGTGCGGTGCTCGGCATCACCGACGCCTATCACCTGCCCGGTGTTCCGGGTTCCGGCTACCTCAAGAGCGACGCCTCGGATCCGTTGCGGTTCAACGCGACCTATGTATCGGGTCCCTACGTCGCGCCCCGGGCGGCCCGGCAAGCCGCGGACGGCACCACCGTCGTCGAAGCGCCGCCGCGCGAATTCACCGCCGCGATGGTCGAAATCCTCGAGCAGCCCGAACCGGAGAACCCGTTCGATCCGCTCGACCTGCTGCCGCCCCCGCCGCCGACGGGCGACGAAGGCCTGCCCGACAGCCTGCTCCAGACAGTCGTGAAACGCCTGACCGGTCACGGCCGCCCGGCCCACGAGGTCTGGCTACCGCCGCTGGACGAGTCGCCGACCGTGGACATGCTGCTGCCGGATCCGGACTGGCGGTCGCCGGTCAACCGGCACGGGCAGCTGTGGATGCCGATCGGCATCATCGACAAGCCCTATGAGCAGCGCCGCGACGTGCTCACCATCAATCTCGCCGGGGCGCAGGGCAATGTCGCCGTGGTCGGCGGCCCGCAGTCCGGCAAGTCCACCACGCTGCGCACCATCATCATGTCCGCGGCGGCCACGCACACGCCCGAACAGGCGCAGTTCTACTGCCTCGACTTCGGTGGTGGCTCCATGGCGGGTCTGGTCGGCCTGCCGCACGTGGGTTCGGTCGCCGGCAAGCTCGACTCCGACAAGGTGCGGCGCACCATCGCCGAACTCGCCACCCTGCTGCGCGAACGCGAAGAGCGCTTTGCCGCCCAGGGTATCGAATCCATGGCCGAATTCCGGCGGCGCAAGCACGCCGCGCTGGCCTCGGACCGCACCGACGACCCGGTACTGGCCGACCGATTCGGCGACGTGTTCCTGGTGATCGACAACTGGCAGGTCGTCCGCGAGGAATTCGACAGCCTGGAGCCGGTGGTCGGACAGCTTGCCGCCCAGGGTCTTTCGTACGGCATCCACGTGATCCTGGGCGCGAACCGCTGGGGCGAGATCCGGGCCTCGGTGAAGGACATGATCGGTACCCGCATCGAGCTGCGCCTGGGTGACCCCTCCGACTCCGAGATGGGCCGCCGCGTCGCGGTGAACGTCCCGCTCAACCGGCCCGGTCGCGGTCTCACCGCGGACCAGCTGCACATGCTCATTGCCATGCCGCGCCTGGACTCCGACACCAACGTCCAGAATCTGGCCGAGGGGGTGGCCGCCGCGCGCACCGAGATGCAGGCCATCTGGGGCGAACGCCGCGCACCCGCCGTTCGCACGCTGCCCGGTAGCGTGCCCCGCGAACAGGCGCTGGAACTGGCCCGCCGGCACGGAATTCAGCAGAGCCCCACCAAGGTGGTCATCGGCATCGGCGAATCCGAACTGCAGCCGATCGTCCTGGATTTCAGCTCCGACCCGCACTTCATGGTCTTCTCCGAAGTCGAATCGGGTAAGACCACGGTGCTGCGCAACATCATTCGCGGCCTGGCCGAGAGCTCCAACGCCGACACGGCCCGCGTCATCCTCATCGACTACCGCCGAACTCTGCTGGGTGTACTGGAAGGCGACCAGCTGGCCGGGTATTCCACCTCCTCGCAGACCTGTGGCGGCATGATCAAGGAAGTAGTCAACTACCTCTCCAAGCGCATTCCCGGCTCCGACATCACCCCCCAGCAGCTGCGCGACCGCGACTGGTGGACCGGCCCGGAGATCTACGTCGTGGTCGACGACTACGACATGGTCGTCGCGGGCGGAAACCCCCTGGGCGCCCTGGTGGAGCTCCTACCGCAGGCCCGCGACATCGGCCTGCACGTCATCATCTCGCGCAATATGGGTGGCATCTCCCGAGCCCTCTACGACCAGGTCCTGGGCTCGATGAAGAACCTGTCGGTCCCCGCCCTCCTCATGAGCGGCTCCCGGGACGAGGGCAAACTAATCGGCGACATCCGCCCCATGCGCCTCCCACCCGGCCGCGGCATCCTCTGGTCCCGCTCCCGCGGCGACGAAATGATCCAAATCGCCGACCTCCCCGCGCTGTAACCAGGTGGCGCACAAGGAAGTCGCATGAACATCGGCCCCGGCTCGATACCCGGCGGCCACCGCATCGAACGCGCGCTCGGCAGCGGCGGAATGGGCACGGTCCACCTGGCCGCCCACCCCGCCCTGCCCCGCCGCGACGCCCTCTGGCCCCACCTCGCCGAGGACCCGAATTCCGTGCCCGCTTCGACCGCGAAGCAGATCGCGACCATCCGGACATCGTCGCCGTCCACAGCACGGTGTCTGCGGACGCGCGACCTCGCCGAAAGCTTCTACGCCGGTGACGATCCGAAACTGCGTCGCTGAGATGCAGTAGCCGCAGGGCTATGTGGGCGCCGTCCCCGGCTCGGTGATCGCGCCGGGGAGGGTACGCAGGAGTGGGTTGTGGCTGAGGGACCAGATGGTGGTGGGGTCCGTGTTCAGGGGGAAGCGTGTGGTTTCGCCTGCCGCCAGGGTGAGGGTTGGGCGCGTCGTGACGGGATGGGGCCAGGCTGCGGTGGGGCGTTCGAAGAGGGCTCGGGAGGGGCCGGTGGCTTCGGGGCCGGCGATGCGGGCGAGGTGGAAGCCGGCGCGGCGGTAGTAGGCATGGAGGTCGGTGTTGGTGGTCCAGGCGTCGAGGCGGACCCAGGTGCGGTGCTGTTCGCGGGCCAGGTGGGCGGCGTGCGCCAGGAGGGCTTCGCCGACGCGGGTTCCGGCGAAGCGGAGGTCGACGATCATGTAGTGGATGATCACGGCGTCGGCGAGTTCGCCGGGGGACCAGAGGTTTTCGTCGGCGCGGTCGTTGACGGTGATGGTGCCGGCCGCTTCGCCGTCCACCTCTGCGATCCAGGTCTCGCCCTGGCGGACCGCGTGGGCCACGAACCGGACGAAGGTCTCGATGGGGAGTCCTCGCCCGGCCCGGGTCCACTGGTCACTGCCGCGCGCCGCCAGCCAGCTCGTACGTTGCAGCCGGAACCGGGTGATGGTCCCAAGATCGGCGATGCGGGCGCGGCGCAGGTGCGGTTTCATGACGAACCGGGTAGCCGGGAATTACCGAAGGAATGGGAATTTCCGGACGGAAATGGAGCGCCCAGAGTTTTACGAATAATGTCCGTTCCTTCGTCATCGCCCAATTCGTATGCCAATCGGTTGCGGGCCGCTGTGGAACGATGGCGCGTCACTCGGGTGACGCGATCGTGGTTGGCTCCGATGCGGAGATGGTCGAGCAGTAGCGTACCCGGGCCCACGCCCAGCAGCGCCGCCTCCTCGGCCGTGGCGGGTCGGGCGACGATGGTGTCGCGATGGGCCGTCTCGGCGAATCCGCGTTCGGCGAGCCGCCGCGTGGTGCCCTCCGGAATGTCGTGCGGTGCGTCGATTCCGGTGGCTTCGGCCAGATCTCGCGGATAGAAGCTGACCTCCCACGACCACGGCTCGTTGTCCAGATACTGCATGATCGTGCGCGACACGACCCACTCGTCGCGCGCGACACCCAGCCAGTGCGCCACTTCCAGACTGGCCGGTTCCATTCTGGCGCTGAACTGTTTGGACGGCTCCCGACCCGCGGCGCGCGCGATCTCGGAGAAGATGTCGTGCGCCGCCTTCGGCCGGTCCGGCCGAATATGGTTGGTGACAACGGATTCCAGCACTTCCTGACTGCGCACGATGGTGCCCCGGGAAGTGGCTGTGTAAACCAGATTTTCGGCAACCAGGAGTTGAATTGCGTTGCGAGCAGTCGTAATCGAAACCTGCATCTGGTCGGCCAGCTCATTGTGACTCGGCAGTCGATCGCCCGGTTCCCACTTGCCGGCGCGGATCTCCTCGCGGAGGAGGTCTGCGATCCGTTGATATCTCGGACCGTCCGCCATCTCGCTCCTCGGTTGTTGCTTCAAGGCTCAGAAGTCTACTCCGGTAGTACTACTGCCGTGTAAGGCTTGACACCAGCATTCTGAGGTTTATTGTAATGAACGTCCTGAATGCGGTGTTGTTATACGTCGAAGAACGCGAGGCAACGTGGCAGGTTCGGAGACATCAAACACGGTCGTTGTGGCATTGCCCGACGTGTCCGCTTCGTATGCGGATATGGAGGCGCAGCCCTTGGCTGCCGGCCTATTGCCGACCTCCGACCTACTACTGCGCGCTTGTCGCGGTCACCGGGTGATCGGCGGACCCCTGCTGTGGTTCGCCCATGATCTCGCGGTGCTGCACGAGCGGCGGCTGGTCGGGCGCGGCGGTATCGGTCCGGAAACCGATCCCACCTCGATCGTCGAAACAAAGCGCCGCCGAATCGAATTGGTCATGGCCATCGACGACTGGATCGTGCGCTCGGTTCCCCAGCATCGGCTGGGTGCGACCCTGCACACCGAAACGGTCGGTTCGGTCATCGATCGCCTCGCAGAGGCTTCGGTTCGGGCTCATCACGCGTTGATGACCCTTGACGCGAATGATGAAATGCTACACGGCGCTTGGCACCATTTAGCCGAATTGTCGGACGCTTACGACGATCTCGTTCGTGATGTGCTCGCCGGTCGGCGGCGGCTGCCCGCCTGGTAATAACGAAACAACTGTGCGGTCCGGGCCCGAGGGCGGCCCGGACCGCCATGTTCCGCGCGAAAGATCATTTGCAATTGGAGTGCGCGGAGATGGCTACTTCGGCAGTTGTCGGATGGCCTCGTCGAGCAGTTTCACGGCCTTGCCGCACGCATCTGGTGAATTCGACAGATCGGACACCGTGAGCTTCAGTTGCTCGGCATTGCCTTTATCCGTGGGCCGCACCAGATAACTGAGGTAGCAGTCGTTGCTGGAGCGTGCGCCGGTGACGTACGCGGTGAATTCGCCGGCCTGCAGGGTTTCGTAGGTCCACTCGCCCTGATCGGGACGGCTCTGGTCGACCAGGTCGACGCGGACCCAGCCGTCCCGGCCGATGGTCGCGCAGGCGTGCGGGGCGCGCTGATGGTCGGCGATATCGCCGACCATCTCCCGAATCGTGCTGTCCTGCACCACCGAACACGGGTCCACGCGCAGAATCGAATTCGACGGGACCGTCCGCTGCGGCACATACGAGGTGAGCTGCTGCGCGACGGCGGTCAGCGCGTCCTCCGCCGCGGTGCAGGCGGTTTCCGGCTGGGCCGCGGGGTCCAGCTCCTCGGCCGACATCCGCAGCGGCACCTTCCCGCCGGACTGGGTCACCAGCACGGTGTCGCATTTGTTGTCCGCAGCTCCGGCGCTGAGGATCGGGCCCCAGCCGGCAGTCCGGCCCGTCGGCGTCAACTGGTCCACACCGATGGCGTGGTCGGGAATGTCCAGGTTGTAGTGGACCTTGCGCTGCGTCGAATCGACCACGGTGGTGCCGCAGCCGCCCTCGGGCGAGGCTTGCGGATCACCGGTGCGCGTGCCGAGCTTGCCGGGCACCGCCTTGTCGATGACCGCGCAGAAGTCCAGCAGCCGCAATTCCATGGCCGTCAAGTCCAGTGACGGGTCCGTGCGCGGCTGCGCATGGCCGTCGGTCTGCGACGACCGGCTCAGCCCCGCCAGCGTGCCGCTCACCACCACCAGGCCGGTGACGGCCGCCGCCGCCCAGCCGATCGTGCGCCGCCGTCGACCGGCCAAGCGCGCCAGCTGATCCCGATAGCGGGTCTCCTGCTCACCGCTGGAAGCCCACCACTCGGCATCTGCTCGATGCGTCTCGATGAACTCCAGCACCGGTTGCGGCCACGCCGATTCCGCGGGAATGCGCTCCGCCTGCTCCAGCAGCTGACGCGCCGACGGGCGATGCGCGTGATCGGGCGCCAGGCAGGACTCCACCAGTTTGCGCAGCGCATGCGGGACCGCCTGCAGATCCGGTGTGGCGGATATGGATCCGGTGGCGGCCAGGACCAGCAGCATGCCGACCGCGTAGATGTCGACGGCGGAGGTCACCGGCTCGCCCCCGGCCTGCTCGGGGGCCACGTAGGGCGCGGCGTCGGCGACGGCGTCCGAAGCGCCCTCGCCATCGCGTGCCCGGGTGATGCCGAAATCGATGATGCGCGGGCCCTCGGGCATCAGCAGGACATTGCCGGGCTTGAGATTCCGGTGCACCAGCACCGCCCGGTGCACCTCGATCAGGGCGGTGGCCAGGCCGATCGCCAGCAGGCGCAGGCCCGGCAGCGGCAGCGGACCGCAGGCCGCAACGACCGTCGCGAGATCCGGCGCCGGCAGGTATTCGGTGGCAAGCCAGGGGCGTTCGGCATCCGCGTCACTGTCCACCACGGCCGCCGTATAGGGTCCGGTCAGCTGCTTGGTGGTCTCCAGCTCCCGCTGGAAGCGCGCCCGGAACTCCATATCCACGGTCTGCGAGCGGTGAATCTGCTTGACCGCCACCAGCTTTCCGGTGGGTGTGCGGCCCAGCAGCACCCGGCCCATATCGCCGGTGCCGATGACGGCGATCATATGGTGCGGGCCGATCCAGCGCGGATCGTCGGGCAGCAGTGCCTTCATCGCGGACCTCCCATGATCGCGTACTGCGCCGCCGCCAGCTGCCGGACATCGGTCTCGGTATTGCTGTAGACCACGGCCACATACCCGTCGCGCGCCACCACACAGCGATAGCGGCGGGCCTGCACGGATTTCGGGTCCGGGCGGGTCGCCTGCGAACAGGTTGCGGCGGTCAGGCCGCGGACATTACGCATCCAGGTGTACTCCGAATTCTCAGGGTCGGCGGCGAGGTCTCGGCCGTACTGTGCGGCGGCCTTCGAATCCCGCATCCGATACAGGTACTTGTTGTGGGACACCGCCAGCGCCGTCACGCCGCTGCCGGAATATTTGCCGAAAGTGTGCGGTGGCTCCGGTGAGAGCGCCGAGAAGGCGCGGACCCCGAAGGCGGCGAACGTCTTCGGGTCGGCCAGCGGATCACCGGTGCGCACCAGCCGGGTCAGCAGGCCGTCCGGATCGAGTGGCACCGTGGCCGGATCCGGAACGGGGGAGGTGTCGAAGCCGGCCAGCCCGGCCACCTGCTTGCGATAGGTGGTGGTGACCACGTCGACCATCCGGCTCAGATCGGGATCCGGCAGCTCGGCGTACACCCGGATCACCACGTTCTTCCACGCCATGAGACTGCCCAGCGAAGGGACGCCCGGCCGCCAATGACTCAGGGCGGCCGGGAAGCCGTCCACCCCGACCGGCGCGTTGTCGGGACTCGCCGCGAAATCGACCCGGGCCATCTCCGCCGCGGCTGCCGTCGCCGACCGCTCGTCGCGAAATGCCGTGAGCGACACCGCCAGATACTTCTGCGGTGGACCGTCACCGGCGGGACGGTTCGCGGCCGCGATACCGAAGGAACCGGCCACCCCGAAGGGGCGCGCCGCCGCCCGCTGCTGCGGCGAGAGCGCGGTCTCGTGGAAGCCGCGATCGTCGGCCGAGATCCCACCGCCGCGCACCGTCGTCAGGTCGGGATCGATATCGGTCGCGAAGACGATGTGATCCGCCAGCCGAACCGACTCGGCGAAGATCCCGCGGATCCGGCTCGGCTGCCGATCGAAGTCATCGTCGCCATGGATCGCGTACGGCCCGTAATCCGGTGCACCGCCGTCGTTCCCGCACGCGGTGGCCAGGACCAGCACGGCGGCACCCATTCCGGCGGCGCACCATCGCCCGGACCTCAGACGCATGCGTTCCTCTCACCCACCGGTCAGCGGTGGGCCGGCCGTACGTGCAAAACCCGCATCGCACCGAGGCGAGCGGCGCGATCGAGCCACAAACTAGCACCCGGCCGGTGCCGTGTCATGCGCAGCCGTCCCGGCCGAAGCCACTGCCCGCGAACGGATTCGGAACCGGCCCCGGCTCAGCCCCGATAGTGCCGGTGGTCGGCCCCGAAATCGTCGGCGACGGTGGCCGCCAGCTCGACATACGCGCGTTTGGTGGGCTTGCTCAGACGGTGCAGATCGATCTCCGCGCCCTCACCCAGATGCGCGTCGTAGGGGATGATGTGCACTGCGCGGCAACGCGACAGGAAATAGTCGCGCAGCTGATTGATGCCGACATTGGGGGCGCCCGGGCGCGGCAGGTTGATCACCACCACGGCATTGCGGACCAGATGATCGTGGCCGTGCAGCGACAGCCAGTCCAGGGTGGCGGCGGCACTGCGCGCGCCATCGATGGCCGAGGACGAGATCAGCACCAGGGAGTGCGCCAGATCCAGCACACCCGCCATGGCCGAATGCATCAGGCCGGTACCGCAGTCGGTGAGGATGATGTTGTAGAAGCGCTGCAGAATGCGCGCGACCGCGCGGTACTCCTCCTCGCTGAACGCCTCCGACGCCGCCGGATCCCGCTCACTGGCCAGCACCTCCAGGCGGCTGCTGCCCTGCGAAGTGTGGCGGCGCACATCCGAATACCGCTGAATCTGCTCGTCCAGCAACAGATCCCGCACTGTCGACCGGGTCTGCAGCGGCACCCGCTGCGACAACGTCCCGAAGTCCGGATTCGCGTCGACCGCGATCACCCGGTCCCCGCGAATCGAAGAGAAGATCGAGCCCAACCCCATGGTGGTCGTCGTCTTCCCGACGCCGCCCTTCAGCGACAGCACCGCGATCCGGTAATCCCCGCGCACCGGCTGCCGGATCCGCGCGACCAACTCCTGCAGCCGCCGCTCCTCCGCCGACATCCCGGGATTGATGGCGCCACCGGACATATGGTGCACGGCCCGCCGCCACCCCGACTCCGGAGCCTTCTTGGCCCGTCGCATCGGCACATCATCCAGCGACGGCACCGGACCACCGGCAAACCCGCGCGGCCCGCCCCCACCCCAGGCGCCCGGCCCGCCGACCCCCGGCTGCCCGGAAGCCGGCACACCGTACTGTCCCGGACCCCCGGCTTGCCCGGGAGCCGCGACACCATATTGGCCCGGAGCCCCGGCTTGCCCCGGCGTCGAGACACCGTACTGCCCGGGAGCACCGGCCTGTCCCGGCGCCATGCCGTACTGCCCGGGAACCGCTGCCTCCGGCTGACCCGGCGCACTCTGGCTCCCCGGCCCACCGAACCCTTGCTGTCCCGAGCCGCCGGGCACACTGCCCGCATCCGGCCCGGATCCGTTCGGGTGAACAGCGCCCTGTTCCTGTCCCGGTGCGGCCCAGGGCATTTGCCCGCCAGCACCCATGCCCTGCGCTCCCGGACCACCGGCGTGCGGCCCGGTCAACCCGGCGGCTGCCGCCTCGGACATGGGCGCGTTCGCCCAAGGATTCGCGTCCGGGTTGGTGGCGTCCGCGCCACCCGGCATCGGCCCATCCGGCCCCTGCGCCCAAGGATTCAACTGCGGCGGAACAGCGCTCGCCGGGAATCCCGGGGTCTGCTGCATCGGCGGCATCCCCGAATCGGGACGGCCCGGACCATACGCCTGCGGGCCGTTCAGACCCGCAGCTGCTGCCTCGGACACGGGTACGTTCGCCCAGGGGTTCGCATCCCCATCGCGGTTGCCGGACGAACCATCAGGATGGGTGAAATTCGGCCCCGGTGCCTGCCCCCACGGAGTCGGCTGCGGCGGAACAGGACCCGCCGCGAACCCTGGAGTCGGCTGCATCGGTGGAAGCCCGGAATCCGCTGCCGGCGGCATCGCCTGTGCGCCCGGGAAGGGGCCCGGAACCGGTGGCGAGGGCGGCATCCACTGGCCGCCATTGCCGGACATCTGCGCGCCGGGACCCGGAATCTGGGGCAGGGGCGGGCGGTTGTCGTTCTGGCCGGGGGTGGGCGGGGTGGAATTCCCTTGCGGTGCAGGGGGTACGGGGTCGCCGGGGTGGGGGTCCGATGGCTGCGGGAGTGGGACTTCTGTGGCGCGGTGACGGCCCGGGGTCATCGACTGGTCGAAAGCGGTGTTCGGGTCGGCTTGTTCGCCGTCGGCGGGCGCGCCGGTCAGACCGGCCGGGGCGATGATGCCGGAGCCGGTCGCGTCCAGGTCGCCCGGAGCCGGGGGCAGGGGCGGGTGCGCCATTTTGGTCGTGGCGTCGGCCGGATCGGCTGCGGTATCGGCTTCGCCGGGGGCCGGGGGCAGCGGCGGGCGCGCGGCGCGGAGCGCCGGATCGTTTGCGGCCGAGTCGACTTCACCGGGCGAGGGCGGGAGCGGCGCCCGGGTGGTCGGATCCGCCGGGGGGCGCGCGGGGTCGGCCGGGCCGGGATTACCCGCGGCCGATGCACCGGCAAGGGAGGCGCCCCTCGGATGCGACTCAGCTGCGCTCGGGCCCTGTGGTGAGTTCGGCGAAGACGGCAGTGGCGGCGGGGTGAAGTCGGATTTCGCCTGCTGCGGTTGCGCCGGAGCGGACAGCTCGGCCGGATCCACGGGCTCGGCGGGCGGCGTGGGCGGCGTCGAGAATTGCGGACCCTGCACCGGTCCCAGCGGACCCGAATGCGGGGCCGGCCGAGCCGGTTCGGCGCTGGCGATGCGCTGCGTCGGATCAACCGGAGGCGTCGGCGGGGGCGAGAACTGCGGACCGGGCGTGGGTCCGAGTGGGCCCGAATGAGGGCCCGGGCGAGCCGATTCCGGGGCGGCCGGGTGTACGGGTTGCCCTCCATTAGCTGGAGGAATATCGAAGCGAGGCCCCTGCGGAAGGTCGGGTGCCTGGCCGGGATGCGGTGCGCCGCCGAAGCCTTGACCGTTGGGCGGCGTCGAGCCTTGCCCGTTGTGCGGCCCGGGCGCAGGGCGCTGGCCGTTCTGCGGGAGCTGGGTCGGGGTTTGGCCATTCGGCGGTTGTGCCGGGCCGTGGCCATTGGGCTGGGGCGGTCGTGTGTTGTGTCCGTTGGACTGCTGGTTGGCGCTGCCCGACTGGTCGCCGCGGTGCGGAAGGTTGAAGTGGGTGCCGGGGTCGCGGATCGGCATCGGGGTGGCCGGTTGCGAGGCCCACGGATTCGGCTCGGCGCCACCGGAGGTGGGGGCGGGACTCGCGGCGGGCGGCTGGGCGGTGGGCTCGGGTGGCGCGTCCTTGCGAGGCTTGCGCCGGCCGAAGAGGCCGCGGCCGCCCTTCTGCTCGGGGATGACCTCGTCCTGGGGGAGGTTCTCGACGGGAGCCTCGTAACCGGTTGCGGCGACGTCGCTCTCGGAGAGCCAGGGGGGGAGCATTGGGAGTCCGTCGTTCTCGCGACTCACATCTACCCCCGGTGTTCGATTGAGCGTGCAGGACAGCGCGTAGTTTAGCGATCTCCGACGGGTGTGCGCCCGGCGTATCTCGTCCGCCCGGTGGGGCGCTGCGCGCAACCGGTGGCATCCGCCGTGCACAGCGGGGCACGTCACGGCACCCGTATTTGGCCGGGTCTGGGGAAACGGGTAAGCTAGGTCGCTGGTGACTTACATAGTGGTTGTGGCATGTCCTAGTGCCGCCTCCAGTGAGTATGTCACCGGGTTGGCCGCAATGCACCACCAACTTCGGGGCCGACCTGCCGTAATGAGCTTGAACCAACCAGGTTCAGCCTAACCGGGATCGCGGAGGATATGGCGAAGAAGGAAGGGGCCATCGAGGTCGAGGGCCGGGTTATCGAGCCGTTGCCCAACGCGATGTTCCGGATCGAGCTGGAAAACGGTCACAAGGTGCTGGCCCACATCAGCGGCAAGATGCGGCAGCACTACATCCGCATCCTGCCCGAGGACCGCGTCGTCGTGGAGCTGTCGCCCTACGACCTGACCCGCGGCCGCATCGTCTACCGCTACAAGTGAGTCACCCCCGCGGGTGCCAAAGACTTCCGGGGCGCGAGTCCCGGGTTTTCCCCGGTCAAACCGGCCGGGGAAAAACTGTGTTCACGGCCAGTGAACACCGACCCAGATTGGATCTGACGTGAAGGTTCAGCCGTCCGTCAAGCCGATCTGCGAGAAGTGCAAGGTGATCCGCCGCCACGGTCGGGTCATGGTGATCTGCGAGAACCTGCGCCACAAGCAGCGTCAGGGCTGATTGCGGCCTCGTGCCGTGATCGCCGGGACAGTGGATTCTTCACGCCCCCGGTCGCTCACCGCCAAGCACCGAACGCGGTTCGGATTGGCAACAAAGAAGAACTCCCAGCGCCAGTCGCCGTCGCCGAGTCCCGTAGGGGACGGATGGCGGCCCACCCCCGGTACGGAGGCCGGGGCCCCACTCACGAGGGGACGGACAGGGAGCAGACCTCCGCAAAAGTAAGGAATCGCCAACCATGGCACGTCTGATGGGCGTCGACCTCCCGCGCGAAAAGCGCATGGAGATCGCGCTGACCTACATCTTCGGCATCGGCCGTACCCGCGCCAAGGAGATCCTGGACGTTACCGGCGTCAGCCCGGACCTGCGTTCCAAGGACCTCAGCGATGACGACCTGACCAAGCTCCGCGACTACATCGAGTCGCAGGACTTCAAGGTCGAGGGTGACCTGCGCCGCGAGGTGCAGGCCGACATCCGTCGCAAGATCGAGATCGGCTGCTACCAGGGCATCCGCCACCGTCGTGGCCTGCCTGTGCGTGGCCAGCGGACCAAGACCAACGCCCGCACGCGCAAGGGTCCGAAGAAGACCGTCGCCGGCAAGAAGAAGTAGGGATAGCGCATGCCTCCGAAGAGCCGGGCCTCGGGCCCGAAGAAGACTCAGAAGTCGCGTCGCCGGGATAAGAAGAACATCCCGCACGGCCACGCGCACATCAAGAGCACGTTCAACAACACGATCGTGTCCATTACCGACCCCGAAGGCAACGTCATCTCCTGGGCGTCCTCCGGCCACGTCGGTTTCAAGGGCTCGCGTAAGTCGACCCCGTTCGCCGCGCAGCTGGCCGCCGAGAACGCTGCCCGCAAGGCGCAGGAGAACGGCGTCAAGAAGGTCGACGTCTTCGTGAAGGGCCCGGGTTCGGGCCGCGAGACCGCGATCCGTTCGCTCCAGGCCGCGGGCCTGGAGGTCGGCACGATCTCCGATGTCACCCCGCAGCCGCACAACGGCTGCCGTCCGCCCAAGCGGCGTCGCGTCTAAGCGGGAAGGAAAAGGTACAGAACAATGGCTCGTTATACAGGCCCCATTACCCGCAAGTCGCGTCGTCTGCGTGTCGACCTCGTCGGAGGCGACCAGGCGTTCGAGCGTCGTCCTTACCCGCCCGGCCAGCACGGCCGCGCGCGGATCAAGGAATCCGAGTACCTCATGCAGCTGCAGGAGAAGCAGAAGGCTCGCTTCTCGTACGGCGTCATGGAGAAGCAGTTCCGCAAGTACTACGAAGAGGCGAACCGCCAGAAGGGCAAGACCGGCGACAACCTGCTGCGTCTGCTCGAGGCTCGTCTGGACAACGTCGTGTACCGCGCCGGTCTGGCCCGTACCCGTCGTGGCGCCCGCCAGCTGGTCTCGCACGGCCACTTCACCGTCAACGGTGTGAAGGTCGATGTGCCCAGCTTCCAGGTCTCGCAGTACGACATCATCGATGTCAAGCCGAAGTCGCTGGCCATGTACCCCTTCCAGGTGGCGCGTGAGACCGTCGGCGATCGCCCGATCCCGGGCTGGCTGCAGGTCGTTCCCGGCCGCCTGCGGATCCTGGTGCACCAGCTCCCCGAGCGTGCGCAGATCGATGTTCCGCTGCAGGAACAGCTGATCGTCGAGTTCTACTCGAAGTAATAGGTGCGCGTACGCGCGCCGCTGGTTGCGGCCCCGGTGTAACCGCCAGGGCCGCAACAGTTCCCAATCGTGAGCGTCAAATGGTGGGCGCTCGAAGGAGGAAGAAATGCTGATTTCACAGCGACCGACGCTGACCGAAGAGGTCGTGTCCGAGAACCGGTCGCGGTTCACCATCGAACCGCTGGAGCCGGGCTTCGGTTACACCCTCGGCAACTCGCTGCGCCGCACGCTGCTGTCGTCGATTCCTGGTGCCGCTGTCACCAGCATCCGCATCGACGGCGTGCTGCACGAGTTCACCACCGTCCCGGGCGTGAAGGAGGATGTCACCGACATCATCCTGAACCTGAAGGGCCTGGTCGTGTCGTCCGAAGAGGACGAGCCGGTCACCATGTACGTGCGCAAGCAGGGCCCGGGCACCGTCACCGCCGGTGACATCGTCCCCCCGGCGGGCGTGACCGTGCACAACCCGGATATGCACATCGCCACCCTGAACGACAAGGGCAAGCTGGAGATCGAGCTCGTGGTCGAGCGCGGTCGCGGCTACGTCCCGGCCGTGCAGAACAAGGCGTCGGGTGCGGAAATCGGCCGGATTCCGGTTGACTCGATCTACTCGCCGGTTCTGAAGGTGACGTACAAGGTCGAGGCCACCCGTGTCGAGCAGCGCACCGACTTCGACCGGCTCATCCTGGATGTCGAGACCAAGAACTCGATCTCCGCGCGGGATGCGCTGGCGTCGGCGGGCAAGACCCTGGTCGAGCTGTTCGGTCTCGCGCGCGAGCTGAACGTCGAGGCCGAGGGCATCGAGATCGGCCCCTCGCCGGCCGAAGCGGACCACATCGCTTCGTTCGGCCTGCCGATCGAGGACCTGGATCTCACCGTGCGGTCGTACAACTGCCTCAAGCGTGAAGGCGTGCACACCGTCGGCGAGCTGGTCGCCCGCACCGAGTCGGACCTGCTGGACATCCGCAACTTCGGTCAGAAGTCCATCGACGAGGTCAAGGTCAAGCTGCACTCGCTCGGCCTGTCCCTCAAGGATTCTCCGGCTTCCTTCGATCCGTCCTCCGTCGTCGGCTACGACGCGGCCAGCGGCACCTGGAGCGACAGCGGTTCGTTCAGCGACACCGACAACGGCGAGCAGGACTACGCCGAGACCGAACAGCTTTAGGTCATTCGGGGTGTAGCGCCCCGAATCGGCCTTCAACACAGGAGATTCAAACAATGCCCAAGCCCAAGAAGGGTGCCCGCTTCGGCGGGACGGCGTCGCACCAGAAGGCGATCTTCGCCAACCTGGCGACGGCGCTCTTCGAGCACGGTCGCATCACGACCACCGAGGCCAAGGCCAAGGCGCTGCGCCCCTACGCCGAGAAGCTTGTCACCAAGGCGAAGGGCGGCACCCTGGCCGACCGTCGCGAGGTCATGAAGGTGATCCGCTCCAAGGACGTCGTGCACGCCCTGTTCGCGGAGATCGGTCCCTCGTTCGAGGGCCGTGAGGGTGGCTACACCCGCATCATCAAGACCATCCCCCGCAAGGGTGACAACGCTCCGATGGCGATCATCGAGCTGGTCCGCGAGAAGACCGTGACCAACGAGGCCGACCGTGCCCGTCGTGTCGCCGCTTCGCAGAAGGCTGCCGAGGCTCCGGCCGAGGCCAAGGCCGAAGAGGCTGTCGCCGAGGCTCCGGCCGAAGAGGCTGTCGCCGAGGACAAGGCCGCGGAGTAGATCCGGTCCTTCGGACTCGACAAGGGGTTTCAGGGGCATCCTCTGAAACCCCGAGGGTGAGATTCCATGAGTGAGCCCGCCGTCCCCTCCGGGTCGGCGGGCTTTCTCCATGTTAACCAGGAGATCGCTGTGACCGTGGAGGATCCGACGCCCGAACCGGTTTCGATTCGGGTACGGCTGGACATCAGTTACGACGGCACCGATTTCACCGGCTGGGCGCGCCAGCCCGGCCTGCGCACCGTGCAGGGCGTCCTGGAGGATGCGCTGAGCAAGGTGCAGCGCGAGCCCATCCAGCTCACCGTGGCCGGGCGCACCGACGCGGGCGTGCACGCGGAAGGTCAAGTCGCGCACTTCGATACGCAGACCGAGGTGGACGGCCCCAAGCTGGTGCACCGGCTGGCGCGCTTCCTGCCGAAGGATGTGCGCGTCAAGGCGGCCCGCCTCGCGCCGCCCGAGTTCGACGCCCGCTTCTCCGCCATCCGCCGCCACTACGCCTACCGTCTGACCACGGCTCCCTTTGGCGCGGAACCGCTTCGGGCGCGCAGTGTCGTCCCCTGCCGCCCGGGCCCCGATGTCGAGGCCATGCGTGAGGCGTCCCGAAAACTGTTGGGCCTGCACGATTTCGCCGCCTTCTGCCGCCGCCGTGAGGGCGCGACCACCATCCGCGAACTGCAGCGCTTCGACTGGGTCCAGGAGGGCGACCTGCTGACCGCCTATGTCAGCGCCGACGCCTTCTGCTGGTCCATGGTCCGGAGCCTGGTCGGCGGTGTCCTGGCCGTGGGAGAAGGCCGCCGCACGCCCGTCTGGATCGCCGGTCTGCTGAACGAGCGTGAGCGCTCGAGCTCTGTCACCGTGGCCCCGGCCCACGGCCTGTCGCTGATCGCGGTCGACTACCCCGACGACGCCGACCTGGCCGCCCGCAATGCCCAGACCCGCGAGGTCCGCACCGTTCCCGACCCCGAAGGCTGCTGCGGCGACTGACTCGTCCCGAACCGGTGGTGCACACACCCGGTCGGCCGAGCGCTGACAAGCGACCGCGCTGACGCCGTTCCACCAACTGGTGTGCGGTCTCGGCCGTTTCGGCCTTCGGAAGCGTCCCGTGCACGCGGGCCGGACCATGTGCGTCGGCTGCATCGTCCAACCACCGGCCGGTGGCCGGCGGCGCGTTCTGCCGCAGCGTGAGCGGGCACGAAAAGTGAAGGGCGAACTTCTTTTTGGTTCGGGGGTGCAAAGTTTCGCTTCGCGGTGTGTTGGCCGGGGTACGGGCGGATAGTCCTCGGTATGGGGAAATCGAAGCGGGGCCGTGGGGGTCGAAAGCACAAGGGCGGGCGTGGCGGCGGGCCACGGCCGGAGCGGGCGCTCGTATCGCACGAGGATGAGTTCGCCCCGTTCGACGGACAGGGGTTCGATCTGCGGGAGCCGATCGACCGTGTGCTGGCGGACGCTGCCGAGTTGGGGGACGACACCGATCCCCTGGAGGTCGAATTCCTGGTCGCCGATCTGCTCGCCGGGGGCGACGAGGATCTAGGCTTCGCCAAGCTGTTCGGCGCGTGGGCTGTGCTCGTGCTCGAGGAGCGGGCGACCTCGGATGCCTTGGGCACGCTGCGCGCCCTGGCCCGGCTCTCGACCGCCGAGCTGTCGCGTGCGGCACGAGCCGCGGCGGATCGGCTCGAGGCGCAGGGGGTGAGCGTGCCGGGCTGGTCCGTCCGGTCGGCCGCCCCGCTGCGGGCGGTCGCGTGCACCCGCTCGACTGCCATCGGCGCTTCGGTGCTCGTCGGCAGTTTCGAACGCGCGGACCGCATCCATACCTTCCTGGTCTGGATGCTCCATGACGGTGGGGAGACCGCGGAGGTCATCGACCTGCTCCCGGGCGATCGGACGGCCGTGGCGCAGCAGTTGGCCGGCGCGGACCTGCCCGGCGTCACGGAGCGGCTGTCGCCGTGGGAGTTTCGCCGGCAGGTGGAGGCGGCGCTGGATCGGCGGGCGCGTCGGGAGCGTGCGGCGCTGATGGCGGATCTCGACGTGTTCGACAGCCCGGACGACGACCCGGAAGCCGATCTGCCGCCGTATGCGCTCGCCGCGACGGTACTGCGCGCGCAGCTGCGGACGATCGACGCGACCGTTCGATGTGGTCCGGCCTGCACGGCGGGCGGGGCGGCGAATTCGATGTCGGGTGGAAATGACAGGCATGTGATTGCGGATGGGGGTATGAGTGAAAGTGCAAGTCCGGGATGAAGATTCGTGGTGCGAGTTGCGGGGAATGGGGAAATTCGGGCGATGTGATGAAAGTTGGATGTTGTTAAGGGAATTCGCGGATCGGGGCAGGCGTGGGGTGCGAGAATCGGGCGATGAGGGGCGGCGTCGAGCCCGCGGTGATGGAGGTTCGGTCCACACCGGAGGTTTCGCAGCAGGAGACTTTCGAGGAATGGGAGGCCGTTGTCGCAGCGGCCTACGTTCCGCTGGTGGTGACACCGGTGCGGTCGGGGGAGTTCCGGGCGCGCATCGTGCAATCGCGATTCGATGGCATCGATGTGTCCATGGTGACGGCCAGCGGTCAGCACCTCAGCCGGATACCGCGGCTCCTCCACGAGCCCGAGGAACCCATTCTGTTCGCCAGCGTGACCACGCACGGGCACGGCTGGCTCGAGCAGGACGGGCGGGTCGGGGAACTCGCCGACGGCGGGCTCACCCTGCACGTCAGTTCCCGGCCCTTCAGCGCGCATTTCGAGCAGTCCTGGGGCGTGGTGGCGGTGCAGGTGCCGCTGGCCGAGGTGGTGGGGGCGTCGGGGGTGCCGGCGGACCGGCTGCCGACCGCGGTGCGCTTCCCGCCCGAGGGGGCGGCCGGCATCGTGGGCCGCTTCTTCTGCGGCCTGGCGCAATTGCAGTACACCGCACCGGACCAGGCGGCGGTGCTGGCCAAACACGGTACGGGACTGCTCGCTTCGGTGGTGCAGCTGGCGGCGGGCGATCTGCCGCGCGACGAACCCGCGCAGGCGCTGGCCAAACAGCGGGCGCTGGCGTTCATCCAACGCCATTACGCCGACCCGGAACTCACCGTCGATCAGGTGGCCGGCGCCTGCGCGGTGTCACGCCGCACCCTGTACCGGTTGTTCGAGCACGGCGAGGACGGTGTGGCGGCCATGCTCCGGCGCATGCGGATCGAGCGGGCCCTGGCCCTGATCCGCACCGATCCGACTCGGCCGCTGCTGTCCGTGGGCCGGGCATCGGGCTTCGTGTCCGAGCGGCAGTTCTATCGGGCCTTCAAACGCGAGATGGGGATGACCCCTGGCGAATTCCGGTCGAGTCATGCCTGATCAGGAGGTGTGTCGGGGCTGACGTCAATTGGCAGTGATCTGGCACGCCCGGGCAGTCACAGCGGCGCGGCGGATGGGAATACTGGTGAGGCGCCGCCCGGTCGCCGCCTTCGAGCCGCCGGCGACCGGGCAGGCGGCCTATCCGGATCGGGTTGATTACCAGGACAATCCGGACGACTGGTCCGTTTTGTCGCATCGGTCGGCTTCATTCGCAGTTTCCCGGCGTCCGGTAATGGAATGATGCACGGTGTGGGTATTGCGTCCACTGCCAGCGCCGAAGTCCGTACGACCTCAGAGGTTTCCGCGCGGCAGGCATTCGAGCAGTGGGAGGCCATCGTGGCCGACGCGGTGCTGCCGTCGATCTGTGAGCCGCTCGGCAAGGGTCAGTGGCACGGCAAGCTGCGCTTCACCCAGTTCGATGACTCCAGTCTCACCATGATGACCTCCAGCGCGCAGCGGGTGGTGCGTAACAAGCGCCAGCTCGATCAGGCCGCCGGGGACTTCCTGCTGGTGAACATTGTTGTGGAGGGCGCGAACTGGACCGAGCAGAACGGCCGGATCACCGAGGGCGGGGCCGGGACCATCGCCTTCTACGACAGCGCCCGCCCGATCGAGAGCCGCACCACCGAGAACGCGGTGTCCACGATCGTGCGCGCGCCCATGAGCGCGGTGCTCGATCATGCCGGGCTGGTGCGCGACGAGCTACCGATCGCCAAGGCGCTACCCGCCACCGGCGCGATGGGCGTGGTGGTCGACTTCTTCCGCGGCATGGCGGCCCTCCCGGTCAAGGAAACCGACCGGGCCGCGCATGCCCTCGAATCGCAGATCACGGCCATGCTCTCCTCGGCGGTGCTGCTGGCCAACGGGCAGAACTCGCCGGCGCCGGCCGATTCGCTCTACACGCGCCAGCAGGTGCTGTCGGTGCTGCGCCAGCGCTACACCGATCCGGATCTGACCGTCGATGAGGTAGCGCACGCCTGCCTGGTATCACGCCGCACGCTCTACCGGGTGTGCGAGGACATCGGCGGCCCCGCCGCACTGGTGCGCCGCATGCGGGTCGAGCATGCCCGGCGGCTGTTGCGGGCCGACCCGGCCCGGCCGCTCTCGGCGATTGCCGCGGCTTCCGGATTCTCCACCGATCGCCATTTCTACCGCGCATTTCGCCAGGAAACCGGCCTGACGCCCGGTCAATTTCGGTCACAACTGGACGCAGGCACGCGCGGTCGGTAGCCCGGCACGGTATGTCGCTGTGACCGGTTCACGTTCGGCGAAGGGTGATTGCACATCATCCGATACCCGTCGAAGGAGCCGACGTGCCGACGAAGGTGCGAGTCGCAGCCGTCCAAGCCGAGCCACGATGGCTGGATCTGCGCGCCGGTGTTCAGCAGACCATCGAGTTGATCGAGGACGCGGCTGAGGGTGGCGCGCAGCTGGTGGCCTTCCCGGAGACCTTCCTGCCCGGATATCCGTGGTGGTTGTGGCTGGAATCGGTGAGCTGGGGCCAGGGGTTCTTCGCGCGGTATCGCACGCATTCGATGACGGTGGGCCGCACCGAGTTCCGGCGTATCGCCGACGCCGCGCGGCGGCATCGCATTCACGTGCTGCTCGGCTTCAGCGAGCGCAGTGCCAGCGCGCTCTACATGTCGCAGTGCCTCATCGATGACCGCGGGGTACTGCTCGGAGTCCGTCGCAAGCCCCAGCTGACGCCGCTGGAGCACAAGATCTTCCGCAGTGGCGAGCCCGGCGAGTCGCAGGTTTTCCACACCGGCATCGGCCGCATCGCGGTGCAGGGCGGCTCCGAGCAATTGCATCTGCCGACGCGGCGGGAGCTGGAGCGCACCGGCGCGCAGATCCACGTGGTGTCCTGGCCGGGGTTCATCGTGGCGCGAGACGTGGATTGGGGTGTGCGCGTGAACAATGCGGCCACGCTCTGGTACGCGGTGGTCGGGCAGTTGAACGTGATCGCGGCGTGTGCGGTGATGGATGTGGCGGGCGGTGAGAGCCGCCGGGGTTCGGAGCCGGCCAAGCAGCTGGTACCCGGGCCGGGCGGGCATGCGCGCATCTTCGCGCCGGGCGGCGAGGAACTGGCGTCGCCGCTGGCCGGGCACGAACAGGGTTTGCTGTACGCCGATCTGGAACTGGACCTGAGTTTCGAGTCCGCGGCCTAGTGGTATCACTGCGTACCGCTCCGGGGTATTGGCTCGAATTCCCCTGATCTGACACACTCTCCCGAGTATTCGGCCGTACGTGGGCCGACCATTGTCATCGAGGGATGGGGAGTGGAACGGTCAGAAGCGGTCGATCGGATCGAGGTGCGGTCCGGACCGGAGCAGTCGGCGGCGGAGGCGTTCGAGCGCTGGGAAGCGCACGTGAGCGATGCCTATGTGCCATTGGCGGTTTCACCAAAACCGACCGATCGTTTTGTTGGCCATATCGAACACGCTCGATATGGCGACCTCGATCTGACCGTTGCCGGATCCTCCACTCAGTTCATCCGCCGTACCGATCGGCTGATAGCGCAGGCGAATGACGAGTATCTGATCGCGAGTATTCCGCTTTCGGGTCACGCCCGCTTGCAACAGGACGGCCGGGTAGCCGACGTCCGTCCCGGTTCGATCGTGTTCTACGACACCACTCGTCCCTATCGGTGGGACTTGCAGCAGGAGTGGGAACAGGTCGTGGTGCAGGTCCCGCTGAGCCGGCTGCGCGATCACTACGGCGTTTCCGATCCCGAAGTCCCCACGGCCACCGTGTTTTCCAGTGGAACCGCGCCGGGAATCGTGGCGCAATTCTTCCGGGGTGTCGCGGGATTGCAGCGCACCGATCCGGCCGGGGCGGCACTGCTGGCCGAACCGGGGATGGATCTGCTGGCGGCGGCGGTGATCGCGGCGTCCGGGCGCACCCCGCACGACCAGTCCGCGGACGCTCTGAATCGGCAGCGGGTGCTGGCCTTCATGCGCGGCAACTGTGCGGATCCGGATCTCGGAGTCGATCGAATCGCCGAGGGCTGCCGCATGTCGCGGCGTACTCTCTACCGGGTGTTCGGCGAGTTCGAGGGTGGACCGGGAACGGTGCTGCGCCGCATGCGAATCGAACGTGCTTGCGACCTACTACGAAATGCGCCACAGTTGCCGCTTTCGGCCGTTGCGAAAGCGTCGGGATTCCTCACCGAGCGTAGTTTCTACCGAAGCTTCCGTTTGGAAATGGGTACGACTCCGGGGGCCTTTCGTACCCTGGCATGATCAGTCGGTGATTCGGCACTCGTCGCCATTGTCTCGCCGGATACTCTTGGCAAGCATCACGTTCCATGAGGGAACAGCGATGAGGATTACGGTGCGAGTCGCCGCCGTCCAGGCCGAACCCAGCTGGCTGCGGCTGTCCGACGGCGTGGAACAGGTCGTCGGACTGATCCGAGCAGCAGCGACGCAGGGCGCGCGGCTGATCGCATTCCCGGAGGCGTTTCTCCCTGGATATCCCTGGTGGCGCTGGATCGATACCAATCAGTGGAATGTCGAGTACTCGACTCGGTGCCGCGAGAATTCGATGACTCGGGATGGCGTGGAAATGCGCGCGATCACCGGGGCCGCCGCCGCGCACGGCATTCACGTCGTCCTCGGATTCGGTGAACGGCAGGATCGGCGAATCTATATGTCGCAGGCCGTGATCGACGATTCCGGCGAGTTGCTGTCCGTACGCCGCAAGGCCGGGTTGAACAGCGTGGAACGCAAGATATTCGCCTCCGGAACTCCGAATCTGCCTGCGGTGCAACACACTCCGATCGGCAAGTACGGCGCGCTGTCCGGGCAGGAGAACCAGCGGCCGCTGCTCACCCGTGCGCTACGCGCCGACGAGGAGCAGATCCATGTGGCCGCCTGGCCCGGCAGTCCGTACGCCGATGCGGCAGGGCCGGATTCGAGCATCACGGTCAGCCGGATGTACGCGCTGGAGGTCGGCGCCTTCGTGCTCGCGCCCACCGCGGTGGTGGGGGAGCGGGCGTTCGACGGTATGGGCGGCGCCCCTCGGGTCAGCGGCCCCACCGGCCGCGCCCGCATCTATGCCGCGGACGGCAGCGAAGTGGTGACCCCGCTCGAGGAGGGCGAGGAGGGCATTCTCTACGCCGATCTGGACCTGGACGCCGGCAGCGGCGACACCCAGCAGTGCGAACCCGCCCCGGCCGCGCGTGACCGCAAGGACCGCGTCCCCGTCCGCCGCGGGTCCCGTCGGGCCGCCTCCGGCTGGCAGTCCGGCCCGGACCGCTGGGCGCTGCCCGTGTCCTTGGGTAGGTATCCCGGCGGCATCGCCGCCTGCTGAGGGCTAGCTCCGCACCAGGCGGGCGATGGCGTCGGTGGCTTCCTTGATCTTGGCCTCGGCCTCGGGGCCGCCGGCGACGGCCGCGTCGACCACGCAGTGGCTGATGTGATCCTCGAGCAGGCCCATGGCGACGGCCTGCAGGGCCTTGGTCATGGCCGAAACCTGGGTGAGGATGTCGATGCAGTACTTCTCCTCGTCGACCATGCGCTGCAGGCCGCGGGCCTGGCCTTCGATGCGGCGCAGGCGCTTGAGGTAGTCGTCCTTGGCGGTGATGTAGCCGTGGGTGGCGTGGTCGTGGCAGGACTCGGCGGTTTCGGCGGGTGCAGCCGGGTCTGTGGTCGCGGTCTTGTCGTTGGTCACCTGCGCTGTCCTCACTCCCGGGCGTTAATACCCCCCTAGGGTACATGGTTTGCCCTGGTCCCACCACTCGTGCGCGGATGCGCGAGAATCGTGGGCATGAGTGAGGATCCACGGGCAACGCTCGCCATCATCGGAGGCAGCGGGTTCTACGACTTCTTCGGCGATGATGCGACCACGGTCGAGGTCGAAACCCCCTACGGCGCGCCCAGCGCGCCCATCACCATCGGTCAGGTGGAGGGGCGGGCGGTGGCGTTCCTGCCGCGGCACGGCCGCAAACACGAGTTCTCGCCGCACACCGTGCCCTACCGCGCCAATTTGTGGGCCCTGCGTTCGCTGGGCGTGCGCCGCATCTTCGGCCCGTGCGCGGTCGGCAGCCTGCGTGCCGACTGGGGCCCGGGCACCGTGTCGGTGCCGGACCAGCTGGTGGACCGCACCTCCGGTCGCGCCCAGACCTTCTACGACACCGGCGGGGTGCACGTGGCCTTCGCGGACCCGTACTGCGAGGAGCTGCGTTCGTCGGCGATCGGCGCCCTGGGCGACGAGCTGCCCGCGCACGATCACGGCACCATGGTCGTGGTGGAGGGCCCGCGCTTCTCCACCCGCGCCGAGAGCCGCTGGTACGCCGGACAGGGCTGGGCGCTGGTCAACATGACCGGGCACCCGGAGGCCGTGCTCGCCCGCGAGCTCGAAATGTGCTACGCCGCAATCGCTCTCGTGACCGACCTGGACGCGGGCCTGGAGACCGGTGAGGGCGTCAGCGCCGCGGCCGTCTTCGCCGAGTTCGAGCGCAACCTGGTGCCCTTCAAGGCACTGGTGCGCCGCGCCGTCGCCGCCGTCGAGGGCGACGACACCTGCGACAAGTGCCGCGTGCTGACGGGCACCGGCGTCCAGCTCCCCTTCGAGCTGCCCTGAGCTCCCCCGCCTCCCCGCGCCTTCGGCGGACGGCTGAGAGCCGTCCGCCGTTGGCAACCCGTGCCGACGGTTGGGTGCGAAACCGATTCTGGGCGTCCCCGGCGAGTTACCCTGATCGGCGCGAAATCAGTTGTTGCGTCTGATTCGAAGAGACCTGAATGAGAATGTGGTCGCGACGTTGTCCAGCGGACCTGAGCGTCGGAGGCCGGTCGAATAGGCTGGAACCATGAATGCGGGCGGTCCCGACCCCGTGCGCGTGTTGCTGACCGGTGCGGCCGGTTACTTGGGCTCCCATGTGCACCGCGCTCTGCTGGCGGCCGGTCACGAGGTCGTCGCGATCGACGCGTTGCTCGAGAGCGTGCACGGTGCGAATGCCGCTGGCCCCGAGGATGTTTCCCGCCTCGATGTCCGTGATCAGGACGCGCTCGAACCCCTGCTCGCCGATATCGACGTGGTCTGCCACCTGGCGGCGGCCGTGCCGCTGCCGCAGCTGCGGGGCGCGATCGAGCTGGTGCCCGCCGACTCCTCGAATCTCGCGGCCTCGCAGGACCTTCCGCATCTGGGCCGCGTCTCGGTGGACAGGAAGCGTGGCCGTGACGATGCCGCCCGGGCCGGCGCGGCGCGGCCGGGCGCGGAGGGCATGCGCTGGGCTGCGTTCTACGGTGCGCACAATGACGTCGGCACGGCCGTCCTGCTGGCCGCCATGGAGCGGGCGGGGGTGCCGCGGCTGGTGCTCGGGTCCTCGGTGGCCGTGTACGGCGAGGGCCGGTATCGGGGCGTGCGCAGCGGACCGTTCTATCCGGGGCTGCGGCGGCGCGGTGACCTGGATCGGGGACTGTTCGATCATCGCGCGCCGCGGTCGGGGGAGGTGCTGACCTGGGAGCCGATGGGGGAGGACGCACCGCTGCGGCCCCGGAGCGCCTATGCGGCAAGCAAAGTCGCACAGGAGCACTACGCGCTGGCGTGGGTGGCCAATACCGGCGGGGATGCCGCGGTGCTGCGGTATCACCAGCTCTACGGCGAACCGGTGGCGGACGGCCGCAGGGTGCGGTCGGCGGAATCCGGTGTGGTGGCGCGTTTTAGGGCCGAATTGGTGGCGGGCCGCCCGCCGCAGGTGTTCGAAGACGGCGGTCAGGTGCGGGATTTCGTGCATGTGCGGGACGCGGCGGTGGCCACCGTTGCGGCCGTGGAACGCCGGCTGCCCGGTTTCGTGCCGTTGAATATCGCCTCGGGGCGGCCGCTCACGCTGTGGGAGGTGGCCTCGGCCATGGCCAAGGCAGTGGACGGGCCGACCCCGGTAGTGACGGGGCAGTGCCGCGTCACCGATATCCGCCATATCGTCGCGCATCCGGAAAGAGCCCGGCACGCGCTGGATTTCACCGCGCGGACCCAGCCCGCCAAGGGGTTGGCCGACTATGCCGCGCGCGGGATCGGGCGGCGCTGACGGCCCAGCCGATAGGCTCCCGGCATGGACACCCCGCTGCGGCTCGAGGTCATCATCGCCAGTGTGCGTCCCCAGCGGTTCGCGCCGGTGGTCGCGGACTGGTTCCTGCGCCGCGCCCGCGCCGACGCGGATTTCGAGGTGGGCGTCATCGACCTCCTCGACACCCCGCTACCGCTGAACCTCACGGATTCCCCGGAGGTGCAGGCGTTCCGGCAGCGGGTCGGGGCCGCGGATGCGTTCGTGGCCGTCACCTCCGAGTACAACCACGGCTACCCGGCCTCGCTGAAGACGGCCTTCGACAGCGTCAAGCGCGAATGGCGCGGCAAGCCCATCGGTTTCGTCAGCTATGGCGGTCTGTCGGGCGGGCTGCGCGCGGTCGAGCAGCTGCGGCAGGTGGTCGCCGAGATCCATATGGTCTCCATTCGCGAGACCGTGAGTTTCCATGAGGCCAAACGCAAGTTCGACGCCGAGGGCGAGACCCGGGACGGCGCGGCCATCGACGCCGCCGATCGCATGCTGCGCCAGCTCGCCTGGTGGGCGGCGGCGTTGCGCACCGCCCGCGCCGCGGATCCGTATCCGGGCAGCTAGCGCGCGAGCGCGACGGCGGCGCGGGGCTGTCCGATGTAGGTGGACTCGCGGGGGATGGAGACCAGGGTCAGGGGCACCTCGGTGGTTCCGGTGCGCAGGACGATCCGGTTGCCGGCGGCGGCGGGCTGGTGGATGGACAGGTCGGGTCTGGTGCCGGGCCAGCCGAGCGGGTCTCCGGTCAGGTAGATGGTGGTGACGCCGGCGTGGGGTGCGGGAGCCAGCACGCCGTCCACCAGGGTCGCGGTGAAATCGGCGTCGGACTGGTGGGTTTCTATGGCGACGGTGAGGCGGTCCGGATTGCCGATGGTGGTGACCAGCTGCTGCCAGGCCTGTGGGCGGTCGGTGCGGATGAGGATGCGTTCGCCGACGGCCAGGGCGCGGAAGACGATCTGCTGGGCGAGATAGAGCTCCCCGGCCAGATGGACGCTCGAAATACCCTGCCCGACAAGGCGTATGGCGACGCCGTTGCCGTCGTCGTCGGAGCCGAGCAGCTGGCCGCATCCGGCGGAGGGCAGCTGCAGGGCCCCGATGCCGACGATGTCGCGGATCTCGGTGGGCACGGTGTCGTCCAGGCCCGGTACGGCGAAGGGGAGATGCGCGAGCAGCCCCTCCCGGTGGCGGCCGTTCATGGAGATCATGTGCTGCTGCACCGGTTCCGCGGGCAGCTCCCGGGCGGTGAGCCGCCAGGCCGCGCCGATGCGCACCGTGTCGGCGCTGTGGCCCGGGCGCAGCCGCACGGCCACCGTGGTGCCGCGTGAGGCGGGCACCCACAGCTGGGCGAGCAGATCGGCGGCCAGCTGCCGGGGATCCACGGCCGCACCGATATTCACGCCGTTGCCGAGTTCGGCGTAGCGCCAGCGCTGGGTCAGCGCGCCCGGATCGACGCCCGCGGTGACCTGCAGAGCGGCCTGCCGGATCTCGGGCGCGGTGAGCAGCCGGGCCGAGCAGTCGGCGTCCTCGAGGGTGCGCATGATGCGCTGGGTGGCGATGGTGACCGCCCGGCACGCGCCGGTCAGCCCGCCGCCGCGCCGGGTAGCGGCCTCGGGACAGGCGATCGGGTCGAAAGCGATGGCCAGCCATACCGTGCGGTGCGCGGTGGCGGGCAGCGGGCCGAGCAGGGTGTCGTAGATCGCGCCCGCGGCTGTGCCCGAGCGGCTGCGGAAGCCGTGCGAGACGATGTCTATGCCGGACAGCAGAATGTCGTGCCGGCTCAGGCTTTTCGCGAGTTCCGGCAGTGGCAGCAGGTGGGTGGACTGCACGGTGCGGCGCCCGAGCCGGGTCAGTCCACCCCTGGGTGCGAGCACCTCGACGACCGCCACCACGCGGCTGCCGTCCCGGTAGAGCCCGAGCGAGCGCCCGTCGGGTGCGCGGAAATCGATGAGGTCGGCGGGCGGGTGGCCGCGCCGGGTGCGGAAGCGGCCGCCGGTGGCAATCCAGTCGGAAACGGTGCGTTTGCCAAGGGGTAACAGAAGAATCAGACCGACCACTATGCCGAGAGTGAGTGCGCCCCACCATGCCAGCCCGCACCGTATGCCGAGGACCAGAACGACCAGTCCGGCAACCTGGGCCCAGATCAGGTTCGCGAGGGAGATCCGGCCGAGCAAAGGCCGCGTCGCCGTCTCCCCGGATTCGATTGCCATCGTCGGTCCCCGGCTCCCCGATATCGGCCGCGCGCGCTGCCCGAGTGCGCCCGCGCGGCGGCCGAGTGCGAATGAATGTCCTTGTCAATGTACTGTGTTCGGCGAACGCACCGACTTGCCGGGGACTTGAATGCCTTCGAAACCCACGACCCGATGGCAGGTGAGCGGCTATCGCTTCCTGGTCCGTCGCATGGAGCACGCCCTGGTTCGCCGGGACGTGCGAATGCTGCACGATCCCATGCGTTCACAGTCGCGGGCCTACGCCGCCGGACTCATCCTCGCGTGTGTCGCACTGGCGGGTTGCGGAGTGTTGGCTCTGCTGCGGCCGCAGGACCGGATCGGGTCCAACAAGATCCTCATCGGCAAGGACTCCGGCGCGGTCTACGTGGTGCTCGGCAATGTGGTCCATCCGGCGCTGAACCTGGCCTCGGCGCGCCTGGTCGCCGGCGACGCGGTCAAGCCCGCGACCGTGCGGGAGTCCGAGCTGGCCGAGAAGCCGCGCGGGCAGCTGATCGGCATACCGGGCGCGCCGACCTCCTTGAACTTCACCGGCGGCGACGGTCGCAGCTGGACGGTGTGCGACGTGCTGTCCAATGACGGCAGCCGCTCTCTCACCACCTCGGTGCTGGCCGGCGATACGGGCCGGGCGGACAAGGCATCTCCCATGGCATCCGGCACGGCGCTGCTCGTGCAGGGCCGGGACCACACCTACCTGATCTACGACGATCGGCGCGCCCGGATCGATCTGGACGATCGGGCCGTGGTCGATGCCCTCGATCTGCGCGGCCGGACCCCGCGCCCGATCAGCGACGGCCTGCTGAACGCGATTCCCGAAGTGCCGCAGCTGGTTCCGCCGCGCATCGAGAATGCCGGCGCCGCACCGGATTACCCGCTCGGCGATCACCGGATCGGCGATGTGGTGCAGGTGCGGACCGACGGCAAGTACTACGTGGTGCTGCCCGACGGCCTGCAGCCGGTCTCGGTGCTGACCGCCGACATCATCCGGAATGCCTACCGCACCAGCGCCGCCGACGACTACATCGCGCAGGCCGACCGCACCGGCGCGCCGGTCTCCTCGGCCCTGCAGGTGTCGAAGTATCCGGACCGGGCCCCGGTCCTGGTGGACGGCAAGGATCAGCCCGTCGACTGCCTCTCGTGGAAGCCGGTTGGTTCCGCCGATACATCCGATGGCAGCAAGCACGCCGAGCTGGCCGTGCTCACCGGGCACGCGGTACCGATTCCCGACCGCGCCAGGCTGGTTCCGCTGGCACAGGCCGACGGCAGCGGCCCGAATGTGGACAGCTTCTATATGAATCCGGGCTCGGGGGCGTACGTGCAGTCCACCGGCATCGAGCCGGACAGCCGGCGCCACGACAGCCTGTTCTTCGTGTCCGACTATGGAGTGCGGTTCGGGATCAAGAATCTGGATTCCGCCGGGGCACTCGGCATGGACCCGGAGCGGGTGCGACCGGAACCGGTGCCGTGGCAGATTCTCGGATTGCTCGCTCCCGGACCGACTCTCAGCCGGGAAGCGGCCATGGTCGCCCACGACGGGGTTGCGGCCGATCCGAATCCCGCCAGGGAGCCGGTGAAAACCGCAGCGCCGAACGGGAACTGAGCTCAGGCGGCGGTCTCACCGAGTCAGGCGTCGGTGTCGCGCACGCCGAACCTGCGGCGCAGCGGGAACGAGGCCAGAAAGCCGAGCACCAGCAGCAGCGCGACAACGCCGGTGCCGATCAGGGCGACATTGCGCGGTGTGCGGTCGGGTGCGGGCGGCGGCGTGGGCAGGGCGAGCTGCCGATTCCGCGGTCCGGCGGGATGCTTGGGCGGCAGGCTGTTTCGCACCTGGGCGGTGAGCGCGGCCACGGGATCGACTGTGCCGTAGCCGATGGACGGATTCCAGCCCTCGCCCGGCGCGTGCGCGGTGGCCTCGATGCGCTCGATGACCTCGGCGGCGCGCATATCCGGGTAGCGGGCCCGCACCAGCGCGGCCACGCCCGAGACCTGCGGTGCGGCGAAACTCGTTCCGCTGTAGGGGACGACCTGTCCCTGATTGGTTACCTTGGCCGTGGTGAGCCCGGTGTTGCGGGGGTCCAGCGAGACGATGCTCTCGCCCGGCGCGGCCACCCCCACCCACGGCCCGGGGACGGTGAACTTCGACGGCTGACCGAAGGCGTCCACCGAGCCGACCGACAGCACATAGGCGTCCCACCAGGCCGGCACCACATACGACGTGACGTGATCCCACGGATCGTCGGCAGGGTGCAGCGGATCCAGGCCCGGATTGCTCGCCTTGCAGGTATCGGTATTGCCCGCCGAAGCCACGATGACCACGTCCTTCTCGACGGCCGCGTACTGCACCGCCGCGCCCAGCGCGCCCATTTCCGCGCTGGCGGGCTCGGTGGTCGGGCAGGCGACCAGGGAGATATTGACGACCCGCGCGCCCGCGTCGGCGGCCCGGCGCACCGCCGCGGCGAGCGCGGAGATCTTGCCGTAGCCGTCGGGCATATCGTCGGGGCCCTTCTCCCGGCCCGCGCCCTTGGTTTGGTACAGCGCGCTGGTCTGGCGGATGGTCATGATCCGCGCTTCGGGCGCGACCCCGGCGAAGCCCTGGCCGCCGACCTCGGAAGCGGCGATCAGGCCCGCCACGATGGTGCCGTGGGCGTCGCAGTCCTCGGTGCCGTCGCCGCCCGCGGCCACATAGTCGCCGCCGGGAATCAGGCCGGGCAGCCGCGGGTGCGGGGACACCCCGGTATCGATGACTGCCACCAATTGCCCTGCGCCACGCGAGAATTGCCACGCATCCGGGAGGTCGAGGGTGCGCTGGGTGGGCGGAATGGTCGGCCCGCCACCGCCCGCCTGGGTGCTGGAGCACGGCGAGTTCGCGGGGTGTTCGGTCTCGGTCGGCGGCACGGCCGGACCGCCGGGAGGCAGCAGGCCCGCGCCGATGGGCGGCGGCCGGTCCGCGAACGCGACACCTTGCCCGGCTCCCGTCCCGACTGCCGTACCGAGCGCCAGTACCGCCGAGGCCGCCGCGACCCGCAATCCCCGCACGCCGGGAGCCGCGGCGTGATCGCGGGAACCGTTGGCGTTCAGTACTTTATCCGGCATGGCCGACGACAATCACAGTCCGCGTACGAGGGCGTAGAGATCGGCCACCCAGAAGGCCAGCGGCACCACGGCTGCCACGAAGCCGTATTCGAGCAGTTCCACCGCCCGCCGCGCGGGCGGGGTCGCCTGCCGGCGGGGCACGATGATGCCCAGGACCAGCGCCGCGGTGAAAAGCGCCAGTGCCACACCGAAAATCGTGAGTGGCTGTCGCTGGGTGAGGGCCGCGCCGAGGAGCACCAGCAGCACGATGGTGGTGCCGCCCGCGATCAGGACCACGGCTTGTTCCGCGCCCGCATAGGTGCGGCTGCGGAACATCAGCACCACGGCGCACACCAGCGCGAGGGCCAAGCCCGGCCAGTACGGGGTGCCGGCGCTCGGATCCACGGCGGCGACCGCCCCGGCCACCACCACCGTGGTGGTCGCCGCGACCAATCCGGCCAGATAGTCGCGCGCCCGTTCGGATTTCGCGCGCAAGACCTCCATGGTGGGCAGGGCGCGATGGTCGTCGGGGTCGTCCTCGGTGGGGTCGATCGGGGTGCCGGGTGCGGGGACGGGCGGCAGCGGCAGCTCGGCCAGTAGCATGGAAAGCCTTGGAGCCAGGGACAATCCGGCCAGACCCAGCGCCGCCGCGCCGGCGCCGATGGCGTGCACGGGCAGATCTGTCAGCAGGCCCGCCAGCGTCGCGGGGATGGCGAAGACCGCCAGCGCCGCCACGCCGATGAACAGGCCCAGCCCCACGCCGCTCGCCCGCCAGGCCAGCATCGCGGTGGCCCCGGCCAGGACCGCGCCCAGTAACGCGTTGGCCCAGTCGTAGTGGCTCGGCACGAACAGCATGCCCGCGCTGAAGGCGGTGGGCAGTGCGCAGCCGCCCAGCACCAGCGCGCTCGCGCGGTCGCGGTACATGCGGCTGAGCACCGTGCTCGCGGTGACCAGCAGCAGGGTGACGACGGTGGCCACGATCGCGCTCACCCAGCCGGGAAAGGCGGCGGGCGCGGCCAGCAGGCCGAGGCAGCCGGTCAGCATGATGACCACCGCCAGCGCCGATCCGGTCAGCCGGGCCGTGCATGGCGTCCAGCCGCGGAAGTGGTCGGCGTCGGCGATGGCGACGTTGTCCATGATGTCGTCGAAAAGCGGTGTGGGCGCGATGTGTTCGGCGCTCTCCAGCATGAGCAGTTCCCCGTCGCGCACGCCCTGCTCGGTCAGGCTCAGGGAATTGGAGAAGGGTGGCTGCCCGACGCGGGCCAGCACCCACTCGTGCGGTTCGAACGGTTCGCCGTCGTGGTCGAAGTCATTGACGCGATTGTGCTGATCGACCATGTCGACCACGCTCGGGATGACCAGTGCCACCGGCACATCGACGGGAATGGCCATGTCGACCTGAGTGTGCTTGGCCAGAATGGTGACTCGCGCCAGATCGGGCGCGCGGACCGTGCCGCGGAGTTCCTCGAGGTGATCGGTCCGCGACTGCGCCACGCCCGCACTGTACGGCATGATGGTTGCCGTTCGTACACTGAGCCGCAATTCAATTCGAATTCGTGGGGGACTTTCCGCGATGAGCACCGTACGGTTCCAGCGCCGGCCGCGCCGGGTGATGCCCCGCTCACCCGGCGGCGAGGTGACCCTGCAACCGCCGCCGGAGATTCCGCGGACGGTTCCCGCCAATCTCTTCACCAAGCTCATGCCGGTGGTGATGGGCGTGGGCATGCTCGGAATGGTCGCGCTCATGATCACCTCCGGGAGTGGTCTCGCCGCCAATCCGATGAGCCTGATGTTCCCGATGATGATGGTGTTCTCCATGGTCGGGATGCATGCGGGGCAGGGCGGCAAGGGGCAGAAGGCGGCCGAGGCCGACGAGGATCGCAAGGACTATCTGCGCTATCTCGACCAGGTCCGCCGGGATGTGGAGGAGACGGCCGGGCAGCAGCGGGCGGCCGTGGAGTGGAGTCATCCGGAGCCCGGGCTGATCTGGATGCTGGCGGGGACCACGCGGATGTGGGAGCGCCGGCCGGGGGACAAGGATTTCTGTCACGCCCGCATCGGGATTGGTAGCCAAAGACTTGCTACGAGACTGGTCGCCCCGGAAACTGGGCCCGTCGAGGAGCTCGAACCCATTGCCGCGGTCTCGCTGCGGCGCTTCGTGCGCACCCACTCCACCGTGCCCGATCTGCCCACCGCCCTCGCCGTCAAGGGCTTCGCCGCCGTCCAGCTCACCGGCGACCGCGCCCAGGCTCGCGACATGTCCCGCGCCATGCTGTTGCAGCTGGCCATGTTCCAGGGCCCCGACCAGGCGTTGATCGCCGTGGTCTGCGGACCGGACACCGTCCGCGAATGGGAATGGACCAAGTGGCTGCCCCACACCCAGCACCCCGAATCCGAGGACGGCGTCGGCAGCGGGCGCATGGTGTACGGCTCCATCCGTGAGGCGCACGCCGATCTGAATCCCCTGCTGCACAACCGGGTTCGGTACTCCCGCAATCAGCCGCCCAATCCGAACCTGACCCAGATCGTGCTGGTGGTGGACGGCGGACTACTCGAAGCCGAGGAAGATCCCCTGCGGGAGCACGGTTTCGAGGGCGTGACGGTCATCGACCTGTGCGGGTACGCGCCGCGGCTGGCCGGCTCCCGGGGCATTCAGATGGTGGTCGAGAACGGCGAGTGCGCCGGACGCGGAGCCTCCGGAGCGATGGAGCGCTTCGCCGTCGTCGACCGCATCACCGCTCGCGAAGCCGAGCGGGCCGCGCGCCGGCTCGCGCCGTATCGGGCCGCCGTCGCGCGCACCGCCGAGACCAGCGGCGAGGAGGGTGAGGTCATCTCGAGCTGGTCGCAGCTGCTGGGCCTGGGCGATATCGGCGCCTTCACCCCCGAGACGGCGTGGAAGCCGCGCTACGGCCGGGCGCGGCTGCGGGTGCCCTTCGGTGTCGGGGCCGACGGGCTGCCGGTGGTGCTCGACATCAAGGAGGCGGCCGAGGGCGGCATGGGGCCGCACGGGCTGTGCATCGGCGCTACCGGGTCGGGTAAGTCGGAATTCCTTCGGACGCTGGTGCTTTCGCTCATCGCCACGCACTCGCCGGATCAGCTGAACTTCGTGCTGGTGGACTTCAAGGGCGGCGCGACCTTCCTCGGACTGGAGGGGGTGGCGCATGTCGCGGCCATCATCACCAATCTGGAGGAGGAGGCCGATCTGGTCGACCGGATGCGCGACGCGCTCGCCGGCGAGATGAACCGCCGCCAGGAACTGCTGCGCGCGGCGGGCAATTTCGCCAATGTCTCCGAGTACGAGAAGGCGCGGGCGTCGGGCGCGGATCTGGATCCGCTGCCCGCACTGTTCGTGGTGCTCGACGAGTTCTCCGAATTGCTCTCGCAACATCCGGATTTCGCGGAACTGTTCACCATGATCGGCCGGCTGGGCCGCTCGCTGCATGTGCATCTGCTGCTGGCTTCACAGCGGCTGGAGGAAGGGCGGCTCAAGGGGCTGGAAAGTCACCTGTCCTACCGGATCGGCCTGAAGACGTTCTCCGCCAATGAATCCCGGCAGGTGCTGGGCGTGCCCGATGCCTACAACCTGCCCAATAATCCCGGCGGCGGCTACCTGAAATCCGATTCCGGGGAGATTCAGCGGTTCCAGTCCGCCTATGTCTCCGGACCCTATGCCGGCGGCGGGTCACGGCGCGATGCCGCGGTGGCCACCCGGTCCGGCGACGTCGATGTGACCGCACGCCCGTTCACCGCGGGTCGCGTGGACTTCCGTGCCGCCGACCGGATTCCGCTGCCCGACCCGCCGGAACCGATGGCGGCCCCCGCCGACGCGGATCAGATCTCCAACCTGCAGATGCTGGTGTCGCGGGTGCGCGGGCACGGTCGTCCGGCCCACGAGATCTGGCTGCCGCCGCTCGGCGCGGCGTCCACGCTGGATCAGCTGCTGCCGCGCTCGATCCTCACCGGGGACTGGAATCCCATTGCGGCCCTGCGCGCCCCGATCGGCATCGTCGACCGGCCCTACGATCAGCGCCGCGACCCCATGGTGGTGGACCTGTCCGGGTCGCGCGGCAATGCGGCGATCGTCGGCGGTCCGCAGTCGGGGAAGTCGACCGCGCTGCGCGCGCTGGTCATGGCGATGTCCTTGACACACACCGCCGAACAGGTGCAGTTCTACCTTCTGGACTTCGGTGGCGGCACCATGATCGGCCTGGAGGGACTACCGCACGTGGGTGCGGTCGCCAGCCGCATGGAAGCGGACAGGGTGCGGCGCACCGTGGCCGAGATGGTGGGCATCGTGCGCCGCCGCGAGGCCACCTTCCGGCGGCTCGGCGTGGAGTCCATGGCCGATTTCCGGCGGTTGCGCGCCGACCCGGGGGCCGGTGATCGCGCCACCGGCCAGGGAACCGGTCCCACCGCCGCGGGCGTGCACGAGGATCCGTTCGGCGACGTGTTCCTGGTCATCGACGGGTACGGCGCGTTCCGGCAGGAGTTCGAACTGCTGGATCAGGCCGTCGTGAACCTTGCGGTGCAGGGACTTTCGTACGGCGTGCACGTGGTGATGTCGCTGAACCGCTGGGCCGAGGCGCGGCCCGCGCTCAAGGATCAGATCGGCACCCGCGTCGAACTGCGGCTCGGCGACCCCATGGACTCCGACCTGGGGCGCAAGTTCGCGGCGCTGGTGCCCATGGGCCGCCCGGGCCGCGGCATGACCGCCGACGGGCTGCACATGCTGACCGCGCTGCCGCGCGTGGACGGCGAACCGGATCCGGTGTCGCTGGGAACCGGTGTGGCGCAAGCGGTTTCCAGCATCGCGCAGTTCACCCCGGGACGTCGGGCACCGGCGGTGCGCATGCTGCCCGACCGGCTGCCGCGCGCGGAACTGCTGCGGCTGGCAGGGGACTGGCCCGCCGAGGTGGATAACACCCAGCCGTGCCTGCGCTTTCCGCTCGGCATCGATGAATCCGGGCTGGCCCCGGTGTATCTGGATCTGGCGGCGAGCCGGCATTTCGTCGTCATCGGTGATTCCGAGTGCGGCAAGACCACCCTGCTGTGCGCGCTGGTGCAGTCCATCTGCGCGTCCAATACCACCGATCAGGCGCGCATCATCATGGGCGACTACCGCCGGACCATGCTCGGCACCGTGCCACCGGGCTATCTCGCCGGCTACGGCACCACCGCCCCGCAGTTCACCCAGAACATGGCCGACCTGGCCGCGTACGTCACCCAGCGCATGCCCGGCCCCGAGGTGACCCCGCAGCAGCTGAAGGACCGGACCTGGTGGCGCGGCCCGGAACTCTACGTCGTCGTCGACGACTACGACCTGGTCGCCACTGCCGGCGGCAACCCGCTGCACGCCCTGGTCGACCACCTGGCCCACGCCCGCGACCTCGGCTTCCACCTGATCCTGGCCCGCCGCTCCGGCGGCGCGGGCCGGGCCATGTACGAGGCAACCTTCAACCGCCTCGAGGAACTCGACTCCGCATCCCTGATCATGAGCTGCAGCCGCGACGAGGGCACCCTCTTCGGCAACACCCGCCCCGCCCTCATGCCCCCGGGCCGAGGCACCTACGGCACCCGCGCAAGCGAGGACCTGATCCAAACCGCCTGGCTGCCCGCGGCCGATCTGTGACTGCGAGCTGCCCGAGACGCCCACCTACACGCCTCGCTCTCGACCACGGGCGTCGTCGTTTGATAACTTGAATTGGTTACTCGTTGAACACGAGGTGGTTCCATCGCTATGGTCCGCACAACGTGGTGAACGTCGGCTGCGACAGTCCGGAAAACCCCGCACTGTTGATAGCGGGGGCCATCGACCGGTTTGCTTCCGCGTGGAGGGATCGGGGTTCGCCGCCGGATCCACACGCATTCCTCGCGGAGAGCGGCGGGTATCGTCGAATTCTGCTGATCGAACTCATCAAAGTCGACCTCGACTACCGTTGGGTCCACTACAGATTTCCGAAACGGTTGGCCGACTACCAAGCCGAGTATCCCGAGCTGAATACGGCTCCGTTGCCACCCGATCTCGTTTACGAGGAGATTCACGCTCGCCTCAAAGGCGGCGACGCACCGGATCCGGACGAGTACAGTGCAAACCCCTCTTTGCAGGCGACTCGACAGACGCCGAATCTCGCGGAACCCGATTACCGCAGCACTCTGATCGTGCAACCAGGCATTCTCGACGCGCTCGAGGAATTCGAATCGGGCGGCCGAATTGACGATTTCGACTTGCTGATGAGATTGGGCAGCGGCGCGTTTGCCCGCGTTTTCCTCGCGAGGCAGCGGTCTTTGCAGCGGTTCGTGGCCGTGAAAATCTCACGCAACCACGGCAGGGAGCCGGAAACCCTGGCCCAGCTCGACCACGACTACATCGTCCGGGTATTCGATCAACGAATCCTCCACGACGGTGCCCTGAAACTCATGTACATGCAGTTCCTGCCGGGAGGCACGCTTCTCGACGTGCTGCGCCACATAGAGGCCACGAAGCCCGAGCAGCGGAGCGGTCGACTATTGCTGGAGGCAATCGACGGCACGCTAGCGCGTCGAGGCATCGTCGAGCCGGCGGAATCCGCGCTCCGGCGTGAGATAGCAGAACTGAGTTGGCCGGACACCGTTGCATGGCTCGGGGTTCGACTGGCAAGCGCGATCGACTACGCACACCGCTGCGGCATTCTCCATCGCGACCTGAAGCCCGCGAACATACTGTTGACCGCCGAGGGCATCCCCAAGCTTGCGGACTTCAACATCAGCTTCAGCCGGCACATTGCGGGAGCCAGCCCTCTCGCCTATTTCGGAGGCTCGTTGGACTATATGTCCCCCGAGCAGCTGCAGGCATGTCATCCCGACATGTCGACGACTCCTGCCGACATCGACACCCGCAGCGATCTGTATTCGCTTGCGGTCGTGTTGTTCGAACTGCTGACCGGTCGTCGACCATGCAGTGACCCACCCGACGCCGGGCTCTCGGCGACATCTCTGGAGCAGATGATCGCGGTTCGCAAACGTGCCATCACCGGCGAGGTCCTGGCGGGCATCCCCTCGGATTGCCCGGCCGTACTGCGCCACACGCTGCTGCGGTGCCTTTCACCACGACCGGGCGATCGCTATCCCTCCGGAGCCGGACTCGCGCGTCAGCTCGAGCTCTGCCTCGATCCACGCGCCCGCGACCTGGTCGATCCGCCATCAGGCACGTGGCGCTCCAGGCTCGCCCCTTGGGTCCTGATCGCGCCGGTCGTGTTGTTCGTAGCCGGCGACGCGATGGGCATGCTGTACGACTTCTTCCACAACTCGCCGATTCTCAACAAGTACCTGTCATCGACGCAGTGGGACTACCTGCGAAACGTTGTCTGGATGATCATCCTGGTAGTCATGCCGCCCGCAACTGGCCTGTATCTGTTCACATGTCGGTACGCGATCCGAGTTCCGCACGGGCTGCGCCGGGGTAGGCAGTACGACTGTGCGACCATCGTTCGCGCGAGAGTGGACCTGCTTCGGCTCGGCGACCGAGTCGCCCTCATGACTCTGGGCGGCTGGGTACTCGGAGCCGTTGTCGCGACCGTCGCCGTCGCCGGGCTTTCAACACTGCGGCCATCATTGATCGCGCATCTGGTTTTCGCGAACATCCTCGGCGGTCTGGTGGCCGTCAGCTACACCTTCCTGTTCCTGACCTTCTACCTGGTCAGGTGTGTTTATCCGCCGCTCCTGCTGCGCAGCGACATCACAGCCGCCGACGTGCACCAGCTCCGCGCCCTCTCCCGCCGTTGCCCGAGCTACCTCGCGATCGCGCTTTCGATCCCGCTCCTGAGCGTCTTCTTCGGGTTGACCTTTGTCGATTCGGCTGATGCGGTGGCTGTTATCGGTCCGATTCGGTGGTTGAGTGTGGGTGCGGTGCTCGGCTCATTGGGTTCGTACCTGCTCTTCCGTCGGTTGGAGGGCGACTTGTCTGCACTCACCCGAGTGGTAGTACGTCTCTGGTTCGACAGTTCTGATCGCCATAACAATTAGTCGGCTCAAAGGTCCTGCGGGGCAAGTCCTTTCAGTTTTCAGAACCCAGCGTGACAATGCGTTCGGATGGCACACGGTTCAACCCGGCAGTCGGCCCGTTGCGCGGGCCGACTGCCCTGCCCACAACCCGGAAACCAAAGGCGGGTCAGAACAGGCCGGCCAGGGCGGTGTCCTTGGCCTGGAGTTCGGCGTTGCCGGTGCGGACCAGGGTGGCCGCGGCGTTGAGGGTGGTGTTGAGCTGGAGGACGTGCTGGTTCCACGTGCGCTGGAGGTCGGCGAACGCGTCGTTGGCGTCACCCTTCCAGTTGTTCTGGACGAACTCCTCCACGCTGCGGTGGAAGGCCTCGAGCTGGTCGCGGATGACCTCCGCGCGGCGGATGATCGAGTTCGCGCCGTCGGCGACGCCCTCGAAATGGGCGGAGATGATCCGGCCGTCTACTGCTGCCATGGTGAATTCCTTTGCCACTGGTCCGAAAAGAGCGGGAGGCCGAATCGGCTAGACAGCCGGGAGGTCCAGGCTGGAGATCTGCGCGTTGACCTTGGATTCGTAATCCTTGTCGTGCTCTTCGTAGTTGGAGCCGACCTTGATCAGGGTCTCGGCGGTGTGCACCAGCTTGTCGTTGAGCTTGTCGGCCTGGAAGTAGTACCGCTGCATGAACGCATTGAAGGCGTCGGCCGCACCGCCCCGCCAATTCGCACCGGCGACCATGCCGTCCTCATCGCGCTTCAGATCGGCGATGGCATGCATCAGCATGTCGTGGGTCTGCTGGAACTCCTGGGCCTTGGCCTGAATGAGCTCATTGCTGGCTTCGAATGCACCGGCCACGGTGTCTCCTCTCGATTCGCGGGCGGACGACCTCTCAGTGCTATTGGACGTAGGCCATGACCCACCGGTTCCACCCGGCTCAGCTCGCCACCAAACCGACTACCAGGTGCTGTTCGCCAGCAAGGCGTACTGGGCGGCCGCCCGCTGATGGGCGTCGGCAAGTTGATTCGACTCGACCGCACCCGTGTAGCGGCGGTAGCTGACCATGCACCGAAAGCGCTTGGCGCCACTGTTCTGGTTCTGGTCGCTGGTCTCTCCGCACTTCGCGTTCGGCACCCCGGCGGGCGCATCCGCGACGCCGGAATAGCCGTGCGCGAGAATGGCGGCGGACAGACGCTCGGCGGCCTGCGCGTCCCGCGCGCGGAAGAGCATGCTGACGCCGTCGTAGGACGCACCGGAGGTGGTGAATCGATCCATGCCGCTGTCGGCGACCAGCCGCCCCCAGAAGTCCTGGTCGCTCACCCGATTCAGGAATCCACGCGGTTCGGCGACCGCCTGGTTGGCGAAGTCGGGTGCCAAATAGACCTGTGTGGCGAGGGTCCGCCGCAGCATTCCGTCCGCGTCGAAGGGCAGTCGCAGGACGCCCTCGCGGTCCAGGGGCGGCAGCGAATCCAGCAGTGGCAGTTGCGCGTCGTAGACCTTTTCGGCGAGGGCCGTCAATTTCGACAGGTCCGGATCGTTCACCCCGAGATAGGTGTCCACGACATAGCTGCCGTGCGCCAGGGTCGACCCGATGCTGGCCACGCCGGGACGCCAATGGCTGTGGGCGTCAGGGTATTTCGAGAGCGCCACGTGCTGATTCACCTCGGCCGCCACCCCGAAATCGGCATTCTCCAAGTCCGCGGCAGCCTTCGATGCCGCCGCGGCGTCGGGGAATTGCATCACCGTCACTGTGGTGAACGCGCTGTCGTCGGGGGCCTTGCCGTACTTGTCCGGCTGTTTCACGCTGTGCCCCACCGCGACACCGAACATCATCTTGCCGGCGTCGAGGATCGGCGCGGTGACCTTGGCCAGTACGGCGGTGGCGCCGTCGGAATCCTTGAAGGGCTGAATACCGGTGCTGTACTTGAATTCCGGATCGACGTCCGCCGCATCGGCCACGTGGTCGGCCAGCCGCTGCTCGGCCAGTTCGAAACCCTTGGCCATGTCGGGGTAGTAGTCGTAGCGCAACTCCAGCGGATCGGTGGAGTACTTGCCGACATCCAGTGTGCGGACGTCGATTTCCCCGGGGCGGGCGCTGCCCTGGACGGTCGGGCCACACCCCGCCACCGCGGCGGCGGTCAGCGTGAGCAGGGCGGTCATTCGAAGTTTGTGCGAGAGCATGGTTTTCCGTTCCCCCTCAGTGTTCCGCGTTGACCAGCAGGGCGTACTGCGCCGAGATGCGCTGCTGGGCATCGAGGAGCTGATTCGCCGAAACTTCGGCGGCGAACCGACCGTGCCTGACGTAGCAGTAGTAGGAGATCGCGAACTTATCGGGTCCGGTGTACTTGCGGCACTGGGCATTCGGCAGGTTCGCCGGCGATTCGGCAGGCCGGAAGGTGCGTGAGGTCTCGCTGCGCGCGGCGACGATCGCGTCGGCGCCCGGGGCGTCGCGGGCGCGGAAGACGGTGCCGCCGTTGAACGCCACCCGGTCGACACCGGCCTTGTCGAACAGCGCCGCGTTGTCGTCGCCGGGGAACAGCTGCAGTCCGCCGTGCCGATCGTAGACGCCGGGAATGCCGCGCTCGGATTGATCGTCGTACACGGTCGGCAGCGTGCGCCCGAGGACTCCGTCCATATCGACGGGCTGTGCGGTCAGCTGGTCCTGGGGAACGACCGGGAACTTGGCGAGGGCGGGCGGGATGGCGTCGAGGCCGAGCTGTGCCCGGGCGGTGAGCTTGGCCGGATCGCTCACCCCGGTCTCGGCCATCACGTCGTCCCAGATGTAGGTGAAGAGGACGAATCTGCCTGTGGCGTACCAGGATCGGACGGTGGCGTTGAAGTTGTACTGGGTGTCGAGGTAGACGAACGCGTCCGGATACTTGTCGATCCGCAGGCGCTGGCTGCCCGGGACGGCATCGAAGTCGGCCTGGCCCAGGGCTCGAGCGGCGGCGCTCGCCGCGGCGTCGTCGGTGAACATCAGCACGACGTTCGAGTACTCGTAGGCCAGGGTGTTCTGTTTGTCGGAGTCGCCGGTGGTGACGAAGCCCGAAATGAACCCCGGGGCCGCGGCCTTCAGCGCATCGGCTTTGGCGTTGGTGCGCAATTTCATGGCGCCTGAACCGAAATCGATGAACGGGCGGATGGCGCCGTTCACTGCGGCTGCTGGGTACCGGACCTGTGGATTCACCTCGGAAGGCAGCGGAATGTAGTTGGCCAGCCGCTCGGCCTGCACGGCCCGCGCCAGGTCGGGATCGGTCGCCTTGTCGTAGTGCTTGGGCTGGGTGGGCAGATTGCCGGTGTCGAGCTTGCTCAGGTCGATCGCCGGTTCGGCGGGCGCCGCCGGGGCCGCTTCGGTACCCGAGCCGCAGCCGCCTGTCACCACCGCCGATAACACCAGGGCGACGGCCACGGCCGCCCGTCTCATCGTGCGCATGCTTCCCCCTCCATCAGCAAACAATCGGGCAACACCCTAACGGCTACCAGGTGCTGTTCGCCATGAGCGCGTACTGGGCGGCCGCGCGCTTCTGCACCAGATCGGCCAGTTGAGTGAGCTCCGGATCAGTGCGGCGGTGCACGCCATCGTCGCGGCGACAACTACGGACACGACGGCGCGTGCGAGCTTGCGCATGGTTCCCCCGGAGAACGAACTATCGGTCGCAACCCTACTTGATTCTGTTGTGCAGCACCGGAACCAGCTTGTTGACCAGGGTCTGCGTGGAATCCGGGGTCCAGCCGCGCAGCGCGGCCACCGCGGCCGGATCGTCGAGCGGGACGACGATGGCGCGCGAGCTGGTGATCTCGTTCGGCAGGCCGAGCAGCCCACCGCCACCGGCCTTTTCGTCGCTGCGCACCGCGATGATGTAGGAATCGTCGGGCACGGTCAGCGACCCGTAGCCATCGGAGGGGCGGGGAGAGGATTCGTCGCCCTTGGGCTGGTACTCGTTGTTGTAGACGAAGCCGAGGCTCTCCAGGAACTTCGCCTGCGGGGTGCCGGCCAGGTAGATGCTGTATTTGGTGTTGAACTGCGCACCGGTCACGTCGACCATGGTGACGGTCTTGCCCGCGAAGGCGGGATTGTCCTTGCGCGCCTTGTCCACCGGGCCCAGATTGGGATCCACCGTGGTGGTTGCGGCGGGGTTGGCGCTGGAAGCCGTTGTGGCGGAGCTTGTCTCGCCGCCGGTGGCCACGATCCCGATGCCCACGGCCAGCGCGACCGCCACCACCGCCGCGCCGATCCCGATGTAGAGCCGGTTGCGGTTGCGGGGGGCCTGCCCCGTCTCGGTCGGCTCGGATGCGGAAAGCGGTATGCCGCCTGTGGTTTCGCCGCCGGATAGCAGCATGCCCGGCGGCGCGACCTGGATCGGATAGGTCGGCGACGTGGTGGTCGACACCGGGTTGTAGCCGGGCACCAGTGCGGCCGTGGCGGCGTCGGTGAACTCGCGGCAGGAGTTGAAACGCTCGGCCGGGTTCTTCGCCATGACCCGCGCGAAGACCTCGTCCAGCGTCGCGGGCAGGTGCGGGTCGACGTCGGTGGCGCGCGGCGGCGGCTCGTGCAGGTGGCCCATCATGACCAGCGCCGGTTGCGTTGCGGGATAAGGGTTCCGGCCGGTCAGCAGCTTGAAGAAGGAGCAGCCGAGGCTGTAGATGTCGGCGCGGTGGTCCAGCGGCCGGCCGGACAGCTGTTCCGGCGGTGCGTAGGCGATGGTGGCCACGAAGCTGCCGGTCTGGGTGAGCTCGGTGGTGTCCTCGGTGGACTTGGCGACGCCGAAGTCGGCGAGCAGGGCGCGCTCGTCCTCGCCGTCGACGCTGGAGAGCAGGAAGTTGGCGGGCTTCACGTCGCGGTGTAGCAAGCCGCGGCGGTGCGCGTAGTCCAGGCCGCGGCCGATCTGGGTGACGATGGACAGCGCGCGCAGCGGCGGCACCGCGGCCGGATCACGCTTGAGCTCGGCCGAGGCGTCGGTGCCCTCGACATACTGCATGGCGATCCACAGCCGGCCGTCCTCCTCACCGCGATTGTGGACCGAGACGATATTCGGGTGGTCCATGCCCGCAACCACATTCGCCTCGCGTTCGAAGCGGCCGCGGAACTCCTCGTTGGTGGTCAGATCGGAGGAGAGCACCTTGAGTGCGTCCATGCGCGGCAGCTCGGGATGTTTGGCCAGGTAGACCGTCCCCATACCGCCCGATCCGAGCACGCGGACGATCCGATACCCGCCGACGATGGTGCCTGGGCTCATCGCCATTGCCGGAACTCCTGGATGATTCGGTGGGGCAGGCCGTACCTGCCGGAGCATACCGGGCTCCCACCGCCGCTACGCGACTCGGAAAGGCCGCTGAGTAACCTGGGTGCTGTGCTGAACAATCCCTGCCGTGTGCTCCTCGGGGGTCGGTTCCCTTGATGGATCGGCAGGTCGAGGTGGTCGCGGGCGGCCATGTGGTGAGCCGGGTGGCGGGTGCGGTCATCCTGGTGGCGCATCGGGAGCCGGGGGCGCTCACGCCCGGATCGCGGGCCGTGGTGGCGGCGCGGGCGCTGGGCGAGCTGGTCGCGGACGCGACGGATCAGGCCCCGGACGGGCCGGGCCGGCTGGTCGCGCGGCACGCCACCCGCTGGCTGATGAAAGAGGCCGAGCGCATTTCGCCCGGCGCGCCCATCGAATTCGGCATCCTGACCGAGGCCGACACCGGTGGCCTGGCGATCTTCCTGCACGGATCGGTGACGGCGCTGCTGGCCGGGTCCGTGGTCGAGTACTACCGCGGCAGTGATGCCGCCTTCACCGTGGACCGGGTGGCCGAACGGCCCGCGCGGGCCGCCGCCCTGTTCATCGATGGGAACCGGCCGCCGGAGCTACCCGGGCGCGGAATCGGTTCGCTCATAGAGGGTCTCGCGCCGGCGGCGGGCGCGGTGGTGTGGTTCGAGGGCGAGCCGGTGGTGTCGCGACGGCCCGGGCGCCCGGCCGCGGCGCGGCAGCGGGTCGTGGAACCGCCGCCGCCGACCGCGGCGTTCGATGCGGAGCGGGATCCGCAGCCGGAAGCGATTCCCCTGGACCCCAACCTGATTCCGACCCGTACCTCCAATCGCATTCCGGCGAGCCTGGACCCGGAGCCCGGACCCGCCCAGGATGATCCGGACACCGAGGGCATCGACCTGCACCGCGCGCCGACCGAGATGGGCGGCGCCCGAGAGGCGAACGGCACCAACCCCGCGCCCAAACCCGACCCGGATCTGCAGCGCCGCCTGGAGGCCACCGCCAAGGCCACCGCGCTCACCGTGAAGGTGCTCGGATTCAAGTGCGCACGTGCGCATCCCAGCGATCCGCGGGCGGCCTTCTGCACCGTGTGCGGCATGCCCGTGGATCAGACCCAGCAGCCCGCCGAGGTGATCCGGCCGCCGCTGGGCATGCTGGTGCTCGACGACGGCATGACCTACATGGTGGCCGCCGACGCCGTGGTCGGCCGCGACCCCGAGCACTCCGATCCGGTGCGAGCGGGCCTGCTGCCCTTGCGAATCGACGACAACTCCGGCGGCATGTCCCGCGTCCACGCCGAGATCCACCTGGTGAACTGGGACATCACCATCGTCGACCACGGCTCCACCAACGGCACCCGGGTCCGCCCGCAGGGCTACCGGGATTGGATTCGGCTGCAACCGAATCAGCCCTTCACCCTCGCCGCCGGCACCGAAATCATGCTCGGCAACCGGGTGCTGCGGCTGGAGCCGGTCGCACCCCCGCCCTTCGGATGAGGCGCGATCAGGTGTAGCGGGAGTAGCAGGTGTCCTGGGTGCCGAGGACACCGGCGCGGAAGGCGTCGACTCGGGAGAAGCCGCTGGGGACGGTCTTGCCGTCGGTGTCGCTGGCGGCCAGGCCGTCGGAGAGCAGGCCGGAGACCGCCTCGTCGAGATCGCCCGCCGACAGCGAGATGTCGCCCTGGGACTTGCTTCGGTTGGGGTCGGCCAGCTTTCCGGAGATCACGCCCGACAGGCAGGCCGCGCGCAGACCGGTCTTGGCCCCCTTCAGCGGCAGTCCCGCGGCATGCTGCACGGCCAGGGTGTAGCGCGAGATGAAGACGATGTAGGCGGTGAAATCGCCGGTCACATCGGCGGGCAGGGCGTCCTGGTCGTCGGCGTTGGAGACGCCGCGATCGTGCAGCGCGGGCACGTCGGTGCCGATCAGGTTGGTGGTGGGGCAGTAGGTGACCGGGACGGTGTCGGCGCCGTTGCGGCAGTTCAGTTTGGCCGAGTCGTAGCTGTATTCGGGCTCGTCCGGGATCGGCATGATGGCGGCCATGGCCTTGGCCAGTTCCTGGAGGTTGGCCTTGTTCACGTCGGACTGGCCGTGTCCGGAGTCGTTGCCCAGGGTCTGCGGCAGATCGCCGCGGCGGCGGTCGATCTCGTTCTGGTCGATGGCCTTGCAGCCCTTGGGCCCGTCGGTGAAACCGATCTGCACCGCGGTCACCCGCTCGAACGCCGAACCGTGCACGTTCTGCGGATCGTCCGGGTCCGCGTCGCGGAAGGCGACGGTGGCGGCCAGCACCGCGTTCAACCCGTCGGAGGTGTTGATCGTGAAGTGCTTGGCCTTCCCCTCGGCCACATTCCGGATGAACGCCCCCGCGAAGCAGTCCGCCTGCTGCTCCTTGACGATGGTCGGGGTGCGGCGGCCGACCAGCTTGGCCATCTCCTGGATCGCGTGCCCGTACTCGTGGGCCAGCACCATCACCACCGACATCTTCCCGAACTCGTCGGCCACCGCGGGCAGCAGCACCCCGCGATCCCAGCCGACGGATCCGTCCAGGCGGCAGTAGGCGGCATTGACGAGCCGGTAGCTGGACTCCCCGCAGAACTGCCCGGCCTGCGAGCGCGGCGTCTTGGCGCTCCACGAGATGAACTTGCCGACCGGGCTGAAGACGCCGCCGAACTCCAGCGGGAACTCGCCCTGCCAATAGGTCTGGATATCGTCGAGCGCGTTGAGAACCAGGTGGTCGACCTGGCCGCCGTCGGAATCCTGCGCGGTCAGCGTCGAATCCGGGGCGCCCGCGCGCGGACCGCTGGGGCCGCTGGTAGTGGGCAGACCGGCCACTTTGAATGGGTCGTCGTAGATGGAAACCGCGCGACCGTGAACAGTTCGTGTACATCCGGACAAGAGCGCGACCGCGAGCACCAGTACCCCCGCCACCACGACAACGCGGCGAATCCCCCCGGACCGGCGCGTGCGCACCGCCTCCCCCTGGCGTTTCGCCACGTGCACTCCCTCGCAGGCTGATTCGATCTCTGTCCCGTTATCGGGCCTGCGGCCGATGAGCGCAACGCCGGACTCCGGGGGCTTCGCCTATTATCCAGCCATGTCTTCACCGGGGGCGCAGCAGATCACCGTGCGTCATGAAGGAACCGAACGGGTCTTCGACGCGACCCAGCAGATCACCATGGGCAGGGCGCCGGAGGTGATGCTGTTCGTCGACAGCCCGCTGGTGTCCCGGGTGCACGCGACCCTCAGCTACGAGGCCGGGTCGTGGATGCTCAGCGACAATGGCAGCACCAACGGCGTCTTCGTGGACGCCCGCCGCCTGACCACGCCACTGGTCATCAACCGGCCCACCCAGGTGCGGCTCGGCGATGCCATCACCGGGCCGCTGCTGCACCTGCTGCCGCAGACCAGCCGGGGCGGTGGCACGCCGCCGCAGCACCAGCGCCCGGGCATGATGCCGCCGCCGAACCGGCCGCCGTCGCGGCCGATGCCGCAGGCGGGTCAGCCGCAGCAGGCCCAGCAGCCGCCGGTGCAGCCCTTCGCGCAGCGCCCGCCGGTGCAGCAGCGGCCCAATCCGCAGCAGGCCTGGCCCAACCCGGCCCAGGCCAACCCGAATCTCGCGCAGCGGCCGCCGGTGAACCGGCCCGCGTCCGGGCCGCAGCATCAACTGCCGCACCCGGTACAGCACCAGCAGCCGAATCCCCTGCAGCAGCGGCAGACTCCGCCTCCTAGCACCTCGGCGACGCCGAATGTGCCGCGCCCGCCGGTGAATACGCCGCCTCCGGCCGCCGCTGACAACATCAATATGACCACCAAGGCGGACACCTCCGCGCTGCCGCCGATCCGCGCCCGCGCCTCCACCGCGGCCATCGCGCGCGCCGACCGGATTCCGCGCGACGGCCTGAACATCGGCCGTACCAGCGACAACCAGATCGTGGTCAACGACCCGATGGCCTCGCGCCGGCACGCCCGCCTGGTGCCGGACCGGCAGGGCCTGGCCATCGAGGACCTGGGCTCGGCCAACGGCACCTTCGTCAACGGCCGCCGCGAACAGCGGGCGCTGCTGCGTGAACGCGACATCGTCACCATCGGTAACGTCGACTTCGTCGTGCAGGAGGGCACGCTGGTCCATCGCCAGCGGCCGGTCGCCGAGCAGGGCCTGCACGTGCACGGCGTCTCGTTCACCGTCGAGGGCAACAAGCAGCTGCTCATCGACGTGAACATGCAGGCCGGGCGCGGCTCGCTGACCGCGATGATCGGCCCCTCCGGCGCGGGCAAGTCGACCCTGTCGAAACTCATTGCGGGAACGACGCATCCGTCCGCGGGCGTGGTCACCTTCGAGGGCCGCAACCTGCACGCCGAGTACGAGGCGCTGCGCTCTCGTATCGGCATGGTGCCGCAGGACGACGTGCTGCACCGGCAGCTGACGGTCAAGCAGGCGCTCAACTTCGCCGCTCAGCTGCGCCTGCCCCCGGACACCAGCAAGGCCGATCGCCAGCAGGTGATCGCCGATGTGCTGAAGGAACTTTCGCTCACCCAGCACGCCGACACCCGTGTGGACCGGCTCTCCGGCGGTCAGCGCAAACGCGCCTCGGTGGCGATGGAGCTGCTCACCGGTCCCTCGCTGCTGATCCTGGACGAGCCCACCTCGGGCCTGGACCCGGCGCTGGACCGGCAGGTCATGACCATGCTGCGGGAACTGGCCGATGCCGGGCGCACCGTCATCGTGGTCACCCACTCGGTGGCCTGCCTGGACATGTGCGATCAGGTGCTGCTGCTCGCGCCCGGCGGCAAGACCGCCTTCTGCGGGCACCCGGGCAGCGTCGGGCACGTCATGGGCACCAGCGACTGGGCTGAGATCTTCGGCCGTGTCGCCGCCGATCCGGACGGGGCCTTCGCGAATTTCCGCTCCCGCCAGGCGTTCGCGGAGCCGCCCGCGCCGGTCAAACCGGTCGAACGGGCGAAGGCGCCGAAATCCAGTCCGCTCAAACAGTTCTCCACACTGTCGCGGCGGCAGCTGCGGCTCATCTTCGCCGACCGCGGCTATCTGGCGTTCCTCGCGATCCTGCCGTTCGTGCTGGGCGGCCTGTCGCTGGTCGTGCAGGGCAAGAGCGGATTCGAGTCCGTCGGCTTCGTGCAGGCGCCCGACGGCAGTTTCGTGCGCGCCAATAATGGCGAGGCCCAGCAGCTGCTAGTGGTGCTCATCCTCGGCGCCTGCTTCATGGGCGCCACACTCACGGTGCGTGACCTGGTCGGCGAGCGGGCCATCTACTACCGGGAACGTGCGGTCGGATTGCGTTCCGGCGCATACCTGATGTCGAAGGTCGTGGTCTTCAGCCTTGCGGCACTGCTGCAGTCGGCCGTGATGATCGGAATCGTGCTGGCGGTGAAGAAGCCGCCGAGCAAGGGCGCGGTGATTCCCTACGGCCCGGCGGAGCTCTATCTCGATGTCGCCCTCACCGCGGTGACCTGTGTGGTGCTGGGTCTGGCGCTGTCCGCGCTGGCCAAGTCCAACGAGCAGGTGATGCCGCTGCTGGTGGTGATCATCATGGCGCAGCTGGTGATGGCGGGCGGCATGATCCCGGTGACGGGCCGCGTTGTGCTGGACCAGCTTTCCTGGCTGTTCCCCTCGCGCTGGGGCTATTCCGCGGGGGCGTCCACGGTCGATCTGCCCAATCTGTCGGCCTCGGCGGCGGCGCAGCAGGACCACTTCTGGAAGCACACCGTGGGCGCGTGGGCACTGGATGTCTCCGTGCTCGCCGTGATCGCCGTGCTGCTCGCCCTGTTCACCTGGTCGCGCCTGCGCTTGAAGAAGTCGGCTGCGTGATCGGCCATTCGCGCAGGCGGGGGTGCGAAGTGTGGATTCGGTCGCGCGCGCTGCGAAGCGAGCAGGCAGACTGATGACTGTGACGGCTCGAGTTGGGGCAGTGCATCTCGGCTGGGACGTGGTGTCGGTGGCCGCCGGTGGCGGCGGTTCGCCCATTCGCCCGGTCCAGGTCGAAAGCTCATACACACCGCCCGCATACCTGCTGGCGGATTCGTCCGGCCGGCTGCACACCGCCGGCGTGGACCGGCGTCCCGACGTCGGCATCGCCATTTCCGATGTGCGCGACATCATCGGGCACCCGCAGATCGTGGTGGCCGGGGCGACCTGGCCGGCCGAGCTGGTCTTCCGGGCCCGCATGCACAATCCGCTCGCGTCCATCGTCGAGCACCTGGGCGGTGCGCCGGATGTGCTCGCGCTGCCCTTCCCCGATGAATGGCCCGACCCCAAGGTCGACGAATTCGTGCGCCTGGTAGAGCAACTCGGCGTGCCCGCCGAGCCGCTGCCCGAATCGGTCGCGCTCTCCGGCTATGTCCGCGCGCTCGGTCTGGTGCGCGCACCCGGTCGCGGTCCGGCGGTCGGCGCGGTCGGCGTCTACTCCGACGGCCGTGAATGCCTGGTCGTCGCCGTCCACGGCAATGACGATCAGCCCACCGAGTCGGTCAGCGTCGCCATCACCGCCGAGGCGCTGCACGAGGCCCATGCCGCCGACAATGTGGTCATCGAGGTGATGGCCGCGGCCCGCGCCATCAATGCCGACACCTCGACGGTGCTGCTCACCGGCAATGTGTGCTTCAACGACGCACTGCGCCTGGCCTTTCAGAACCATCTCGGCCACCGCTTCCAGGTCGCCGACCACCCGATGCACGCCCTGGTCCTGGGCGCGACCCATCTGCTGGTCGCCGACAGCGAGGGCGACCCGGCCTACGACCGGCCCGCGGCCGCCGCGCAGCAGCCGGCGGGCGCCGATGCGCGCCCGATCGAACAGGGCCCGCGTCATGTCACCGGCGGCCCGGCCGCCGGGCAGCCACTGCAGCGTCAGCCCGAGCCGCTGGCCCACCAGCCGGAATTGATTCCCCGGCACATGGATTCACCGCCCGCACCCGAATCCGGTGCGCAGCGACCGGATTCCGCGCGCGGCACCGGCCCGCAGCCCGTGGTCGATCCCGCCGCCGCGCCGGATCACTCGGGTGCCGACCCGGCGGGTGCGACCGTCCGCCTCACTGCCGAGGAGGCCGCGGCCATCACCGCCGCCGCCCAGGCGAAGCAGGCAGCGGGGACCGGCCCACAGGCCGTCGCCGATCCCGCCGCAGCAGGACTCACCAGGCGAATCACCGCGCAGGAGGCTGCATCTCAGAGCGGTGGTGCGGGCACGCCGACCGGACCCGGCGGCCTGACCCAGCGGATGACGGCCGAGGAGGTCGCGCGACTCACCGCGCAGGCGGCGGGCGGCTCCGCGCAGGCGGCGGGCGGTCACGGGCGGCACGAGGCCCCGGCGGGGCAGTCGCCGAGTGGCGATGCGGGCCAAGGGGTTCCCCGTGGCACCGAGAATCCGAGCACCGGGCCGCAGCCGGTGGCCGGCGGCCGCGGCACGCTGCCGCCGGGGCTGGAGGGCGTGGGTGGCCGGTTCATGCGGCCACCCGGATCGCCGGCCGATGATCAGCTGACCACGGTCATGGGCCAGGGCGGCGCCGGGGCGGGCCAGCAGGGATTCGGTCAGCCGGGCACGCCCGCCGCCGATGCCGGGCCGGGCTCGGGTGCAGGCGCGCAACAGGGTTCGGGCGGTGCGCCCGCCGGACCGTACGGCTCCGGCGGTTACGGGCCGGCCGGCGGCTACGGCCAGGCGGCCGGGCAGCCGGGCTACGGCCAGTCCGGTGGGCAACCTCCGGGCCAGTACGGACCCGGTGGTTCCTACGGTTCCGGTCAATCCGGACCGGGCGCCGGGTCTTCCGGCTACCCGGCCGGTGCGGGCTACGGTTCGGCGAATGCTCCGGGCTCCGATGCGGCCGCCCAGGGCGGCTACGGTCCGGGCGGCGCGCAGCCGAATGCGGGTGGCCAGTACGCCCCGCAGCAGGGTGCCGCCGGGCAGTACGGTCAGGGCGGATACGGCTCGGGCGGCTATGGGCAGCAGGGTGGGTACAACACCGGCGGCTACCCGGTCGGTCCCTATGTGCCCGAGGGAGATACGTCCGGTTCGGGTCGCGGGAGTTTTGCTGGATCCGGTGGAAACGCTCCTGGCCAGTCCGGCGGGATGTACGGTGGGTCGATGTCGACGGGGGCGCGCGGGGCGAATCCGCAAACGCCGGAAGATGCGGCTGGGCAGTCGGATTCGGAATCCGGCTCCGAGGCCGACCGCAAGCAGCGCAAGGGCAAGCTGTGGAACAAGATGCGCAAGCCCTTCGGCGCTCCGATCATTGTCGGCGCGGCAGCGTTGTCACTCCTGGGCGCGCACTCCGACCAGCGGTCCGACCCGGTCGCGTCAACCACGCCCGCCGACACCGTGATTCGGGTCGGTGGCGGGACCGTGCACCCGGTCAACGAATCCTGCGCCGTGACCCCGTTCGTGTCCGGCCTCCCGCATGCGGGCATCGCCACCGTCGGTGATCCCAGGGATCAGGACTGTCTACGCTTCGGCATCGACACGCTGCGCTACACCATTCCCGGACCCGCGCGCGGCGCCGATCCGGGCCCGCCCCTGCACATCTGATCCGTCCGCCGCGAGATCGTCGAACCGCAGCCAGTTGGTGGCGGTCAGCAGCTCGACCCGGGAGACCCGGGGCGCGGGTCCGGTGTGACCGGTCAGCGCCCAGGCGCGTTCGATGGTGAGTCGCAGCAGCCGCCGGGCCGCGTAGAACAGCAGCGCGGCCAGCGGCAGTTCGCCGATGCCGGCGGAGAGCAGGGCGGACCACAGATCCGGGCTGTTCCAGTCGAGCACGATGTCGAACCAGGCATCGCAGATCAGCAGCGTCCCGGTGATCATCGCCCACGGAATGAAGACCTGCCGGCGCCGCCAGGCGTGCCAGGCGGTCATGCCGATCGCGCCGACCAGCGCGAAATCGAAGCCGACCCACGCGATGTCCCACTGGCTCACCTGCCGTTCGGAGGGCAGGCTGACCGAGAGGTACGCGATCCAGGGGATCAGGAAGACCAGACTGCCGGTCACTACGGTCAACAGGATCCGGCGCATGGCGGCCGCATGCGGGTGAGGCGTCGCTGCTGCGCGCGAATGGGTCGGCTGGGTGCTGATCGCCATGGCGGCCTCCATTGGCAGGACGGCTGGACCAACCGTCGCGATGGTTCCCGTTCTCCTTACAATGCCCGTACCGGAGGAACTCATTCCGCTTAGGCTGTGAGATGGATCACTCTTCGTTCGGGTGTTCCCTGTCCGCCGGGACCGATTCGGGAGACGGCCACCCCCGCTGGTAAGGTGGCTCGTTGGCGTGCGGTACGGCCGGGTAACCGGTTGTCGTACGAGCCCCGGGTCTCCACCGGCCGCCGGGAATCAGCTCGACCTCACGCTTGGCTGGCAAAACCTACGACAGACAGGGATGCACTGTGCCTACGTACAGCCCCAAGGGCGGTGACGTGACCCGCAAGTGGTACGTCATCGACGCCACTGACGTAGTGCTCGGCCGTCTTTCCGTGCAGGCTGCGAACCTGCTGCGCGGCAAGACCAAGCCGACCTACGCCCCGAACGTGGATGGTGGCGACTTCGTCATCATCATCAACGCGGACAAGGTCGCCGTCTCCGGCAACAAGCGTGAGGACAAGGTCCTCTACACCCACTCCGGCCACCCCGGTGGTCTGAAGGGTCGTACCGTGGGCCAGATCCTGGACACCCGCCCCGACCGTCTGGTCGAGCGCGCCGTCAAGGGCATGATCCCGAAGAACAAGCTGGGCAACCAGATCATTCGCAAGCTGAAGGTCTACGCGGGCCCGAACCACCCGCACGCCGCCCAGCAGCCCATCCCCTTCGAGATCAAGCAGGTGGCCCAGTGACCGCTCCTGAGGAATTCAACGACGACTACGTCGTCGAGGACACCGCCGTGGAGGTCGTCGAGGAGGGTGACGGTTACGAGGCCGAGGCCGAGTACGCCGAGACCTTCTCCGCCCCGGTCGTCATCGACCGCCCGGTGCAGACCGTCGGCCGCCGCAAGGAGGCCGTGGTCCGCGTGCGCCTGGTGCCGGGTTCCGGCAACTTCGTGCTGAACGGCCGCACCATCGAGGATTACTTCCCGAACAAGGTGCACCAGCAGCTGGTGAAGTCCCCGCTGGTCACCGTTGAGCGCACCGAGACCTTCGACGTGCACGCCCGCCTGGTCGGCGGCGGCCCGTCCGGTCAGGCCGGCGCCCTGCGCCTCGCCATCGCGCGTGCCCTCATCGAGGTCACCCCGGAGGACCGCCCCGCTCTCAAGCGTGCCGGCTTCCTGACTCGTGACCCGCGTGCCACCGAGCGTAAGAAGTACGGCCTCAAGAAGGCCCGCAAGGCGCCTCAGTACTCGAAGCGCTGATATTGCGCCGTCGGGCTCTACCGTGCCCAGTCCTTCCGGGGGCCGGGCACGGTACGGTCTACACGGCAACCTGTACGAGAGCAGGCTCCCCGCAACGGTTTTCACAACTGTTGCCCCTTATTTCCTGGACACACTCCGCCGCGGAACGCGGCGGAGTGCGAGAGTCCGGGAGAGGGCCGGAAGCCTGCTCTCGTGCTGTATCGACCGAACCAGCAGGGGTGTTGAGGTAATGGGACGTTTGTTCGGCACCGACGGTGTGCGCGGGCTCGCCAATGAGTCTTTGAGTCCGGAACTGGCGCTGCAGGTTTCGGCCGCCGCCGCCCAGGTTCTGAGTCGGGGGAAGAAGCGCGCGCTGGCCGTCGTCGGCCGCGACCCGCGCGCCAGCGGCGAGATGCTGGAGGCCGCCGTCACCGCGGGCCTCACCGCCGCCGGTGTGGACGTGCTGTCGGTCGGCGTGCTGCCGACACCCGCCGTCGCCTACCTGACCGGCCTGTACGACGCCTGCCTGGGCGTCATGATCTCCGCCTCGCACAACCCCATGCCGGACAACGGCATCAAGATCTTCGCCGCGGGTGGCCACAAGCTGGACGACGCCATCGAGGACCGCATCGAGGCGCTCATCGCCGAGGGCACCTTCACCCGCCCCACCGGGGCCGCGATCGGACGGGTGCTCGGCCGTCCCGGACTCGGTGGGCACGTCTACGACGTGCACGACCGCTTCAGCCTGGAAGGCACCCACGAGCGCTACGTCGAGCACCTGGTCCAGGCCACCGGCCGCGATCTGCGCGGGCTCACCGTCGTGGTGGACTGCGCGAACGGCGCGGCCTCCGAGGTCGGGCCCACCGCCTACCGCGAGGCGGGCGCCACGGTCATCGCCATCAATGCCGAGCCCGACGGCCTGAACATCAATGACGGCTGTGGCTCCACGCATCTGGAGCAGGTCCAGCGCGCCGTCCGCGAGCACGGCGCGGACCTCGGCCTCGCGCACGACGGCGACGCCGACCGCTGCCTGGCCGTGGACGCCACCGGCGCGGTCGTCGACGGCGACGCCATCATGGCCATCCTCGCCCTGGCCATGCGGGACTCCGGTGACCTGGTGCAGAACACCCTGGTCGCCACCGTCATGAGCAATCTCGGCCTGCACATCGCCATGCGCGAGGCCGGAATCACCATGCGTACCACCGCCGTCGGCGACCGCTACGTCCTCGAGGACCTGCGCGCGGGCGGCTACACCCTGGGTGGCGAGCAGTCCGGCCACGTGGTCTTCCCCCGCTTCGGCACCACCGGCGACGGCGTCCTGACCGGCCTGAAGCTGATGGCCCGCATGGCCGAAACCGGCCGTGGCCTGGCGGAATTGGCGAGCATCGTGCAGACCGTCCCGCAGGTGCTGGTGAACGTCCCGGTCACCGACAAGGCGGCGGTCGCGGCCGCGCCGTCGGTGCTGGAAGCCGTCGCCGAAGCCGAGCGCCTACTGGGCGATACCGGCCGAATCCTGTTGCGCCCCAGCGGAACCGAACAGCTGGTCCGTGTCATGGTGGAGGCGACCGACCCCACCCAGGCGCATGACCTGGCCGACAACCTCGCCAAGCTGGTCGCCGCAGTCTGAGTAGCCCCGGTCGCCCCGGCATGCCGAATCGCATGCCGGGAGCACGGGGTCAGTGCGTTTCGGTGAGTTGTCCGCCGTCCATGTGCCAGCGGCGGGTGGCCCGGACATTGTCGAGCATGCGACGGTCGTGGGTGACCAGGAGGACTGTGCCCTCGAAGGATTCGACGGCCTGCTCCAGCTGCTCGATGGCGGGCAGGTCCAGATGGTTGGTGGGCTCGTCCAGGACGAGCAGGTTCACGCCGCGGGCCTGGAGCAGGGCCAGTGCGGCGCGGGTGCGTTCGCCGGGGGAGAGAGTGTCGTTGGGGCGCAGCACATGTGGGCCGCGCAGGCCGAACTTGGCGAGCAGGGTGCGGACGTCGGACTCGTTCCGGTCGGGCACCTGGGCGCTGAAAGTGTCCGCCAGGGTGGCGGTTCCGCGGAACAGGCCGCGCGCCTGATCGACCTCGCCGATCGCGACGCCCGAGCCCAGGGCGGCGGATCCGCTGTCCGGCTTCGTCTTTCCGAGCAGCAGGGACAGCAGCGTGGACTTGCCGGAACCGTTGGCGCCCGTCAGCACGATGCGGTCGCCCCAATCCACCTGCACCGTCACCGGTCCGAGGGTGAAGTCGCCGCGGTTCACGGTGGCGCCCGACACGGTCGCCACCACCGAGCCGCTGCGCGGGGCGGCGGCGATGGACATGCGCAGCTCCCACTCCTTGCGCGGTTCCTCCACCGTGTCCAGGCGTTCGATGCGTTTGAGGGTCTGCTTGACCTTGGCGGCCTGCTTCTCGGTGGATTCCGCGCGGGCCTTGCGACCCATCTTGTCGGAATCCACCTTGGACTTGCGGCGCGCATTGCGGACGCCGTGTTCCATCCAGTTGCGCTGCATGTTGGCGCGCGCTTCCAGACCGGATCTGGTGTCGGCGTACTCGTCGTAGGCCTCGCGCGCGTGCCGGCGCGCGATCGCCCGCTCCTCCAGGTAGGACTCGTAGCTGCCGTCGTAGACGCCGACCTGCTGCTGGGCCAGATCCAGTTCCACGATGCGATTCACGGTGCGCGCCAGGAACTCCCGGTCGTGGCTGATCACCATGAGGGGCTCGCGGACGCCGGTCACGAACTGCTCGAGCCGGGCCAGGCCGTCGAGATCCAGATCATTGGTCGGCTCGTCGAGCAGCAGGATGTCGAAGCGCGACAACAGGACCGAGGCCAGCCCGGCGCGCGCGGCCTGACCGCCGGAGAGCACGGTCATGGGGGTGTCGAGGCCGTGCGGGAGGCTCTCGGCCAGGCCGAGATCGCGGGCCACCTCCTCGGCGCGCTGTTCCAGGTCCGCGCCGCCGAGGGCGAGCCAGCGCTCCAGGGCGGGGGAGTACTCGTCGTCGCCGCCGTCGGCGAGGCGTTCGGCGGCGGCGTCCATGAGCTGCTGGGCGGCGGCCACACCGGTACGGCGGCGCAGGAATTCGAGCACGGTCTCCCCGGCCAGGCGCTCGGGTTCCTGGGCCAGGTAGCCGACGGTGGCGTCGGGCGGGCTCAGCACGATCTCGCCCTCGTGGGCGCGACTGTCGGCGAGCATGCGCAGCAGGGTGGACTTCCCGGCGCCGTTCACCCCGACCAGCCCGATCACGTCGCCCGGGGCGAGGATCAGGTCCAGGTCGGAGAACAGAATCCGCTCACCGTGTCCGGCGGCCAGGCCGCGCGCATGCAGAGTGGTGCTCACCAGGGCGATTCTGCCGTGTTCGGGGTGGCACCCTGACTCCGGCCCTCGGAAAGTTCAGGGTCGTATTGGGGCGTGCGACCGATGTGGGCCGAGATCGAACTGGGCACAGTGGGAGACATGACGACACAGTTTCCGACTCCGGCCCCCAAGCGACTGACCCGCTCCGCCAACGACAAGTGGATCGGCGGCGTGTGCGGCGGCCTCGCCCAGTACTTCGGCTGGAACGCCAACCTCGTTCGCGCCCTGTTCATAGCGTCCTGCCTGCTGCCCGGGCCGCAGTTCCTCATCTACATCGCGCTGTGGATCGTGATCCCGAAGCAGTGAGTTGTCCACAGGCCGCGAGTTGTCCACATTCGTGATCGAGGGTGATGCGGGTGCCTCGGCAAAGTGACAGGATGAGAGCCACGTCACAGCGGAGGAGTGCACATTATGGTCACATCGGGTGATCTGCCCGGATTGGAGCTGCCGGATCTCGACGCGCACACGGAGCTCGGCGGGCTCGGCGCGGTCGAGTTATCGCACCCCACGCAGGATCTCGACGGTGACGGCCTGCTGGACACCGTGACCACCAGCACCGATCACGCCATGCAGGTGTGGACGGATCTGGATCACGACGGCTACGCCGATCATGTGACCGTGGTGGACAGCGGCGGGGACTTCTCGGCCTGGGAGTTCCACCACAATCCGGACGGCACCACCGAGTGGGTGCGGATGGACGTAGGACACCTCGGCGGCACATAGCCGGGGCGGCGGGGGTTTTCACGGTATCGGGATTCGAGGGGGAGCAATGAGTGAATCCGGCGATTTCGGCGTGCGCATCGCGGCCCTGCGCGACGGGGCCACCACCTTGCGCGACAATGCGGCGGCCCTGGGGCTGCATGCCCGTACGGTCGGCGAACATGCCTTCGGCATCGGCAGGGACGAAGCCGGGCGGAACTATTCCGCGCAGGGCATTGCCGTGCACCAGGGCTTCGAGCGCGCGGCCGCCTGCCTGCGGTACTGGGGCGCGGCGGCCTCCGCCACCGCCGAGGTATTCGACCGCGCCGCCACCGAATACGCGCGCCTGGACCGTGAATACGCCACCGCACTCACGCGGGTGGGCCGATGAGCTTCGACCCCACCGGCAAGAGCATCGACCAGATTCTCGACTACGGTGCGCCCGGCCTCCAGTACTGGGAACACTTTCTGCCCCTGTACACCAAGGCATTCGGCGCGCCGGAGGGGCTCGGCCTCGCCGACCTCTATGCCCGCTACGACGAGCAGCGAGGCGCGGATCTCATCGAATTCGACACCGCCCGAACCGAACTGGACAGAGCGCTCACGGATGCGGAGTCGCGTTGGTCGTCGCACCGGGCCATCGCGCAAACCCTGCCGACCGCCTGGACCGGCGCCACCGGCACCGAGGCACTCACCATCGTGAATTCCCAACTGCGCCAGGCCCGCGACGATCTCGACACCATCCGCACCGCCTCCACCGCCATTGCCGCAGCCCTGGACCCCCTCCGCGACTCGGTCCTCACCAAGGCCGAACACACCCTCGCCCTGCTCGAACCCACTCTGGACGGCGAAGGCCGCCTCGCCATCGACGGCAGAACTCCGGACGACATCGAAGCCCTCGACACCACCGACCCCTGGCTCACCGGAACGTTCCGTGCCGACGTCGATCACAAACTCGCGGCCTTCAGCGCCGCCTGTGCCGCCACCAACGAGACCTTCGAATCCCACTACCGCACCATCGTCACGGCCCTGGCCCAGGTCATCGACCATCCCTATCCGCAACCTGCCCAAGCCCTGCTGCCCCGGCCCGAGGAGAACCCGGCCCCGAGTATTCCCACGCCCCAGCCTCTTCCAGCGCCGCAGTCGTACCCAGCGACAACGCCGCCAACATTGCACCCCCAGCCGTCGCAACCGGTCGTCCCGCCTGGATACCCGCCGTCATCGGGTGGGGCAAGCGCACCCGACCCGGCCCAGCCGCAGTCCCCGGATCGAGCTCAGCCGTCTACCGTCCCACCGGAATCCCTGCCTGGCCGAGCGGGTTCCACTGCACCGGCCGCCGAGACACAACCGGCCGGCGCTGCGGACCTCAGCGGTGCGGAGCCCGATGGTTCCGCGGGCTCGGCGGACACTGGTACCGCAGCAGCCCCGGACCTGGCCGAGCAGCGGTCCGACCAGTTCGGCCGGACCTTGAAAGACACTCTCACCCAACTCGAAAAGGGCCTCCAGCAGGGCATTTCCGCCGCCATCGAGAAGCTCGACTCCCTCACGGGCCAGACATCACCATCGCCCGGTGAACCCGAGGCAGCAACCGATCCCAAGCCCGAGCCGGATCACTCGGAGAACCAAGCACTCCCGTCTGGCCGGCTCGAATTCGACCTGTCCGGTAAGCATTTCGTCCTCGAACGCACCCCCACCGGCGACCTGACCCTCGCCGTGACCGACGAATCGGGCCGAACCAACACCTACACACTGTCTTTCGATCAGAACGGCACCCCGGTCCTCGCCACCGACGACCCGGCCCACACCCCCACCGCACCCGCCAGTGATGCCCACCCGGACCCGACCCCACCCACCCAGGCGGACGCGCCACCCACGACAGATGGCGGCGCAACGCCCGGTCCAGACTGCGTACCCCGCACCTGCCCAGTTCCCGACCCGCCGACCGCTCCACCGAATCCCTGCCCCGACCCCACCCCGAATCAGTCTGCGCCGCCAGAGGTTCCGCCCCCACCCGCCGCCGGGGACGGTGCGCCGCCGGGCTGCACCCAGCCGCCCACCCCCCATCCCACTCCGGACCAGACTGCGGGCGGTTGCGCGCCGCCGACCCCGCCCGTGCCGACCGACCAGCCGCCCGGGCGCGCGCACCCGCTCGAAAACCCCGTGCCGCCAACAGCTACGGGTCCACCCGGATCCGACGCGCCACTCGCCGAAGCCACGCCCTGGTCAGCGGAGCCGCACACGCCGCTGGAGATCCCGGAGGGAGGTCCCGAAATACCCGAGACCACCGAACCTCTCGCGCCGTAATCGTCGTCCTGCCGGTGCTGTCTGGACTCCGCGCGAGCACCGGTCCCGGCACCCTGCGCTGCCGTAAGCGGGGACCCGGTCGCTCGGCGCGCCCGTGTGAATCCGGTTCCCGCGCTGGGGAGTCCGGACGGACTGGCGGAGAGTGCCGAGGGAGGCGTCGAGCGCCCCAGCGCGGGAACCGGCTGTGCCGCCCCCAGAATCGCTCGAGGCCGCCCGCAGAATCGCTCGAGCCGAGCGTGCGCCGAGCGCCCCGGGCTACTTGCGGAGGGCCTGGATGAGTTGGAGGACCGGGAGTTTCTGGGGCTGCTCGGGCTCTTCCTCGATGGCGTTGGGGTCCACGAGCTGGGTGTGGGGGAGGGCGGCTTCGGGGTCGGCGAAGGGCTTGTACTTCTTGTCGCCGAGGACGGTGTAGTTGAGGTAGCCGACCAGGAGGGCTCGGGTGAGGCGTTCGGTTTTGGGTTCGTGTTTGCCGGCGCCGAGGGCGGCGAGGGCGCGGCGGCCCTCGATCATGCCGTTGTGGCCGGCCTTGTCGAGCGAGCGCAGGATCGCGCCCTCGCCCCAGGCGGCGGCCAGCGGGATGGCGTCGGAGCTGACCGAGTCGATATCGGTGGCGCCGGCCAGGATCAGGGCCGGAGCGTCGATCTTGGGGGCCAGGGCCTCGGCGGAGGGCGCGGTGGGGGACGGATACAGGGCCGCGACGGCGGCGACGTCGCGCTGGGAGGCGGCGATGACGGCCGCGCCCGCACCCATGCCGTGCCCGGCCAGGGTCAGCCGCTTCGGATCCACGCTGACATTGCCCGCGCCCAGCCGCACCCCGGCGCAGATGTCGAGGGTGGTCAGCAGATCCGTCGCGAGGTTCAGGTGCGAGGGGATGGGTCCGCGCTCGGTGTCGGGCGCCGCCGCGACATAACCCCAGGAGGCCAGGTGCTCCAGCAGCCGGCGGTAGTTGCCCACCCCGGTCAGCCACCCGTGCCCGAACGCCACCGCGGGCAGGTTGAGTCCCTTCCCGGGCGTGTACACCACGCCGGGCAGCCCGGCGATGCCGAGATTCCCGCGCAGCACCTCGTGCGGGCCACGCAGGGTCAGAGTGCTCAGGAGCGATTTCACAGACGCCGACACGGTCTAGAACCTATCCGATGGCGGCGGGCTTGGGGCGTTTCGCCCGGTCGGACATCGACTCGGATATGTCCGGCGCGGCTACCCCATTAGGCTAGGGGGCCATGTGCGGAATCGTGGGGTATGTGGGGTACCGGGATGCGCTCGGCGTGGTGGTCGATGCGTTGCGCCGCATGGAATATCGAGGTTACGACTCCGCGGGAGTGGCGATCCTGAACGGCGCGGGCGGCCTCGCGGTGGAGCGCAAGGCCGGGCGCCTGGCCAATCTGGAGGCGGAGCTCGCCGAGACCGGCCGGGACCGATTCGCCGGATCGACCGGCATGGGTCACACCCGCTGGGCCACGCACGGCGCGCCGACCGATCGCAATGCCCACCCGCATCGCGATGGCACGGGCCGGGTCGCGGTGGTGCACAACGGCATCATCGAGAACTTCGCCCCGCTGCGCCGCGAGCTGGAGGCGGCGGGCGTCGAGCTGGGCAGCGACACCGACACCGAGGTGGCGGTGCACCTGGTGGCCCGCGCCTACGCGGCCGGGGACACCGCCGGTGATTTCGTCGCCTCCGCGCTCGCGGTGGTGCGCCGCCTGGAGGGCGCGTTCACCCTGGTCTTCTCGCACGCCGACCACCCGGGCACCATCGTGGCCGCCCGCCGCTCGACCCCGCTGGTGGTGGGTGTAGGCCAGGGCGAGATGTTCATCGCGTCGGACGTGACCGCCTTCATCGAACACACCCGGGAGGCAGTCGAACTCGGCCAGGACCAGGCCGTGGTCATCACCGCCGACGGCTACCGGGTCACCGACTTCACCGGCGCGACCGACGGTGTCCGGTTCCGTCCGTTCACCATCGACTGGGATCTGGCCGCCGCCGAGAAGGGCGGCCACGACTACTTCATGCTCAAGGAGATCCAGGAGCAGCCCGCCGGCGTCGCCGACACTCTCATCGGCCACTACGCGGGCGGCCGGATCATTCTGGACGAGCAGCGGCTGGCCGATCAGGAGCTGCGCGAGTTCGACAAGGTCTTCGTGGTCGCCTGCGGCAGTTCGTATCACGCGGGCCTGCTGGCCAAGTACGCCATCGAGCACTGGACCCGGCTGCCCGTGGAGGTCGAGCTGGCCAGCGAATTCCGTTACCGCGACCCGGTTCTGGACCGCTCCACCCTGGTGGTCGCCATCTCGCAGTCTGGCGAGACCGCCGACACGCTGGAGGCCGTGCGTCACGCCAAGGAGCAGAAGGCGCGAGTCCTGGCCATCTGCAATACCAATGGCGCGCAGATCCCGCGCGAGTCCGACGCCGTGCTCTACACCCGCACCGGCCCGGAGATCGGCGTGGCCTCGACCAAGGCGTTCCTGGCCCAGATCACCGCCAACTATCTGGTCGGCCTGGCGTTGGCGCAGGCGCGGGGCACCAAGTATCCGGACGAGGTGGCGCGCGAGTTCGCCGAACTGGAGTCCATGCCGAAACTCGTTGCCCAGGTGCTGGAGTCGGCCGACCGGGTGCGGGAGATCGCCCGCCAGTTCGCGCACGTCCCGACCGTGCTGTTCCTGGGCCGCCATGTCGGCTACCCGGTCGCCCTGGAGGGCGCGCTGAAGCTCAAGGAACTGGCCTACATGCACGCCGAGGGTTTCGCGGCAGGCGAGCTCAAGCACGGCCCGATCGCCCTCATCGAGGACGGGCTGCCGGTCTTCGTGGTCATGCCCTCCCCGAAGGGCCGCGCGGTGCTGCACTCCAAGCTGCTCAGCAATATCCGGGAGATCCAGGCGCGCGGCGCGCGCACCATCGTCATCGCCGAGGAGGGCGACGACACCGTGCGCCCGTTCGCCGACCACCTGATCGAAATCCCGTCGGCCCCAACGCTGTACCAGCCGCTGCTGTCCACGGTTCCACTGCAGATCTTCGCCGCCGAGGTGGCGCAGGCCCGCGGCTACGACGTCGACAAGCCGCGCAACCTGGCCAAGTCCGTCACGGTCGAATAGCCGGCTACTGGACGGTGACCGTGCCCTTCATGTCCGGGTGCAGCGGGCATAGGTAGCGGTAGGTGCCGGGCGTGGTGAAGGTGTGGCTCCACTCGCCCTTGTGGATGATCGGGCTGTTGATCCCGAGCGCGACATCGCCGATTCCCTGCACGGCGTGCGGGGCGCGGTCGTCGAACTTCCAGGTCACGGTGTCCCCGGCCTTGACGGTGATGTCGGCCGGGGAGAACTTCATGTCCTTCACCTCGACGGTCACCGCGGCGGCAACCGCCGGACCGGTGGAGGTGGCCGTCGCGGAGGCGGCCGGAGCGGCCGTGGTCGAGGTGGCCGCGGTCTTCGAGCTTTCCGACGCGCAGCCCCCGGCCACCAGCGCTCCGGCCACGACGGCGACGAGAAGCAGGACATGCGAAGACGACTGGCGACGGATCGACATGCCAGCCAGGTTAGTACCCGGCGATAGCGCGCCATTCGCGGGCACCGCGCTGACCTGCGCCGCGGCTCCCCAGGCGTAGTCTCCTGAAGCGCAGGCAATCACATCCGGGAGGCGATCATGACCGCACCGGCGGTGCGCGGGTACTACACGGCCGACGAGGTCCGGGCCGCGGAGGCCGAGCTGTTCACCAGGGTGCCCGAGGGAATGCCCATGCGGCGGGCCGCCTTCGGCCTCGCCGACGTGGTGGCGCGGGAGCTGCGTGAACGCACCGGGGGCGTCGCCGGTCGCGCGGTGACCCTGCTGGTCGGGTCGGGCGACAATGGTGGCGACGCGCTGTGGGCGGGCTCGTTCCTGCGGCGGCGCGGGGTCGCGGTGCGGGCGGTCCTGCTGGTACCGGAGCGCGCCCACCCGGCGGGCCTGGCGGCCGTGCGCCGGGCGGGCGGGCGGATTCTTGCCGTCTCCGCCACCGCCGAGGAACTGCGGGAAGCGGATCCGCCCCGGCTCGGGCTGCTCCAACACGTCGACACCGGCACCTCCGTGCCCTATCGGGTCGGTCAGCTGCTGGGCGCGCCGGATCTGGTGGTGGACGGCATCGTCGGCATCTCCGGTCGTGGCCCGCTACGCCCGGTGGCGGCCGAACTGGTTGCGGGCGTGCGCTGTCCGATCATCGCCGCCGACCTCCCCTCCGGCGTCGATTCCGATACCGGAGCCGTGACCGGTCCGGCCGTCCGCGCGGACGTCACGGTCACCTTCGGCGCCCGCAAGCCGGTGCACGCGCTCGCCGCACCGCACTGCGGCCGAATCGAGCTGGTGCCCATCGGATTACGATTGCCCGAGGCGAATCTCATCGCGCTGGAACCGCGGGCGGTCGGCGCGGGCTGGCCGGTCCCGGGCCCCTCGGACGACAAGTACACCCAGGGTGTCACCGGCGTCTGCGCGGGCAGCGGCACCTATCCGGGCGCCGCCGTGCTGTGCACGGGTGGCGCGATCGCTGCCACCTCGGGCATGGTGCGCTACGCGGGCACCGGCGCGGAACAGGTCCTCGCCCACTTCCCGGAAGTGATTGCCGCCGAGACCATTTCCGCGACCGGCCGGGTCCAGTCCTGGGTCTTCGGCCCGGGCGCGGGCACCGACGCCGCCGCCCGCGACCGGCTGGCCGAGATCCTGGCCACCGACCTGCCCGTCGTGGTGGACGCCGACGGCCTCACCCTGCTCGCCGCCGAACCCGGTCTGGTCACCGGCCGTGCCGCCCCGACCGTCCTCACGCCGCACGCCGGCGAATTCGCCCGCCTGACCGGTGCCGAACCCGGCCCCGACCGTGTCGCCGCCGTGCGCAAGCTCGCCGAATCCTGGCAGGTGACAGTACTTTTGAAGGGCCGCGCCACCCTGATCGCGGGCCCGGGCGTCCCGGTCTTCGTCAATGAGGCGGGTGGCTCGTGGGCCGCCACCGCCGGTTCCGGTGACGTCCTGTCCGGCATCGTCGGCGCTCTCCTGGCCCGCGGCCTCCACCCGTCCTGGGCCGCCGCGGCCGCGGCCCGCGCCCACTCCCTGGCCGCGAATCTCGCCGCCCACGCCACCACGTCCGCGGGAGCCCCGATCTCCGCCTCCCCGTTGCTTTCCCACGTCCGCGAGGCCATCGGCACGCTCCGGGAGCTCGCCGCCTGATCCTCCGGCCATGGAAGACCTTGCGGTGAAGTCCATTCCGTATGCGACGTCCATCCCGACGACTTCACGCAGCCGTACCGGTAGCGGCGGCCCGCAGGGCGGTCCGCGCGGCCGTGACGATCGGGTGGGCGCCGGTGCCGCGGCGGTAGGCGAGGTGGGTGCGGCGGCGGGCCGGTAGCGCGGTGAGGGTGACGCCCGGGGGTGTCGAGCGGGCGCCCAGGTCGGGGACGAGTGCTACGCCCTGGCCCGCGGCGACGAGCGCCAGCACGGTGCCGAAGTCATCGGCGTGGTGGCGGATGCGCGGGGTGAATCCCGCGGCGAGACAGGCGCGGACCGTCATCTCGTGGCAGAGGGTGCCGGGCGTGCCCGCGATCCACGGCGAATCGGACTGTGCGGCAAGCGGTCCGGGCTCGCGGGCAGCCAGGTGGATGGTTTCCTCGAACAGCGGCTCGGTGTCGAGCCCGGGTTCGGGTGCGAGGGGAACGTAGTCGTACTCCTGCAGCAGCGCGATATCCAGGGTCTCGGCCCGGAGGGCGGCGGGGGCAGCGGCCGGATCCAGTTCGGTGACAAGCAGTTCCAGCCGCGGATGGTCGCGGCTGAGCGACACCAGCGCAGGGGAGACGATGGTGTGCACGGCGGTCGGGAACGCGCCGATGCGCAGGGTGCCCGTGAGTTCGTGCCGGGCGGAGGCGAGTTCGGCGGTGGCCTGTTCCAGCACGGACAGGATGGTCTCGGTGTGCTCGACCAGCCGCAGCGCCGCCGGCGTGAGGGTGACGCTGCGCCCGGTCCGTTCCAGCAGCGGCACCCCGGCCTCCCGTTCCAGCGCGGTGAGCTGCTGGGACACCGCCGAGGGCGTGTAGGTCAGGGCCCCGGCGACCGCGGCGATGGTCTTGCGGTGCGCGAGCTCGCGGAGCAGGCGCAGACGGCGGACATCCAGCATCAGCTGATCTTATGCTCGGGCGAAGAAACGTGAAATAGACCTGAAGCCCGGCATCGATCACGCTGGTCACATGACATTCACCGGCCTGTACGTGCCCCTGGTCACGCCCTTCACCGCCGACGGCGACCTGGCTGCGGACGCCCTGGAAGCGCTCGCCCACGAGGTCCTCGACGCGGGCGCGGCGGGCCTGGTCGCGCTCGGCACCACCGGCGAACCCGCCACCCTGACCGCGGCCGAGCAGGCCCGGGTCATCGACATCTGCGCGAACGTCTGCCGCGAGCGCGCCGCCGCCCTCATCGTCGGTGCGGGCTCCAACACGACCCTCGACTCAGCGCGCGCCCTCGCCGCCCTCGACCCGCGCGCCACCGCCGCCCTCGCGGTCGTCCCCTACTACTTGCGTCCGTCGGAAGCCGGTGTGGTGGAACATTTCCGGACCCTCGCTGCCGCCAGCCCCGTGCCGCTGCTGATCTACCACATCCCGTACCGCACGGCCCTGTCCCTCAGCACCGACACCCTGCTCCGGCTGGCCGAACTACCGAATGTCGCGGGCTTCAAATACACCGCCGGCGGCATCGACGACACCACGATCGCCTTCATGTCCCGGGTGCCCGACCACACCTCGGTGCTCGCGGGCGACGATCTGTATGCCGCCCCGCTGCTGGCCCTGGGCGCGTCGGGCGCGATTCTCGCCTGCGCCAATGTCGCCCCCGCCGCCTGCGCCGACCTGATCGCCGCCTGGCGCCGGGGCGAACTGGAATCCGGCCGCGAACTCGGCAACCGCCTGGCTCCGCTGGCCGCCGCCCTGTTCACCGAACCCAATCCCGTTGTCGTGAAGGCGGTTCTGGCCGCCCAGGGCCGCATCCCCACCCCGGCCGTCCGGCTGCCGCTGCTCCCGGCAAGCCGCGAGGCGCTCGCCACGGCCCTGGCCGCCCTGCCCGGACAGCCCGCCGGGATTCGGGTGTGATCCGAATCGCCGAGGTCGGGGTGGCAGTATCGAGGGCGTGAAGAAGCCAGACCCACAGGTGGAGATCGTCGTCGACCTGGATGCCATTGCCCACAATGTGCGAATCCTGGCCGAGCACGCCGGAGACGCCGCGGTCATGGTCGTGGTCAAGGCGGACGGGTACAACCACGGTGCGGCCGAGGTGGCGCGGGCGGCTCTGGCGGCGGGCGCGCGGGAACTCGGCACCACCACGGTCGGCGAGGCGGTGGGGCTGCGGGCCGCGGGGATCACCGCACCGATCCTGTGCTGGCTCAACACCTCCGACACCGACTACGCGAGCGCCATCGCCGCCGATATCGAAATCGGCGTCTCCGCGCTCACGCAGCTCGCGGGCGTGGCGCAGGCGGCGCGGCAGCTCGGCCGGACCGCCACCGTGAGTCTCAAGGTGGACACCGGGCTCAACCGCAACGGCATCCCCACCGCCGAATTCCCCGAGGTGCTCGACCTGCTCGGGCGGCTGGTGGCCGAGGAGACGGTGCGCTTCCGCGCCATCTTCTCCCACCTCGCGCTCGCCGACGAACCGCAGCATCCGGTCAATGACATGCAGCGCGAACGGTTCCTGGAGTTCATCGCCACCGCCAAGGAGCACGGCCTGCAGCCGGAACTGGTGCACCTGGCGAATTCCGCTGCCGCACTGACCCGTCCGGACCTCGCCTTCGACATGGTGCGCCCCGGCATCGCCGTGTACGGCCTGTCACCGATCCCGGAGCTGTCCGATTTCGGCCTGCGTCCGGCCATGACCTTCCGCGCCCGGGTGCTCCGGGTGAAGCGGGTCGCGGCGGGGGAGGGCGTGTCCTACGGCCACGAGTGGACCGCCGACCGCGACACCACGGTCGCCCTCGTTCCGGCCGGCTACGCCGACGGCGTGCCGCGCCTGCTGGGCGGCCGATTCTCGGTGGCGCTGGGCGGCGTCCGCTACCCGCAGATCGGCCGGGTCTGTATGGATCAGATCGTGGTGGACCTGGGCGAGAACGAAGCCGGGGTCCGGGCGGGTGACACCGCGGTGCTGTTCGGTGGTGAGTCCGGTCACCCGCACGCCCAGGAGTGGGCCGACACGCTCGGCACTATCAACTACGAGATCGTCTGCTACCCCCGCGGCCGCGTGGTCCGTACCCACGTCGGCGGTGACCGGTGACCGATCACCGCATGCTCGCCACCGTCGAGGACACCGAGGCGCTGGGCCGCGAGCTCGCCGAACAACTGCATGCCGGGGATCTGGTGATCCTCGACGGCCCGCTGGGCGCGGGCAAGACGGCGCTCACCCGCGGCATCGCCGCCGGGCTGGGTGTCGAAGGACGGGTCAGCTCACCGACTTTCATCATCGCCCGCCAGCACCGCGCCGGAACCCACCCGGGTGCGGTGGCGCTCGTACACGTGGACGCCTACCGGCTCGGCGGCGACCTCGACGAACTCGACGCCCTCGACCTGGACACCGATCTCGACCACGCCGTGGTGGTGGTCGAATGGGGGCTGGGCGTGGCCGAACACCTGTCCGATCGCCATCTGCGCGTGCAGCTGCGCCGTGAACCCGAGTCCGATGTGCGCACCGCCGAATGGGAGTGGGTCGCCGCGAATTGAAACCGGACCGGAAAAGTCCCGGATACGCCGGTAAGTTCCCGCAGGCAGACACCACGCCGAGTGGGCTGTACCACCCGGTATCGTAAAGACAATCATGCTGATATTGGCTGTCGACACCGCGACCCCCGCCGTCACAGCGGGACTGGTGGAACTGGAACCGGCGCAACCCGGGTCGAACGCACCGCAGATCACCACGATCACCGCCAAGGTGACCGTGGACGCTCGCGCGCACAACGAGGTGCTGACCCCGCAGATCCTGGCCTGCCTCGCCGAATCCGGCCGCTCCCGTGCCGATATCGCCGCGGTCGTGGCCGGTGTCGGGCCCGGGCCGTTCACCGGACTGCGCGTCGGCATGGCCACCGCGGCCGCCTTCGGTGACGCACTGGGCGTTCCGGTGCACGGGGTGTGCAGCCTGGACGCCATCGCCGCCGACACCGAGAGCTATCTGCGTGAGAGCGCCGACCCGATCGAGCTGCTGGTCGTCACCGACGCCCGCCGCCGCGAGGTGTACTGGGCGCGCTACCGCACCGCGGCCGGGGGCCGCATCCTGACGCGGTCCGAGGGGCCCGAGGTGAGCAAGCCCGCCGATCTGGATCAGGCCGCCGCCACCGTGATCGCCGGATCCGCTTCGCACGTCGACTATTTCGATCTGCCGGTGCTGCCGGTCGAGACGCCGTCCCCGGCGGGTCTGGTGCGCTGCGCCGCCGCCGAGATCCTGGCCGGCGTCGTGCCCGCGCCGCTGGTGCCGCTGTACCTGCGCCGCCCCGATGCCGTCGAGAAGAGTTACGCGCAGGTGGGCCGATGACCATCCGCATCGAACCGATGCGGCCTGCCGACGTCACCCGCTGTGCCGAACTCGAGCAGGTGCTGTTCCCGGAGGACGATCCCTGGCACGAGGTTTCGTTCCTGTCGGAGCTGGCCGGACCGCACAACCGCTACATCACCGCGCGCGACGCCGACGGCCGCATGATCGGCTACGCGGGCATCGCGCTGCTCGGCACCGCCGAACATCCCGAGGCCGAGGTCCACACCATCGGCGTCGATCCCGCCGAGCACCGGCGCGGCATCGGCACCCTGCTGCTGGAGGCGCTGCTGGTGGAGGCCGGGCGCCGCGGCGGGCCGGTGTTCCTCGAGGTCCGCACCGACAACGCGCCCGCCATCACGCTCTACGAGAAGCACGGCTTCCACATCATCGGATTGCGCAAGAACTACTACCAGCCCAGCGGGGCCGACGCGTACACCATGCGGCGACCCGCCATGGCCGGCTTCCCGCAGGACGGATTCACCACCGACGCCGAGGTCTCGTCATGATCGTCATGGGTATCGAAAGCTCCTGCGACGAAACGGGAGTCGGCATCGTGCGCCGACTGCCCGACGGCAGCTGCGAACTGCTCGCCGACGAGGTCGCTTCCAGCGTGGACCAGCACGCCCGCTTCGGCGGCGTGGTGCCCGAGATCGCCTCCCGCGCACACCTCGAGGCCATCGTGCCCGCCATGCGCCGGGCGCTGGCCACGGCCGGCATCAGCAAGCCCGACGCCCTCGCCGTCACCATCGGCCCCGGACTCGCGGGCGCGCTGCTGGTGGGCGTCGCGGCGGCGAAAGCCTATGCGGCGGCCTGGGATATCCCGTTCTACGCGCTCAACCACCTGGGCGGGCACGTGGCCGTGGACACCCTCGAACACGGTCCCATGCCTCCGGCGGTCGCGCTGCTGGTGTCCGGCGGGCACACCCACCTGCTGCAGGTCACCGATCTCGCCCACCCCATCACCGAATTGGGCAGCACGGTCGACGACGCCGCGGGCGAGGCCTTCGACAAGGTGGCCCGTCTGCTCGGCCTCGGCTACCCGGGCGGGCCGGTGCTGGATTCCATTGCCACCGAGGGCGATCCGAGCGCCATCGCCTTCCCGCGCGGCATGACCGGCGCCCGCGACCCGCGCTACGACTTCTCCTTCTCCGGACTGAAGACCGCCGTCGCGCGCTATGTCGAAGCGGCGCAACGGGAAGGCCGCGAGCTGCCCATCCCGGATATCGCGGCGTCCTTCCAGGAGGCCGTGGCGGATGTGCTCACCATGAAGGCGGTGCGCGCAGTCCAGGACACCGGCGTCGACACCCTGGTGCTGGGCGGCGGTGCGACCGCCAACTCCCGCATCCGCTCGATGGCCGAAGAACGCTGCACCGCAGCCGGTATCACCCTGCGCGTCCCCAAGCCGCGCCTGTGCACCGACAACGGCGTCATGATCGCCACCCTCGGCGCCCACGTGATCGCCGGCGGCGCAGAGCCTTCCGAACTCACCGTCGCCACCGACCCCGGCCTCCCCGTCTCCACCAGCCACCTGTAAACGCCACCTGCAAAAAATCGCGGGTGGTTGGCGAATGTCAAGGCGACAACTGATTTCGTGACGTTCGGGGTAACTCATCGGGTACGTCCGAACTCAGTTCGGCACCCAACCGCCGGCACGGGTACACGACCGTCGACGGCTCTCAGCCGGCCGCTGAAGTCTCGGGGAGGCGGGGGAGCGTGCCACCGCCGTTCGCGGAGTCCGAATCAGTGGGCGTGCCGGCCGTGACCGAGATATGCGACTCTGGCTCGGCCGGCGGCAGCGAGGTGCCCAGCAGCGGCCCGAGCAGGCGGGGGAGATCCGCGGGGAACGGGATCTGGGGTAGGTCGGGATCCGGGCGCAGCGGCGGCTGGGCGGTGCTACTGGGCGCGATAGGCGCGCCGCCGGCCGAACCGGTCAGGGGCGTCGGAGCCGCGGCCGTGGTGCGGCGCTGAGTGGTCGTGGTGCTGGTGGAGCCGCCCGAAGGACCCGTCGGCGTGGTCTGCGGGACCGGCTGCTGCGGGCCGGTCGTGGACGGCGAGTAGTGGGTGTTCTGCGGCTCGGGCACCACGAATTCCTTGACCCCGTACCCGACGATCAGTCCGACCACCACGATCGCGCCCGCCAGCGTGCCCGCGAGCTTGGTGAAGGTGCCGATCGGCGCGTCCGAGCCCAGGCCGATCACCGGGAAGGTGCTGCTCGGCGTGGTCGAATCCGCCACCAGCGCCGCGCCTTTCGCGATCGCGGCCTCCGGCTCCGGCACGGTGACGACCGGCACGTCGAGCTCGCGCTCCAGCCCCACCACCATGATCGGCACATTGGCGCCGCCGCCGATCACGGCGACCGCCTCCGGAAACTTCGGGGCGCGCGCGAACACGGCACGGGAGAACACCGCCAGCTCGCGTAGCAGGTCGGCGACGATCTCCTCGAAGTCCACCCGGGTCAGCTTGAGCGGCTGCCCGGCCACGTGGTCGATGGTGACCGCGGGAACCACCGACAGGTGCTCCTTGGCGGCGCGGCTGCGGTTGAGCAGGATGCCCCGGTTGGGGCGGATGCCGCGGCGGGACAGGTGGCAGTCCAGCAGATGCTGCAGGATCAGCTCGTCGATGGCGTTGCCGCTGATGGCGTTGGTGCGCTCGGTGCGCAGCACGGTGTCGTCGGCGTGGTCGGCCACGGTGACCGTGGTGCCGGTGGCCCCGATGTCGATGAGTGCCACCGTGTTCCAGCGGTCCAGCAGACCGGTGTGCCGCAGATAGGCCAGGGCCGCGGTGCTCTCCGGGATGAGCTGGACACCGTGCCGCTGCCGGCCGATCGCCGAGCGGATGATCTGGGCCTGCTCCCGGTCCCGGTAGGCGACCGCGATGTCACCGGGCGGGGCCGAGTCGGGCTCGCGGTGGCCGTTGCCGCGGGCGACCGGATGGGCGCCGACCGGATAGACGCTGTCGCGCGGAATCTGGGTGGTCATCAATTCGATCGAGGAGGCCACCAGATCACCGAGGTCGGAGTGGGCGGTATCGGCCGTCACGACGCGGTAGTCGAAGTTCTGGGCGCCGTTGGGCGCGGTGGCGACCGTCGCCGAGCACACCACCTCGCTCCCGGCGGAGATGCCGAGGGATGTTCGCATGTTCACCTCCCTTCGAGCGGATGGTCCGGGTGGAGACGACCATCTCGAACGGACTCCGGACGCGCCCAATGGGTAGCGGACGTCGCCGAGCTTCGGATCGCAGCGGGCCCTTGTCCGATGGGGCATCCGGACCTGCCACTGATCACTTGCGGTCTAGCTCTCTTCTCGAGCCCGCGCGCAGGGGTTGCCGCGCGGTTAGCGGGGTGAAGCAGTTGTGAAACTCTCGACGGTGCACGTGGCGGGACCGATTCGGTCTCGTCGCGTGGCCGACGTCAATGGTGTCACAATCCGTTATCCGAACGTTACAGATTTTCGGATTTCTTTGGAAGACCTCAGATTCCCGGGCCGTCGTGTCGGCGAGTCGCGCTGTCCAGCGGTGTTGCCGTGCTGTCCAGCGGGGTTACAGGTAACCCCGGGCACCGAGTAGCAGTGCCCGGCCTTGAGCGCTGGCACTCCCGTGTATAGAGTGCTAGTTGGCACTGGGTTAGTGCTGAGGTGCCAGCTGATGACTACTGAGCAGGGGTCCCGGCACCCGCGACGACGGGGCTGATTGCGCAGGGGTCACACATGACCGAAACCGTGAGTCCGGGGAACAGCCCCGGACGCGACGAATCCCCTGAAAGTGGAGGGCTCAACGTGGCGAGCGTGAACATCAAGCCGCTCGAGGACAAGATCCTCGTCCAGGCCAACGAGGCCGAGACGACGACCGCCTCCGGCCTGGTCATCCCCGACACGGCGAAGGAGAAGCCCCAGGAGGGCACCGTCATCGCCGTGGGCCCGGGTCGCTGGGACGAGGACGGCGAGAAGCGGATTCCGCTGGACGTCAAGGAAGGCGACGTCGTCATCTACAGCAAGTACGGCGGCACCGAGATCAAGTACAACGGTGCGGAGTACCTGATCCTGTCGGCTCGCGACCTGCTGGCCGTCGTCACCAAGTAAGAACGCTCCAACTCTCGGGGCTCTCAGGGGCTTCCCCCTGAAACCCCATCGAGAGACACCGCCCCGGAGTCGCAGCTGCCAATACAGCAACCGGCCCGGGGCGGAGTGCGTTCCGACCCAACTCATTTCAGGAGTAGGTACATGGCAAAGCAGATCGAGTTCGACGAGCAGGCTCGTCGGGCGATGGAGCGCGGCGTCGACAAGCTCGCCGACGCCGTCAAGGTCACCCTGGGCCCGCGCGGCCGGCACGTGGTGCTCGCCAAGGCGTTCGGCGGCCCGACGGTCACCAACGACGGCGTGACCATCGCCCGCGACATCGACCTCGAGGACCCGTTCGAGAACCTGGGCGCGCAGCTGGTCAAGAGCGTCGCCACCAAGACCAACGATGTCGCCGGCGACGGCACCACCACCGCCACCGTGCTGGCGCAGGCCCTCATCAAGGGCGGCCTGAAGAACATTGCCGCAGGCGCCAACCCGATGACCCTGGGCAAGGGCATGAGCAAGGCCGCCGACGCGGTGACCGCCGCCCTGCAGGCCGCCGCCACCCCGGTCAACGGCGAGAAGGCCATCGCGCAGGTCGCCACCGTGTCCTCGCGGGACGAGGAGATCGGCGCGCTGGTCGCCGAGGCGCTGACCAAGGTCGGCAAGGACGGCGTCGTCACCATCGAGGAGTCCTCGGGTCTGCAGACCGAGGTCGCCATCACCGAGGGCGTGCAGTTCGACAAGGGCTACCTGTCCCCGTACTTCGTCACCGACCCGGAGACCATGCAGGCGGTCTACGAGGACGTGTGGATCCTGCTGAACCGCGAGAAGATCAGCTCCCTGCCGGACCTGCTGCCGCTGCTGGAGAAGATCGCGGAGTCGGGCAAGCCGGTCGTCATCGTCGCCGAGGACGTCGACGGCGAGGCGCTGTCCACCCTGGTGGTCAACGCGATTCGCAAGACCCTCAAGGTCGTCGCCGTGAAGGCCCCGTTCTTCGGTGACCGCCGCAAGGCGTTCCTGGACGACCTGGCCATCGTCACCGGCGGCACCGTGGTCAACCCCGACCTGGGCATCACCCTGCGTGAGGCCGGCCTGGACGTGCTGGGCAAGGCCCGCCGCGTCGTGGTCACCAAGGACGAGACCACCATCGTCGAGGGCGCCGGCTCGCAGGCCGACATCGACGGGCGAGTTGCCCAGTTGCGCAAGGAGATCGAGAACACCGACTCCGACTGGGACCGCGAGAAGCTGGAAGAGCGCCTGGCCAAGCTGGCCGGCGGCGTCGCCGTCATCAAGGTCGGCGCGGCCACCGAGACCGAGCTCAAGGAGCGCAAGTACCGCGTCGAGGACGCCGTCGCGTCCGCCAAGGCCGCGGTCGCCGAGGGCATCGTCCCCGGTGGTGGCACCGCCCTGGTGCAGGCCGCGTCTACGCTGAACGCCCTGCGCGACTCGCTGTCCGGTGACGAGGCGGCCGGCGTCGAGGTCGTGCGTCAGGCCCTGCTGTCGCCGCTGTTCTGGATCGCCAGCAATGCCGGAGTCGACGGCGCGGTTGTCGTGTCCAAGGTGACCGATGGCAAGGACGGCTTCAACGCCGCCACCCTCACCTACGGCGACCTGGTCGCCGAGGGCGTCATCGACCCGGTGAAGGTCACCCGTTCCGCGGTGGAGAACGCCACCTCGGTGGCCCGCATGGTGCTCACCACGGAGGCCGCGATCGTCGAGAAGCCGGTCGACGAACCGGCCGACGCGCACCACGGCCACGCCCACTGACCCAGCCCGCTGACGTCAGCTCAGGCCCCCGGACAGCCCGCTGTCCGGGGGCCTCGCCGTCTCCGAACCCCAACCGCGCGACCCGACTTCCTCCGGCGCGATCCGGCCGTCGGCGCGACTGCGCCACGCCCCGCACCGCCATGGTGACGCCCGCACCGCCATGGTCCCGCCCACTGCCATGGTGATGCCCGGGTTGCTGTGGTCCCGCCTGGACTGCATTGCGCCACTGTCATTTTCGGGCCGCCGCGCCCTGTCCACGGTGCCGGCCTCGTTCCATGAAAGTTCCAATGCCCGAACCGAATCCGATCGCCGCGAGGTATCGGTCCGGGTATACGGGCCCGCAGCGGTTTTCGAATCCGCGCGGGAGTCAGCGCGCCGGGGAGATCGTCGGCGTGGGCCCGGGGTACGAGTCGGTCGGTGACGGCGTCAGCCAATTCGGGCCCAGTGGCCCGGAGACGGGCGGGAGCGGGATGGCGGGGGATGGGTCCCGGAGATCGCCCGAATGGGAGTCGGTGAAGGCGTAGAGGCCCCCGATGACCAGGGTGACAGCGGCCAGTCCCGCGAGGCCGCGGCGGTAGGAGCGAATGAAGATGCTGAGGAGTCGCATACGAATCGGTCTTTACCGGCAAAGCATGCAGCCGAAACCGGTCAGGCGACCTGAATCGGCGGCATGCAAACTGGCCTCGCGGGCGTGACGGGTTCTGGACCTCGTACTTCGGGAAATGAGCTCTCAGTCGTGGATCGGACTGGGGGAGCGGCCGTTTCCGTGGTGGAGACCGTGGTGGGAGCGGTGGATCGTGTTCGGCGGTGCCTGGTCTGTGGCTATCGCGGCGAGAAGGCGATCGCGGAGCGCGGGCGGTGGCGGTACGGCCACCGCGGACGCGGCCAGCATGATGGCTTCTCGGGTCTGCTGCACTTCCTGGGTGAAGGCGGCGCGCAGTACAGCATCGTCGGTATCCAAAAGGTCCGCCACTGCGCGCTGATCTTCGTCGCCGATCGATCCGAGCGCGACAGTGTGCGCGAGATCGATCTGGCTTTCTTTCATCTCACGTCACTCCCAAACTTTTCTTGAGTCGTGTCAATCCATCCCGTATACGGGACTTAACGGTCGGCAACCCCACGCCCAGATGGGCTGCGACCTCGGCGTACGTGCGTCCGCCGAAGTACGCGAGGGAGATGGCTTCCCGCTGCGTCTCCGTCAACGTCGCCAGGCCGGCGAGCACCGCCTGCTGTTCCAGCCGGCGCCCGACCTCCTCGGTGACTTCGTCGAATTCGTTGCCGAGGGTGCTGGTGCCGTACGCGACCTCGCGCAGGGCGTGCGCCTGCTCGGCCCGAACCCGGTCGACCGCGCGCCGATGGGCCAGCGTCATCAACCAGGTGACGGCCGAACCCTTGGACGGGTCGAAGTTGGCTGCCGTGCGCCAGATCTGGAGATAGACCTCCTGCGTGGTCTCCTCCGCATAGCCCGGATCATGTAGCACGCGTAGGACCAGCCCGAACACTCTCGCGCTGGTGCGGTCGTACAGCTCGGCGAACGCCTGCTGATCCGACTGCCCGCAACGCTCGAGGAGTGCGGCTAGTTCCAGACTTTCGGCTGCGCGCGCCGTCACCGCAGAGTCAACGCTGGGCGTTTCCGCCCCTCCGTCCCTCGAGCTCTGGAACGAGTTGCCCTCCGCGGCAGGCGGCCGCGCTGTCACAACGCTCCGTTCTGTGTCATCGGCCACGAGGGTAGCGTGCCGCTATAACCTCCTGTCGCGTGGGGGTATCGGCAAAGAGACTGTGGCAGAGTGGCTTTCCAGTTGCACCGAACGTCGCATACATGACATTCGAGACATGACGTGACGCCGGTCGTCGCCGACCCTCTCGAGCGGTGCCGGGTATTTGCTAGACATTCGGCACGCCATCGCTGTCGGATGGGAGGAATCTCGAGCCCACTCGGTCGCCGGCCTCAGCGATACCGCTGGTGAACACCAGTCACGCGAGTTTGCCTGGAGCCCGGAGCGGGTGGGTCAGGCGACGATGCGCCGGCGGTTGCGGCGGGCGTGTAGCTCGCGCTCGGTCTCGGACATGCCGCCCCAGATGCCGTAGGGCTCGCTGACCTTCAGCGCGTGCGACCGGCACTGCAGCAGCACCGGGCAGGACTTGCAGATCTCCTTGGCGCGTAGCTCGCGCTGGGCACGGGCGCGGCCGCGTTCGCCGTCCGGGTGGAAGAACACCGCGGAGTCCTGGCCGCGGCAGGATCCGCGCATCTGCCAATCCCAGACATCGGCGTTCGGACCTGGGAGGTGGGTCGGCATAGGCATGGTGAACTCCTCAAGGTGCGAGCTCGTCGGCATTGTCGAGCGGTGCTGGTGGCAAACAGGTGGCCGCATCGCCGTGGCCCGGCGATCGCACTTCGTCGGCTCCGCAATTCGACACGACGCCAACGACGGCGATGACGTACGTTAGGTCGGACAATGAATTCGAGTCAATAGCTTCATTCGACTCGAGCCGAATACGTGCATACAAGAGAATTAACATCCTCGCTATTTACAAAACCGCCTCCCTGCGGTGATACTGATCGGTTGCCCAGTACCGTGACCAACCTGTGATAGCCCATCGGACTGGTCGAAACGCCTGGTAGCAGCAGCTTTTCGAGGGTCGATACCTGTCACTCGATCTATGCAAGAGTCTCGATCAGAGTGATCTCAGCCATTGGACATCTCGCGCTGAGTAGGGTAGAGATGGCCGATTCGCGGCCGTCAGGTTAATAGCGCGAAACGCTATACGAATTCCTTACGGGCGTGCTGGACGATAGCGAGAACAGATTTACGGAGTGGAAACACAAAGGCGCTTGTGAATGCTGATCGATAGCTGGGGTCCTGTGGTATGGCGGCTGCCCTCACTTGTCCCGGCACTGGTTACAGTGCGGCTGTGCCTGTGCTCGAAGTGAACTCCGAACTCGCCGACGCCGCTTTCGGTGCCACGCCAGAACGCGCTGCTACCGGGTTGCCCGCGGCCGCCGATGCCGCCGGATCCTGGTTGCGAGCAGTCTCGCTCAGTGGAATCGGACACTACGCCGCCGCGCGCGCCGAGCTCGGCCGCGCCCGCCGCGCCACCACCGACCCCGCGCTGCTGTCGCTCACCCACAGCACCGAGGCCTCGTTGCTGCGCCAGCTCGGCTGGCACGGCGACGCCTCCGTCGCCGACGGCCGCGCGGCTGCCCTCGCCCTGCCCGCCGTCGCCGGCGATCTTGCTCTCGTGGCTGCGCCCGCCGCGACCCCGGCGGAAATCAGGCGCGCCGAAGCGGTTTGCGATGCGTTGACCGGACTCGCCGCCGATGCTCTCGGCACCCTCCGCCCGGCGCTTGCCGCCCGGCTGCTGGATCGTTGCCGCAAATACCTCGACGTTCATCTGACCGATGCCACGAGTGCGTGGCGCCCGCGTGTCCGACTGCACTGGGTGGCTGCCGAGACGGCGCTGTCGGCCCCCGGCTCCGGTTTGATCTCCGCCCCCGCGGCGGACCTCGCGGCCGGCGGTCGCCCGGCTCCGGCCGATCCCGCCCTGGCCCACGCCGAGGCCGCCCTCGCCCTCGCGGAAAACTCGCCCTCGCTGCGGCATCGAGTGAAATCCCGGCTACTTCTGGCCGCCGCCAGTGCCGCCGCGGGTGACCTCGACCGATCCCGGGCTCTCGCAACCGAAGTCGATCGCGCCTGCGCCGAACATGAGCTGCTGCCGCTGCGCTGGGCCTGCGCCATGCTGCGCTCCGGCGTCGAACCCGGAGGTGACGGTGCGATCGTGGCCGCCGAGTGCGCGCGGTTGCTGGACGCTCGCGGCGGGCGATTGCGTTCGGCCAGCGGTCTTCTCGGCCATCCCTGATTGGCCCCCGGGACTTCCCTGAGTCGTCCCGGAGAAGGACCCCGTAACGGCTGGCATGAATGCGCCAGCCGCTATTGTTGGACCGTTCCGCCCCCATCGGCGGAAGCACCGGCTCTCCCGCCGCCGTGCCACTCTCGAAAACGCCAGGAACAGCTCTGACGATGAACAACACGGGTGAGGAGTTGGATCCCGCAGTCGTCGCTGCCGCAGCGCAGGGCGACCGGGCGGCCCTTTCCCAGGTACTGGTGAGCATCCGCCCCCTCGTGGTGCGGTATTGCCGTGCGCGCATCGGATCGGCCGAACGTGGCCAGCTCTCCGCTGACGACGTCGCGCAGGAGGTTTGTCTGGCCGTCATGACCGCCCTCCCCAGGTACCAGGATCAGGGTCGGCCGTTCATGGCTTTCGTCTACGGCATCGCCTCGCACAAGGTCGCAGACGCCCACAGAAATTCCGCCCGTAACAAGGCGGACGCCATGGCCGAAGTACCGGATGTCATATCCACCGACCAGGGACCGGAGCAGCGAGCTCTCGAATCCGAAACGAGCCGGCAGATGAACGCTCTGCTGGCGACCTTGCCGGAAAAGCATCGAGAAATCCTGATCCTTCGCCTGGTCATGGGTCTGTCGGCTGAAGAAACTGCAGTCGCCGTGGGCAGTACGGCGGGTGCTATACGAGTCGCCCAGCACCGGGCACTCGCGAAACTCAAGTCTCAAGTGGCGAGGGCAGGTGAAATGTATGGCTAGGGATGGCGAGCGCGGTCGGGGCGACTGGAAGGCGCGACCTGGATCGCAGAACAGCGGTCCCTACGCCGAGGCGTCCGGTGATACCGGGCCGGTGGACATTGCCGCGGTGCGACGCGACGATGCACTGATCGACGCCATCTCCGGCGATGGCCCCGTGCAGACGGGTACTTCGGAGGAGTATCAGCTCGCCGCGTTGCTGGCGGACTGGCGCGCGGAGATCATGGCCGAGCCGTTGCCGGCCGGACCGGACCTGGATGCCATTGTCGCCGCGGTCAATCAGGAGATCGGCGCACGGCAGGCCAGAATCGGCGCGTCGAATCGCGGGCGACTGAGGCTCGTCCGGCCCATCCTGGGCGCGGCGGCGGCCATGGCACTCGTCATCGGAGGTCTGACGGCGTTCTCCTACAACGCGAGTCCCGGCGATCCGCTCTGGCGGGTCAAGGAGGTCGTGTTCAGCGAACAGGCCCAATCAACGGTTGTCTCGCGGGCGGACAGTGATCTGGTGCAGGCGCAACAGCTCATCGCGCAGGGCAAGGCCGACGAGGCCAAGCCGCTGATGGAGCGTGCCGCCGACAATGCCTCCCAGGTCAACGACTCCGGCAAGAAGGACAACCTGACCGACCGCTGGCAGCAGCTGTACGCGGTGCTGCAGCAGAAGGCGCCCGAGGTGGCCAGCTCCCTGGCGGCGATCGCCCCGACCAGCAGCACCACCAAGGTGCCGGTCGTGACGACCACGCCGAATCAGCCGGTGCCGCCGGTGAATCCGCCGACCAAGACGGATGGCGGCCCGTCGACGACCGTCGATTCGCGGCCGATCGAAACCGCGCCGAGCCCGAATCCGGGCACCGGAGGCGGAGTTTCGACGGTGCCGACCGTTCCGCCGGTGACCACCCTGCCGTCCCTGCCGCAGGAATCCGAACCGCCGGTGGTGCCGCCGACCGGTGGTGGCGGGAACTCGACGTCGGTCGTGGTTCCGAGCGGAGGCAATACCGGTGGCGGTACGACGGGTGGCGGTACGACGGGTGGCGGTACGACCGGTGGTGGTACGACGGGTGGTGGCCTGCAGCCGCCGCCGGTCGAAAAGCCCTCGCCCGTCGCGCCTGTTCCGTCCACGATCGTCGTGCCGACCGGCGGCGGCCTGCTGCCGCCGGTTCCGTTGCCGGGGACGCACTAGGACACCCGCTTCACCCGATCGTCGTGCGCCGATCGGGTTTTCACGTCAGCGGAGCGGAACGGCCTTCGCGGGACATGCGAAAAGGGCCTGCATCCTTGGGATGCAGGCCCTTTTCGGTGAATCAGACGTCGAACCCGTCGAATCCGTCGCCGTGCAGTGCCTCGTTCATGGAAGCGTCCGCGTAACCGCGGCAGTAGTCCCAGGTGACGTAGGCCTCGGGCGTCGGGTCGTAGGCGGGCTCGTGCGGTCGCACCGTGCCGTCCACCAGTAGTTGGAGGAGGTTGGCGCGCAACATGTCCCAGTCGTGGTAGTGATCCTGCCGGCAGTCCTCGCAGCTGACCACGAGACCGCGGATGCCGCGGTGGGCCAGCAGCGCCTCGTAGACCGCGAGGTCGGCGAGATCCTCTTCGACCGCTAGGCGCTCGTGAGGATCCAGCGGCTCCCCCGGCTCGATGGCATCGAGCGCGGCCGACGGGTCGGAGGGGTCTCCGGCGAACGGATCCGGCGGCAAGCCAGGTGGTAGATGGTCACGCACAGTCCCACGGTACGCAGAACCACCCCATGTGCGCCAGCGCTGAAGGGGATTTGCCCTCACTTCGCTGGTGGTGCGGCGCACAGTGCGCTCTCGGTGTGGCGCGCGGTGTTGTCCTGGGCAGGCACAGTGGTTGTCCTGGGCAGGTGTAGTGATGTCGTGGCTGCCGACACAGTAATGGCACGGCCGACAAACCGCAGCGGTTGTGGCCGTCGATACGGCGCTGTCAGGCCCACTGACGCGGGGTCGGGCGGGGTGCGGCATGGAATTGTCGAGCCGATACCATGGTTGACCAGAGGCCGGGTAGCAAACGCCGGCATTGCCATTCATCCACGCATCCACCGGTGCCCGGTCCGGTGGATGTTGCCGAGGTCCAGGAGGGGTCGATCCGAATGAGCAGTCCCGTGACGGGCGAACGAAACGCTGGCCGCCCCCATACGGGCGGCGACGATCCCGACAAGATCGCCATGCTCGGTCTCACCTTCGACGACGTGCTGTTGTTGCCCGCGGCCTCGGATCTGATTCCGAGCTCGGTCGACACCTCGAGCAAGCTGACGCGTGAGATCTCGCTGCGCACCCCGCTGGTGAGTTCGGCCATGGACACCGTCACCGAGGCGCGCATGGCCATCGCCATGGCGCGCGCGGGCGGTATGGGTGTGCTGCACCGCAATCTGTCGGTGGAGGCGCAGGCCGCGCAGGCTGAGACGGTGAAGCGGTCCGAGGCGGGCATGGTGACCGATCCGGTGACCTGTCGCCCCGATGACACGCTGGCCGAGGTCGACGCCATGTGCGCCCGCTTCCGCATCTCCGGTCTGCCGGTGGTGGACGAGCGCGGCATGCTGGTCGGCATCATCACCAACCGCGATATGCGGTTCGAGGTCGATCAGGACCGCAAGGTCGCCGAGGTGATGACCAAGGCGCCTCTGATCACCGCCCAGGAAGGCGTCACCGCCGAGGCCGCGCTGGGCCTGCTGCGCCGCCACAAGATCGAGAAGCTCCCGATCGTGGACGGCAGCGGCAAGCTGCGCGGCCTGATCACGGTGAAGGACTTCGTCAAGACCGAGCAGTACCCGAACGCCACCAAGGACCGTGACGGCCGCCTGCTGGTCGGCGCCGCGGTCGGTGTCGGCGAGGACGCCTGGGTCCGGGCCATGACGCTGGCCGAGGTCGGCGTGGACGTGCTGGTGGTGGACACCGCGCACGGTCACCAGTCGGGCGTGCTGCAGATGGTCTCCAAGGTCAAGGCCGAGGTCGGCGACCGGGTGCAGATCGTCGGCGGCAATGTCGCCACCCGCGCGGGCGCCCTGGCGCTGGTCGAGGCGGGCGTGGACGCGGTGAAGGTGGGTGTGGGCCCCGGCTCCATCTGCACCACCCGCGTGGTCGCCGGTGTCGGCGCGCCGCAGATCACCGCGATCCTGGAGGCCGTGGCGGCGTGCAAGCCGCACGGTGTGCCGGTCATCGCCGACGGTGGTGTGCAGTACTCCGGTGACATCGCCAAGGCCATCGCGGCCGGCGCCTCGACCGTCATGCTCGGTTCGCTGCTGGCCGGTACCGCCGAATCGCCCGGCGATCTGATCCTGGTGGGCGGCAAGCAGTTCAAGAGCTACCGCGGTATGGGTTCGCTGGGCGCCATGCAGGGTCGCGGCGAGGCCAAGTCGTACTCCAAGGACCGCTACTTCCAGGACGACGTGCTCTCGGAGAAGAAGCTGGTGCCCGAGGGCATCGAGGGCCGGGTGCCGTTCCGCGGCCCGCTGGATCAGGTCATCCACCAGCTGGTGGGCGGTCTGCGCGCGGCCATGGGCTACACCGGTTCGCAGAGCATCACCGATCTGCAGGCGGCGCAGTTCGTGCAGATCACGGCGGCGGGCCTGAAGGAGTCGCACCCGCACGACATCACGATGACCGTCGAGGCTCCCAACTACACCACCCGTTCGTAGCCGGACACAGCCGGCAAATACCAACGCCCACAAGGTTCGCGGCGCGTCTCGTTCTGGACTGACGGAGCGGGGGAGCGAAGCGGAGGAGCGGAGGAGGGAAGAACGAGACTTCCAGCGCCGCGAACCCGCCCGGAGCGAAGCGGAGGGCAAATTAGACACAGGAGGACTGACGATGCGCGATATGGTCGAGATCGGTATGGGCCGGACCGCCCGGCGCACCTACGAACTGGACGATATCGACATCGTTCCGTCCCGTCGGACCCGCTCGTCCAAGCAGGTGTCGCTGGCCTGGCAGCTGGACGCCTACCGCTTCGAGATCCCGTTCCTGGCGCATCCCACCGACGCGCTGGTGTCGCCGGAGTTCGCCATCGAGCTGGGTAAGGCCGGCGGTCTGGGCGTCATCAACGGTGAGGGCCTGTGGGCTCGGCACGCCGATGTGGCCGCCAAGATCCAGCAGCTGACCGAGGTCGGCGAGAAGGAGGGCACCGAGGCCGCGGTGGCGCTGCTGCAGGAGCTGCATGCCGCGCCGATGCAGCCCGATCTGCTGGCGGCCGCGGTCGCGCAGGTGCGCGCGGCCGGTGTCACCACCGCGGTGCGGGTGAGCCCGCAGAACGCGCGGGCGCTGACTCCGGCGCTGGTGCAGGCGGGCATCGACCTGCTGGTGGTGCACGGCACCATCATCTCGGCCGAGCACGTGGGCGACGGTGAGCCGTTGAACATGAAGACCTTCATCGCCGAGCTGGATGTGCCGGTGGTGGCGGGCGGCGTGTCCGATCACCGCACCGCGCTGCACCTGATGCGCACCGGCGCGGCGGGCGTCATCGTCGGCTACGGATCCATGCAGGGCGCCACCACCACGGGCGAGGTGCTCGGCATCGGGGTGCCGATGGCCACCGCCATCGCCGACGCCGCGGCCGCGCGTCGCGACTACCTGGACGAGACCGGCGGGCGCTACGTGCACGTCATCGCCGACGGCGAGACGCTGACCTCGGGCCACATCGCCAAGGCGATCGCCTGTGGCGCGGACGCGGTCATGCTGGGCGTGCCGCTGGCCATGGCCCGGGAGACCCCGGGCAACGGCTGGTACTGGCCGTCGGCCGCCGCGCACCCGTCGGTGCCGCGCGGCGCGGTGCTGCCGTACGCCGTCGACGAGGAGCGCGTCCCGCTGGACCAGGTCCTCTACGGCCCCTCCAACGACCCGTTCGGTTCGCTGAATCTGGTTGGCGGCCTGCGTCGTTCGATGGCGAAGACCGGCTACAGCGACCTCAAGGAATTCCAAAAGGTCGGTTTGAACGTCCGCGCCTGAGCGGAGACCGTGTCCTCGCGCCCTTGTGCATTCGCCCGAATGTGCAAGGGCGCGAACTGTATCCGACGTCCGCGTCACCGGTTGACTTCGGCCGCTGTCGAAGTCCTGGATCGGCGGTTTCGTTCGCAAAGGTGACAACTGATTTCGTACCGATCCGGGTATCTCGTCGGGTACGTCCACAATCGTTTCTACGGCTCCCAAGCCGCGCGCTGAAGGCGCGGAGCGGCGGGTATGCCGCGGAGGAACTCTCGGACCGCAGTGTTGACGGCCACGGGATGGGTCATGTTCACCGTTTGCCGGGCGCCCTCGATTTCGAGGTAGTGGGCATTGGGGAGGCGGTCGGCGAGTTCGCGGGCGTGGGAACGGGGGATGCCGGAGCGGGTGGGGTGGATGACCAAAGCGGGGCAGGTGATTTCGGATAGTCGGTCCAGGACCGAGTCCCGGCCCAGCAGGGCGCCGGCGGCCACCTCGGTGGCCGTGGGGTCGCGGGCGAGCCAGCGTTTCACCCAGACGGCGCGGTACCAGTCGTCGTCGCCGATGAGCCAGCGGGCGAGGTATTCGGCGAGGGCGGGGCGGGGCCCGTCCTCATACCATTTGTCGAGGAACCTACGGGCGTTGGTGAGTTCGGCCGGGGTGGGTTCGTGCGCCTCGCTGGAGAGCAGGACGAGGGCGGCGACGCGGCCGGGGGCCAGCAGTGCGGTGCGCAGGGCGATGAAGCCGCCCTGCGAAATCCCGCCCACCACGGCGCGTTCCGCGCCGAGTTGATCCAGCACGGTCAGCGCGTCCCGGGCGGAGGTCCAGTACGTGAACGGCAGCCCCTCGTCGCGAGTGCGGCCGTGCCCGCGCGCATCCCAGGTCACGATCCGGAACTCGGGTGTCAGCGCCGCCTGTTGCGACGCGAACATCGTTCGGTCCATGAGGAATTCGTGCCCCAACAGCACCACCGGGCCTCCGCCCCCGCTGTCCTCGTAGTGGATCTCGGCATCGATCGCACGGGCGAATGGCACGAGGTAGAGGATAGCCAGCACCGGTGACAATGCGGCGAGCTTTCCTGCTCACCGCGACGCTCGATGCGACGGGCCGGCCGTGTCCCGAGGCGACTGGCCGAGATTCGTCAGGAATGGGCCGGAAGTCCCTATCGGTGACCCACCCGACGCGAATACCGTCCCGATGCCACCACTTCCGGGCCGGGCGGACCGCCGCTGCCGCTGCCGCGGCGCACCTCGGCCCGGGGTGGAGGTCCATCCCGCCTCCCCGGGACTTCAGCGGGCGGCTCAGTGCCGTTGACTGCCGGCGCACCCGTGCCGCCGGTTGGGTGCCGAACCGAATTCGGACGTACCCGGTGGTTACCCGCACCTCACAAGATCAGTTGTCACCTACCGATCCGCAGGTATGCCCAGCGGATACCGAAGCCTGGGGAGGCGTGGTCAATGTGATGTGTATCGCTCACTAGACTGTGGCCGTGGCAGAAACCCAGCGACCAGTCCTTGTCGTCGACTTCGGCGCGCAGTACGCGCAGTTGATCGCGCGCCGGGTGCGCGAAGCGAGTGTGTATTCCGAGGTGGTTCCGCACACGATCACCGTGGAGGAGATCGCGGAGAAGAACCCCCTCGCGGTGATTCTCTCCGGCGGGCCGAGCAGCGTGTACGCCGAGGGCGCGCCGCAGCTGGACGCGCGGCTGTTCGATCTGGAACTGCCGGTCTTCGGTATCTGCTACGGATTCCAGGCCATGGCGCAGGCGCTCGGCGGGACGGTGGCGCACACCGGGACTCGCGAGTACGGGCGCACCGAGCTGAGCGTGGACGGCGGCATCCTGCACGGTGGCCTGCCGACCCGGCAGCCGGTGTGGATGAGCCACGGCGATGCCGTCACCGATGCCCCCGCCGGGTTCGAGGTGACCGCGACCTCCGCGGGCGCACCGGTCGCCGCGTTCGAGGATCGGGCGCGCAAGCTGGCGGGTGTGCAGTACCACCCGGAGGTGCTGCACTCGCCGCACGGTCAGCAGGTGCTGAGCCGGTTCCTGCACGAGATCGCCGAGATTCCGGGCGCGTGGACGCCCGCCAATATCGCCGACGCGCTGATCGCCCAGGTGCGCGAGCAGGTCGGGGACGGGCACGCCATCTGTGGTCTGTCCGGCGGCGTGGACTCCGCGGTGGCGGCGGCGCTGGTGCAGCGGGCCATCGGTGATCGCCTCACCTGTGTGTTCGTCGATCACGGTCTGCTGCGCGCGGGTGAGCGTGAGCAGGTGCAGCGTGATTTCGTCGCCGCGACCGGGGCCAAGCTGGTCACCGTCGACGCGGTGGAGAAGTTCCTGGGTGAGCTGAAGGGCATCACCGATCCGGAGGAGAAGCGCAAGATCATCGGCCGGGAGTTCATCCGGTCGTTCGAGGACGCGGTCTCCGAGGTGGTCGGCGAGCAGGGCGAGACCAAGGTCGAGTTCCTGGTGCAGGGCACGCTGTACCCGGACGTCGTGGAATCCGGCGGCGGTGCGGGCACCGCGAACATCAAGAGCCACCACAATGTCGGCGGTCTGCCGGACGATCTGGAGTTCGCGCTCGTCGAGCCGCTGCGGCTGCTGTTCAAGGACGAGGTGCGCGCCGTCGGCCGCGAGCTGGGCCTGCCGGAGGAAATCGTTGCGCGCCAGCCGTTCCCGGGTCCGGGTCTGGCCATCCGCATCATCGGCGAGGTGACCCACGACCGGCTGGAGCTGCTGCGCCAGGCGGATGCCATTGCGCGCGAGGAGCTTACGGCCGCCGGTCTGGACAAGTCGATCTGGCAGTGCCCGGTGGTGCTGCTGGCCGATGTCCGCAGCGTCGGCGTGCAGGGCGACGGCCGCACCTACGGCCACCCGATCGTGCTGCGCCCGGTCTCCAGCGAGGACGCCATGACGGCCGACTGGACCCGCCTGCCGTACGAGGTGCTGGAGCGCATCTCCACCCGCATCACCAATGAGGTGGCGGAGGTCAACCGCGTGGTGCTCGACGTGACGAGCAAGCCGCCGGGGACCATCGAATGGGAGTGAGTTCCCGGTGACCACGCGAAGGCCCCGCACCCGGATGGGTGCGGGGCCTTCGGCCTTCTCGGAAGGGCAGTTCCCAGAAGGAGTGTGCGCTACCCCGGCGAGGGGAAGGGGCAGCGCGGTCGGTCAATCCTGGTTCTTTCTCGGGGTGAGAACCAGGACGATGCCGACGACAATGGCGGCGATCACCACGATCCAGCCCAGGGACAGGCCGCCGGAGACGGGCCAGAAGTGGGGGCCGACGAAGGCCCACACGCTCACGCCCAGGCCCAGCAGGCCGGCCAGCAGGAGTCCGAACGAGGGACGACGGTTCTTGTTCTGGTTCTCAGCCACGGTTCACCTCCGCATTTCCCATCTGCACATCGACGGTCAGGTTCAGGACGGGACCCGTTGCCGGGCCGGACATTCCGCTCAGGCAATTCGAATCGCCCATGCGGACAGTGCATGTCGTATTGACGCGCAGGTTGGGCGGCAGCACCACGCGGGCATCGCCCATGCGTACCTTCACCGCGACGTCGCGGTCCTCGGTCAGCTGCAGCCTGCTCAGGTCGAGGGTGCCCGAACCCATGGTGACGTGGTACTCGGGCAGGAGCTCGGAAGCTGTTGCGGCGGCCCACCGGTGGTCGCCCATCGCGCCCTGATCGAATTCGATGGGACCCACCAGCGAGGCCAGGATGACGAATCCGGCCAGCGGGGCGAGGAGCAGCATGAGGCCGTGGCCGCGGCGCAGGAACGCGCCGATGATCAGACCGAGCGCGATCACCGCGAGGGCCGCGGACCCGATCCGGGCCGGGGTCATCCAGTCCACGCCCGAGGCGGCCACGGCACCCGCTGCGGCGGCGGCCAGGATCGCGAGGCCGATGGTGACCGCGGTCAGCCGGGAGCGCGGGCGGCGCGGGGGCGCCTGCACGGCGGTCTGCTGCGGCGGCATGCCCGGCTCGGGGAGCGCCCAGGCCAGCGGGGCCACGCCGAGTGGATCCCAGCCGGGCGGGGTGGGCCCGAAGTCGGGGGAGATCGGCGCGGGCCCGAATCCGGTCCGGGGGCGATCGGCGGCCGACGGAATCTGGTGCAGCACACGGGGTTCGCCGATCTCGGGGATGGCGGGCGTCTCGTTTCCGCCGGTATTCCCGTCGTCGGTCGGTGTGGCGGGGTTGTCCGGGGCAGGCGTGGCAGGGGCTCCGGGCTTGCTCATGTCGACCGGTGCCGCCGGAGCTGCGCTGCCGGGCTGCCCGGAATCCGCCGCCTGGCTCCCCGCGGCCGCGCTCTGATCCGGGGTCCCGGTCCGGGCGGCGTCGGTCGGCTCTCCGGAAGTGCCTGGGCCCGAGGGAGAGCCGGACTTCTGTATCACCACGGTGTCGGCCACTGAGGATGCTGGGGCGTAGCGCGTATCGAGCACCTCGGTTACCGCGGCGTCCGGAAGGTGCTGCGGGGTAGGTGATTCCGGGTGCAGCACGGCGGTGTCGGCGTCGGGCGGGTTGGCGCGGAGTACCGCTGTGTCGGCATCGCCGCTCGGGGCGGGTTGCTGTTCCGTGCCGGGCTGCGACATGGGCTGGGCGGCAGCGGATTCCGGCGCAGGCGGCTGGTTCGGGTCGGGCTCGTAGTGGTCCGGGAGGGTGGTGTACGGGCCGTAGGTCTGGAAGGTGACGGCGTTGGCGCCCGGGTAGCCGGTCCAGTACGGGTTGGTGGTGCCGGGGTAGCCGGTGTTGAGGAGGCTGTCGGCGGCCGTCTGGTCGAAATAGGCGGCGGGCGGCTGGGTTTGGCGCTGGTAGAGCAGCCACCAGCCGGCCAGCATGAGCGCGAAGCTGATGACGCCGGACCCGCCGAGCCCGACGCCGACGGGTCCCATCGTGCTCACGGCGATCCCCAACGCCACCATGAGCACGATGGTCCGGGACGAGTTCTGTGAGGACTGGCCGCGGCCGAACAGCGATTCCGCCGGCGAGGACTGGTCGCCCGCCTGCGGCAGCAGCAGCCAGCCGAGCAGGTAGAGCACGATGCCCGCGCCGCCGAACAGCGCCGACACCACGAACGCCACCCGCACCAGGACGGGGTCCACGTTGTAGCGGCGGCCGAAGCCGACGGCCACGCCCGCGAGCGGTCCGTCCTTCGGGAAGCGCATCGGCCGGGTCTGCCACAGATCGTGAAGCTGATCGGAGAAGCCGGTACGCCCGGCGCTCTTGGACCAGTCGCTCGTTCTCGTCATGGCTTCCATCGTGCTGTTCGGCGTTGTCCGGGCGCATCGGGGATCACCCTGAATGGGTACCTGAACTTCGGCCCGGAGCCGTGCCCTACCGGCGGCGATGGGTGCGGTCCCGGGCCCTACAGGGTGATGGGGTCGCCGTACACCGCGCCGCTGCCGCCGTCGGGTCCGGAGTCGGCGCTGATGAGCGTGTAGGGCCGGATGGTGAGTGGTCCGCCGCAGTCGCCGACCATGAGGTGGAAGTCCTGGATCAGCAGTGTCCCGGTGCCGCCGTTGCCCGGCAGGTCCTTCTCCCCGGCGACCACGTCGGCGATCTTGCCCGGGGAGATGGAGATGTCGACGCCGACGCCGCCGGTGACCGTGGGTCCGACGCTGAGGTCGACGCCGGCGTGCGGGCCGAGTGAGGTGTCGAGCCCGGCGGTGGCGGTGACGGTGGGATCGAGGTCGAGTTCCGGGTCGATGTGCAGCTTGGCGTCGATGTCCGCCTGGCAGGCCACGTAGTACCCGGTCTTCAGATGTCCGGTGGCTCCGGCGGGCACGGTCCCGTAGGAGGTGCTGTCCAGGAACACTTCTCGATTGGTCGGCATGCCGTTCAAGGGCGCGATCGGCCGGGCGTCCAGGTCCCGCTGCCCGACGGTGAACGCGAATCCGCTTGCCGTCGAATAGGTTTTCTCGTGCGGCGCGTAGGCCGCGCTCGCGTGTGCTGTGATCATTGCGTATCCGACGGCTGCCGCGACAGCCGTCAGTACCCGTGCGCCCTGCATTGTTCTCCCCGCGATCCTGCCCAAATCTGCGGCACGCTGCGCGGGCCGTTGTCGATGATCAGCGGCGAATCTCCATGATCACTGCGGGTTCCCTGGGAGTCGGCTGTGTGGATCAGCGGCAGGGCGGGCGGTAGGTGAGGCGGATCGGAAACCCGGGTTGTCAGCTCGCCTGCTGCTCCTCCTCGCCGGAGTCCCAGCGGCGAGCCGCGCGGCGCAGTGCGCGCACATCGGAATAGCCGAGACGGTGGGCCAGCGACGACTTGGTGGTGGTCTCGGCGGCCTGCCGGGCCACCGTCTGCCGGGCGAGGTCCAGTTCGCGCCGCCAGGTGGTGCCGGATTCGGCCAGATGGCGTTGCAGGGTTCGCGGGCTCACAGTCAGGCATCGCGCGACGGCGTTCAGTGAGACGTCGTCCCCACCGAGCATCTCCCGCAGCGCCCGCTGCACCTGCTCCGGCCAGGAGAGCTCGTCGAGCAGCGGAGCCGACAGCGACTCCGCGTGCCCACGCACGATTTCCGCGAGTACCGGATCGGCGGTGCGCAGCGGCAACGCCAGGTCGCAGGCCCGCAGCGTCACGCTGTCGAACGGGGCGTCGAAGTCGATGGCCGCAGTACCGAAGGCATCGACGAAACCGCCCATGGCCCGAGGTGGTTTCTGTCGCAAGGTGATTCGGGTCGGCGTGATCGATGCCCCGCTGGCGTGCCGGATGCGAGCCAGCGTGCTGGCGTAGGCGGCCTGGATGGTCAGATCGGCGCCGCGCCCATCGCCGTCGATCATCTCCAGCACCATGGTGTGCTCGCTGTCGCTCGAGTCCGGAGCCGACCTGTAGTGGTGATTGGTGGTGGCCATCAGCGCGCTGCTGCGCCGCACCGCGGCGAGCCCTTCGGCGACGGTGGCGGCCGTGCTGAACAGGTAGTCGAAGATGCCGAACCGGCCGATCCGGTACGTCGTGGCGATCCGCAATCCGACTTCCGGTGCTTCCTGGCGGAATTCGGCGTTCTCCCACAGCCGCAGGTAGGCGCCGCTGGACACCATGCCGTGCTCGGTGGTCAGCACCGACTGCGGCAGGCCGGCGTCACGCAGCAGCATGCGTGTGTCGACTCCTTCGCCGGCCGTGTTCAGTACGCATCGGGCCAGTACTGCGCTATAGGCGGGCACCGAATCGAACACATGGTCATCGTAAGCGCTGACCGGAATCCGACGCTCGGGTCACGCTCTCGGCGAAATCGGTGGTGGATCGCCTTCGCTGCGGCGGCCGGTCGAGGATGACGCGTTCGGTTCCCTACCTGACATGAACGGTCCTTCTGCGAGTCGCCCGTGGTCGGCAACGCTGAGGCGGTGTCAGAGAATACGACCGGGGAACCGCGGCGGCTGGTGGTGGGAATCAGCGGAGCGACCGGAATCGCCTATGGCATCCGGGCCTTGGAACTTGCGCGCAAGGCCGGGGTGCAGACCCATCTGGTGGTGACTCCAGCCGGGCAGCAGACCCGGGCCTACGAAACCGGGTTCAGCGCAAAGGATCTCGCGGCCATGGCCGACGTGGTCTACCGTCCCGCCGACATCGGGGCGGCCATCGCATCGGGCTCGTTCCGGACGGCGGGAATGCTGGTGGCGCCGTGCTCGATTCGAACACTGTCGGCCATCGCCTACAGCAACGGTGACAACCTGCTCACCCGCGCGGCGGACGTAACTCTCAAGGAACGGCGCCGCCTGGTGCTGATGGTGCGCGAAACCCCGCTGACACTGGGCCATCTGCGCGCGATGACCGCGGTCACCGAATCCGGCGGCATCGTGATGCCGCCGGTGCCCGCCTTCTATCTGCGCCCCGACAGCATCGACGAACTGGTCGACCACACCGTCGGCCGGGCGCTGGATCTGTTCGGCATCGATCTACCGGATATGCCCCGCTGGGGCGAGTGACACCTGCTCGAAGGAATCATCGTGAAACATCTGAAGAGCCTGCGCGAATTTCTCTCGGAGCTGGAGCAGATCGGCGAGCTGCAGACCATCGATCACGAGGTCGACTGGGATCTGGAAATCGGTGCGGTCACCCGACGCTCCTACGATCTGCGGGCTCCCGCACCGCTTTTCACCAACGTCACCGGATACGGCGATACCGGGTTCCGGGTGCTGGGCGCCCCCGGCGCATTCAGCAGCGCCGAACATCAGTTGGCGCGCATCACGATGGCGCTCGGGCTACCCGCCGAGGCGAAGGGTCAGGAGCTGATGGAGGCGCTGGTCGAGGCCCGCAGCAAGCCGGGTATTCCGCCGGTGGAGGTGCCCAGGGAGGGCGCTCCGTGCAAGCAGAACATCCTGCTCGGTGACGACGTCGACCTGACGATCTTCCCGACGCCGCGAATTCACGGCAACGACGGCGGTCGCTACATCGAGACCTGGGGCATCAATATCGCCCGCACCCCGGATGGGTCGTGGACGAACTGGTCGGTCAACCGCATGATGATCCACGACAGCAAGAGCCTGGCCTGTCTGATCGCTCCGGTGCAGCATCTGGGCATCGTCCGCTCGAAGTGGGCCGAGCTCGGCAAGCCGATGCCGATCGTGCTGGCGCTGGGCGTGGAGCCGGGACTGCCGTTCGTCGGCGGAATGCCGTTGCCGGAGGGCGTATCCGAGTGCGACTTCATCGGCGGCTATTTCGGCGAGGGCATCGAGGTGGTGCCCGCCGAGACGGTCGATCTGCTGGTGCCCGCGACCGCGGAGATCGTGATCGAAGGCTTCGTGTCGATCGACGAAACCGTCATGGAGGGCCCGTTCAACGAATTCCCGGGCTACAACGCCACTGTCGCCTCTCCGAAGGCGCGTTTCGATGTCACCGCGATCACCTATCGCGACGGTGCCATCCTGCCGGTGGTCGCCGCGGGCCCGCCGGTCGAGGAAGATCACACCTGCACCGCCACCATGCACGGAGCGGAACTGCTCTACCAACTGCGTCAGGCCGGGCTGCCGATCTCCTCGGCCTGGCACACCCCCGAGGCCGCCATGCACTGGCTGACCCTGTCGGTGCGCCAGGACTGGCACCGGACTCTCGGGATCTCCTCGGCCGAATTGGTACAGCGGGTCGCCGATGTGGCGTTCACCGGCAAGGCATCGGTCAACGCACCCAAGATCCTGCTGGTCGAGGACGATATCGACATCACCAACGTCGACGAGGTGGTGTGGGCGTTCGCGACCCGGTCGCACCCCGACGTGCAGCGCGGTGAATTCCATTTCCCGCACAAGCTCAGCGACGACCTGCCGGTGTACCTCGACGACGAGGAGAAGCACACCTTCATGGCGGGCAAGGTGGTCTACAACTGCCTGCTCGCCGACCTCTACCCGGAGGGCAAGCGCCCGGTGAAGGGCAGCTTCGAAAACGGTTGGCCCGCAGAGATTCAGCAGCGCGTGCTGTCGAACTGGCAGAAATACGGCTACCGCTGATCCGTATTCCGAGAAACGAAGGAGAAAATTGATGAGCAATCCCGAAACCACCCATGCCACCGGCCGGATCACCGTCCACAAGTACGAGCCGGCGGCCTACGAGGAGCCGGCCGAGGGCCCGGTGCTGACCCGGATCCACGTCGAGGAGAGCTTCAGCGGCGATATCTCCGGTGAGGGCGTGGTGGAGTTCCTGCAGTCCGCCAATGCGGACGGCACCGCCAGCTTCGTCGGCATCGAGCGGGTCACCGGCACCATCGCCGGCCGGGCGGGCACCTTCCTGCTGCAGGACCAGGGCAGCGTCGCCGACAATATCGTCAGCGGTGAGTGGTTCGTGGTACCCGAGTCGGGTACCGGCAAGCTGGCCGGCTTGCGGGGCACCGGCGGCTTCAAGGCCAACCTCGGTGAGAACGCCGAGATCTGGCTCGACTACTGGTTCGAGTAGAAGGTAGGGGACACCGCATGTCTGAATCACTGGCCGGCAGAACGGCCCTCGTGACCGGGGCGGCCACCGGTATCGGCACGGCCATCGCCCGCGCCCTGGCGGCCGCGGGCGCGCAGGTGGTGATCAATCACCCGCACACCCCCGATCTCGCCAAAGCCGCTGTCGCCGAGATCGAATCGGCCGGCGGCAGCGCGATCGAGATCGCGGCGGATGTGACGAACCCGGACGAGTACCGGGCGATGGTGGAGCAGTTGCTTTCCGCCTTCGGTCGGTGGGACATCCTGGTGAACAATGCGGCGGTGGCCGTCACCAAGCCGTTCGACCAGGTCACCTCCGAAGAGTTCGATCGCAGCTTCGCGGTGAACGTCAAGGGCGTGTTCCACGGTCTGCAGCTGGCCTGGGATCACCTGGCCGACGGCGGGCGCATCATCACGATCTCGAGTTCGACGACCGGATTGATGTTGCCCGGCTACGCGGTCTACGACGCCACCAAGGGCGCGGTCGAACAGTTCACCCACATCCTGTCCAAGGATTTCGGCAAGCGCGGCATCAGCATCAATACCGTCAGCCCCGGCGCCACGGAGACCGAGACCTACCGGATCGGCAAGAGCGAACAGTTCCTCGCCGGCCTGGAAGCGTTGAGCGCCTTCGGCAGGCTCGGCCGGCCCGACGAAATCGCCGCCGTGGTCGCGTTTCTCGCCTCCGACGCGGGCGGCTGGGTGACCGCCCAGAACATCCGCGTCAACGGCGGCACCGTCTAGTACCGCGGCTGCATTCAGGTGAGCGGGTGGCCTCGGCGTCGGTCTTCGCCGGCGGCGAGGCCACCTTTCCAGCAAGGGTTTTCGTGGCCTCCGGCCAGGCCGGGGGCGATAAATCGCGAGTGCAGTTGCGATATCAGCCGAGTCGGAACCCTCCGCCCAGCCGATCAGGCTGCCCGCTGGTGCATCAGCGCACGATTCTCGTGTTCTACCCGGGCGCAGATCGCCGCGACCGAGTAGCGGTCCCGGCTGTGCCGGGCCGCCCCGGTGCGAGACGTCCGGCGCGGCCGGAGAGCGAACAGGGCACTGCCAGCCAATATGGCTGTGAAGAGCCAGATTTCGAGGTACATCGTCGGCCTTTCGGCGAAGGATGAAGGGCTACCGGCGTCGTTCCGGTGATCGTTCCCTCGGCAGGGTGTCGAGGAAGGCTCGGGCGGTGATCCACCTCGGGCAGTGCGGATCGCATTCGGCGTGCAGGGCGAGAATGCCCCCGGCCCGCTCCCGCGTGATCGGCACGATGCGGCCGTCGCCGCAATGGTCATCCACCCACTCCGGGGTTCCCGGCCTGCTCATCGCCTGTTCGTCTCGATAGCCGTAGCACTGCCGGCGAACTCCTCCAACACGACCCGCGCCCGCCGCCGAACCCGGCAGACATCCCGGTCGCAATATCGATGCACCCGCCACGCCAGCTGAGCGTGCTCCCGGGTCAGCGGCCCCGGATCGGCCTCGCAATCAAGCAGATTCATCGCAACTCTCCCATTCGTCGCGAGTCGGACGCGCCCGGTGGGGCTGTCGGAGTGGAGTGCAACCCCAACCGGGCGCATTCCAAGCGAACCTCTCGGCGCTGTGGCGGTGACGCCAAATCGGTGACTCCGGACCGGTTTCGGTGAAACGCCTGCGCGGCCTCCGGATGCGGTGGGACTCTTGCACCGAAGCGGTGATGAGAACTGTCCGAAGTGGGTGAACGCGACCACTCGAAGCGGAGGACGTGACGTTGTCTGATCTCGGAGTCGGCTCGACAGTGCCACTGCGCCAACTCGGGCGACTGATGCTCGAGTGGAGAAACCGTTCCGGTCTGAGTCAGGCGCGAGCCGCGGAGCTACTCGAAATGGGGGCAACCAGTCTCGCGCGACTCGAGAAAGCCGAGATCACGCGGGTGCGGACCGGCGTCATCAAGGAAGCTTGCGGTATCTACGGAGTGCCCGAGGACATCGCGGAAGGCATGGTGCGGCTTGCGCAGCAGGCCAAGGTGAAGAACTGGTGGCACTCCTACCGGGACCTCATGCCCAAGCACCTCGATGTGTACGTCGGGCTGGAAGCGGCAGCCGCCGGATGCGTCACGTACCAACCGGAATTGATTCCTGGACTGCTGCAGACCGAAGAATATGATCGCGCTCTACTCTGTGCGCGGTGGCCGAACGAGCCGGCGGAGGAACGAGATCGGCGCACGCAGATCAAGCAGCATCGACAGGTGGCGATCACTCGCAAGAACCGCCCCCTGGACGTCGACGTCGTGATCGGCGAGGCGGCGCTGGGGCGCCCGGTCGGTGGCCCCATGGTGATGGCAAGGCAGCTACGGCATCTCGCGGATACCTCGACGCGCGACAATGTTTCGATCCGCGTACTCCCGCTTCGGGCTGGTTTTCCGGGCGGCGTGTCGATGCTGCCATTCGTGATTCTGGACTTCGGTACCCCGCCTCCCGGTGAGCCGACGGAGCCTCCGGTCGTGTACCTGGAGGGGATGGTCGGCAGTATGTACCTTGAAGATCAGGACGATGTGAGGATCTACTATTCCGCCCACGAGACCCTCCGTCAGGCCGCCTTGGACGAGACAGCCTCTCGAAACCTGTTGAGACGGATCGCAAGGGAGTACGCACCGTGAACGTCCACCTGCCCAATGCACAGTGGTTCAAGAGCAGCTACAGCCAGGCCGGCGGGGAGTGTGTCGAGGTCGCGTTCCTGGATGGGGGGAAGGTCGGCGTTCGTGATTCGAAGCACGCCGATGGTCCGGCGCTGGTGTTCACGCCTGGCGAATGGGATGTGTTCACCCGTGGCTTGGGCAGCGGCGGGTTCGACTGCCCGAGGAGCTGACCGACGATCGAAAGGTCAACGGCCCGTTCGATTTCGGGCCGTTGACCGTCGAGGCCGCGGTCATGCGGAGGTGGCGATCTTCCAGAGGTGGCCGTCGGGGTCGGCGATGTAGCCGAAGTAGCCACCCCATTTGGCGGCGGTGGCGGGCTTGACGATTGCGCCGCCGGAGGAGATGGCGGTGTCGATCACCGCGTCGACTTCTTCGGTGGTGTCGACGATGTGGTGGAAGGAGACGCCGCGGAAGCCGCTACCCTCCGGGGAGACTCCGGCGTCGCCGGCGGCGTGGGCCACCGGGTAGATGCCGAGGGCGGAACCGCCGTCGAGTTCGAACGAGGCGAAGTTCGGGAAATCCTGGCCGAGCTTCGCGCCGAGGGCGACGTAGAACTTCTTGGAACGCTCCATGTCGTCCACTGCCAGCATGATGGTGGTGACCTGCAGAGCCATTGTCTTCTCTTTCCTGCCGTTGTTTGCGGGTTCACTCTCTCGACCGGCCGCGTCGGCAGTATGTGACAGACAGTGGCGTGGATCACATCGACGGAATTCGGGTGGGAACGGCGGGCGGCTTCAGGCGGTTTCGCGGTACACCGCGATCACGGGAATCCTCCGGGTCGTCTTGACCCGGTATTCGGCGAACACCGGCATGAGCTCGACCATGCGGTCATAGAGCTCATCGGCTTCCGGCCCGGTGACGAATTCCGCCTTGCCCGTGTACGTTTCATCACCGACCTCCACCGTGAGCCGGGGATTGGCACGCAGGTTGTGGTACCAGGCGGGATGCTTGTCCGCGCCGCCGTTGGACGCGATGAGAACGATGCGCTCGCTGTCGGGGACGTAGACGAGCGGATTGGTGATCGCCCGGCCGGATTTCGCCCCGGTCGTGGTGATCAGCACCAAGTTGGTGCGGCCCTCGAACGTCCCGCCGACCTTCCCGCCGTTGGCCCGAAACTCCTCGATCACAGATTCGTTGAATGCGTTCATAACCCCTGTCCTGTTCCAGATCTGCTGCTGCCAACCGAGCAGGCCGGGGAGAAATTCCGCTTCGTCAGTGGGCGGGACAGGGCGGCTGGTACGGGAGCTGGGGGAGGTAGCGGTGCCAGAGGGAGTCGGTCCAGCGGGTGGCGGTGACCGCGCAGATGCGATCGACGGCGTGGCGTTCGTCCAGGTCCCACAGGCGGATTCCGCCGTCCTGACCGCCCGCCGCAACCAGCGTGGCCTTGCTGTCCAGCGTTGTGGACCAGCCGGCCTTCGCGGATTCGGACAGCGGGCCGCCCAGGCGTCTGGGATCGGAGGGATGGCTGAAGTCCCACAGTTGGACAGTGCCGTCTTCACTGGCGGTCACCATGGTGTGCGCGTCGGCGCTGAAGCCGACGGAGGTGATGTTCAATGTGTGCGCGGCGACCGGTTCGCCGAGCTGGACCGGGTTCGCGGGGTCGGTGATGTCCCAGCTCTGGAGGAGTTCGTGAGCGGTGACGACCATGGTGTTTCCGTCGGGGGTGAATCTCGCCTGGGTGTCCCCGGTATCGGTTTGCCGGAGCAATTCACCGAGTGGTCGCGGATGCCTGGGATCCGCGATGTCCCACCGGGTGACCGCGAATTCGTTGTTGGCTTTGCCATGTTCGGACACCAACAGGGTCTTGTCGTCCGCGCTGAAACCAACCCAGGCATAGCGCACGTCCAGCGCGATGGGATCGCCCAGCATTACCGGCCGCGTATGATCCGAGAGGTCCCAGAGCTGGACCGGGCCGCCGTACCTGGCGGAGGCCATGGTGCGCCAGTCGTGCGACATGCCCGTCGCGCCCAGGGAATCGGGTGACAGCGGCCAGTCGGGCAGCGCCTTGATATGGGCTGGATCGGTGAGATCCAGCACGTGGACGGCGGTCGAAACGGTCAGTATGAGCGTGCGGCCGTCGGGTGACAGGCCGGCCCCGGTGTAGTCCGGATCGGTGCGATATTCGCCGATCCGCCGGGGTGACCGCCGATCTCGGATATCCCAGACCGTCACCCGTCCATCGGTGGAGTAGGTGACCATGCGCTCGCCGGAGGCATCGAGCAGGGGCGTGCGCACCCATCCGGTGCCGCCGACCAGCACTGCCGGCGGCAGCGACCAGGTCAGCAGCGCGCCGTCGCGACCGCCCGCCGCGAGGGTGCGGCCATCGGGAGCGAAGGCCAGGGCGTTCGCCCCGCCGGAGCACGGCATGCTGACATCGGTGAATTTGCAGGTGATTCCGGGCAGGGAGAGCTGCGCGGTGAGCGCGGTCGGGTAGGCGGGTTCGCTCACGTTCCACAGGGTCACCGCGTGGCCGCCCGCCGCGGCCAGTGTGCGGCCGTCCGGCGCGAAAGCCAGTGCGGGGATACTGCTTTCGCCGGTATCGACGGGTGTGCCGACCGGGCGCGGACGGGTCGCGTCGGACACGTCCCAGAGCGTGACTGTGGCGTCGTTGGAACCGACCTTCCGCATGATGCCGACCCCGGAGCCGACCGCCAGGATCTTGCTGTCGGGGCGGAATACGAGGGCCGCGAGATCCTGGACTCCGGTGACGGCTTCGCTCAGCAGTGTGGCGGACAATCTGGGGCCGTTGATATCCCAGAGTTGTATCGAACCGGTCCGGTAGTCGATGACGTGTTCGACAGCGAGGGTGTGGCCGTCCGGTGCGAGCTCCATACGGCCGAGATAAGGGTCGCGGCCGGTGGGGAAGAGTTGTTGTGGGCTGCCGGAGACCGGTGCCGCCGGATTACTGACATCCCAGACCGTGAGCCGGCCCGGGACCAGCGTCAGCAGGGTGCGACCGTCACCAGTGAAGGCGGCGCGGTTGAGCTTGTCCGCGGTTCCGGGCAGCTGCCCGATCTGCCGTGGTGCGTCGGGTGTGCTGGTGTCCCACAACCGGAGCGCGGTCTTTCCGGAGGGATCGACCGTGGCCATGAGCTTGCCGTCGGCGCTGAACGCGACCTCGCGGGCATCATCCACCGTGCCGGCCAGCAGCCGCGGATGCTGTGCGTCCGCGGCGTCCCAGAGGTGCAGCGTGCCGTCGTAGTCGGTGGAGGCCAGCTGGGCGCCGCCGGGCCGGTAGGTCACCTGCCAGATGCCGTTCCGGTGGCCCGGGGTGCTGGTGACCAGAGGCATGGTCTGGGTTTGCAGCAGCCGTGACCGCACCTCGTCGTCGCTCGGGCGAAGTCGGCGCGCAACCAGATACAGCTGGGCGGCCAGTGACGGATCCACGCTCTTCAGACGGTCCGCCTGGGCGAGGACCGCGGCGAAGGTCTTGTCGTCGCGCTGTTGCTGGACCAGGCGGGTCTGTGAGTAGGCGCCGAAGGCCACGATCAGCAGGCCGACGCCGAGCAGCGCCAGCACCGCCGTGGTGCGGCGCGAGCGCAGCCGCGATCTGCGGCGCGCACCAGCCGCGGCGGTGAGGAATTCGTGCGCGAGAGGCCCGACCGGTGGCGGGTCGACGTGGTCGAGCGCGTTGCGGAGCAGGGTGCCCCGGTACAGGAGGGCCGAATCGCGTTCCTGGGCCGCCCATTCGGCGGCGTCGGTCTCCAGGCGCTGGCGGACGAGGTAGCCGACGCGGTCCTCGTCGATCCAGGCGCGCAGGCGGGGCCAGGCGGTGAGGACGATTTCGTGGGTGAGGGTGACGTTGTCGGCGTCGAGGGTGACCAGGCGGGTACGGGAGAGGAGTTCCAGTGCGGCGGCAGCGGATTCGCTGTCGGCGGTTCGGCCGAGCAGGTCGGCGCGATGGCCGGGGCGGCGGGTGTCGCGGGTATCGCGGGCCACCGTGACCAGGCCGAGCAGGATTTCGCGGGCGGCGGCCTGCTGGCCGGGAGACAGTTCGTTCCAGGCGTATTCGGCAGTCTCGGCGACCGAGCCGACCACCCCGCCGGCTTTGCGGTAGCCGGAGACGGTGAGGCGGCGGCCTTCCCGGTGCTGCCAGGTGGCGGCCATGACGTGGGAGAGCAGGGGGAGCGCGCCCGGGTCGTAGGTGCGGCGGTCGTGATGATCTCCGGCGCCGCAGAGTTCGGTGATGACCAGCTCTTCGAGGCCGGGCTCGAGTTCCAGGCCGATGGTGCGGGCGGGGCCGGAAATGGCCTGGGCCAGTTCGTCGGTGCGCATCGGGCCCAGCAGGAAGCTGCGGTGTTCCAGGGCGTTCTGGAGGATGAGGTGGTTGAGGCAGTGGGCGTAGAAGTCGGCGCGCAGAGCCAGGACGACGGCGATGGGGTCGTCGGTGCGGGTGGCGCAGGTGTCCAGGAGGGTGAGGAAGGCCTCGCGGTCGTGGTCGCTGTCGCAGGTGGTGAAGAGTTCCTCGGCCTGGTCGATGACTAGCAGGCGGCGCGGGCCGTCGGCGCGCGGTGCCAGCGCGGCCTGGAGATGCGAATCCGGTGCGGGGGTGGCCGGCTCTGGCGTCGGCGGCGAATCATGTTCCGTCGCTTTCGGGACAGCCTGGGCTGTTGGTTGCGCGAGCGCGTCGCACAATGCCTCGACCGGTTGCGCGCCGGGCGTGAGAAGCGTTGTCTCCCAGCCGGTGAGCGCTGGGATCAGGCCCGCCGCCAGCAGTGACGACTTGCCTGCACCGGAAGCTCCGATGACTACGACGAGACCGGTGGCCGCACGCACGAGGTCGGTGAGTTGCGCGGTGGCACGGGTGCGGCCGAAGAAAAGGTCACGGTTCTCGTGGCCGTAGGGGGTCAGACCGGGGTAGGGGCAGGCGGCCTCGGCCTCCTCCTGTGGGTTCCAGGTGGTAGCGGCCTGCCAGAGGCGTTGCCACTCTTTGGGTTCCATCAGGTGGCGAGGCAACCGCTGGCCCGTCTTGCGGGCCAGGTCGGTCAGGGTGAGGACGACCGGGAGTAGTGATTCGAAGCGAGCCGGGACATTGCGGCCCGCTTTCCAGTCGCTGATGCGTTGTGCGGACGCGCCGCCCGGGCGGGTGCCCTGGGCGGCGCGCATGCGGTGCTCGGCGGCGGTGGCGACACGGCGGAGGGTCGGATTCCCTGCTGCCTCATAGAGTTCGGTGAAGCGCTGGGCGAAAAGTGCACGGGGTGACCGGATCTGATCTTCGTCGATGTCACCGGTCACCACGTGCTGTCCCGCGTTCCCTCGTCCCCCGTGCGCACCACGCCAATGTAGCGGCCGGAGAACGAGAGTGGCGAAACGATTCACAGGACGATCGGGTCTCCCATGATCTCGTCGGTCGCGTCCGCGCCGGGTGAGGTGGCCTCGATGATGGTGTAGGCCTTGATGGTCAGCGGGCCGGCGCAGCCGTCGACGGTGAGCCGGTAGTCGCGGTTGAGGGCGTAGCCGGTGCCGGCGCCCGAGAGCTGCTTCTCACCGAGTTTGATGTCCTTTATGGTGCCGGGCTTGATGCTCAGGTCGACGCCGACGCTGCCCGAGATCTCCGGCGTGATGGCGACACTCGCGGTCGGCGTCACCTCGGTGAGGCTCGCGCTGGCCCCCACCGAGGCATCGGCGTCGATGCCGACCTTCGCCTCCACATCGAATTTCACGTCCAGGTCGACCGCGCAGCCGGCGAAGTAGCCGTAGCGGATCTTGCCGGTCCCGCCCTCGACCCTGCCGTAGAAGGTGTTGTCCAGGTACACCTCCCGGCTGGTCGGCCACCCGTTCATCGGCGGCACCGGCCGGGCCGCGCTGTCGGATTGACCGACCGTGACGGTCATGCCGTTCGGTGCGCTGGTGATCCGCTCGTGCGGCGCGAGCCCCCCGTCCGCGTGGGCGATGCCCGCCGTCCCGCAGAACAGCGACGCGGCGGCGATGGCACCCGTGATAGCGGTCTTGATGGTCATGTGAGTCCTCCCCGACTCTCGAAGCGGAGCTCGTTTGCCCCGCTGAAATGAAGGTAGGAAGACAGCCCCCGCCCGGCGACGACCTTCGGCCGCGACGGCCGGAAACGCCCTGATCGGGGGCCCGGGAGCAATTGTCCGGTCCGGCCGGGGCAGTCCGGCCCGAGCTCGGGCCGGCCATCCGGTCCGGTCGGGGCATCATCGGCTGCGAGACCGGACGATCCCGTGCCGCATTCGATTGCCGTCGAGGTCAGTGGCGCTTTCCTGTCCGGTCCGGACAAAACGGCGCCTCAGGGGTCGAATCGGGGTGTTTCCCGATGCCGGGTGTCAGCGGCCCGTGCCAGTATCGAAGGCATGTATCCGTCCGCGCCCCTGTACGACCCTGCCCGCGGGGCGGTCACTCCCGTGACCCAGCCCAGGCTGGTGCGGCGTACCGGCGGGCGCATCGTCGGCGGGGTCGCGGGCGGGCTCGCCGATCACCTCGGGATCGACGTGTTCAAGGTGCGGATCGGTTTCGTGCTGCTGTCCGCGCTGGCCGGGGCCGGGATCGTGGCCTACGGGATGCTGTGGATCTTCACGCCCGCCGGGGGTGACGCGGCTCCGCCGACCGGGTCGGAGCGGCGGCAGGCCATCGGATTGGCGCTGCTCGGTATGGCTCTGGCGGTCGCCACCGCGTGGGTGTTCAACGGGACGGCCGCGCATGTGGTGGGGCCGATCATCGTGGTGGCGGTCGGCGCGGCGCTGGTGTGGCGCGAATTCGACGCGGACGGGCCGAGATCCGTCATCGGGCTGCCCGCCAAACCCTCGGTGGTCACCTGGGCGCGCATCGTCGGCGGGGCCACCCTCATCGTGGTCGGGCTGGGCGTGGTGGTGCTGGGGCGCATCAACCTCAGTTCGCTCGGGTCGGCGCTGCTGGCGGTGGCGGTGACCCTGGTCGGGGCCGGGCTGCTGACCGTGCCGCTGTGGCTGCGCATGATGCGCGCGCTGAATGCCGAGCGCTCGGCGCGGATCCGCAATGACGAACGCGAGGAGATCGCCTCGCACCTGCATGATTCCGTACTGCAGACGCTGGCCCTGATCCAGCGGCAGGCCGGCGACCCGCAGGAAGTGGTGCGGCTGGCCCGCAGTCAGGAACGCGAGCTGCGCAAGTGGCTGTTCGAGGACACCGGGCCCGCGCAGTCCAGCCTGGCCGCCGCGCTGCGCACCATCGCCGGCGAGGTGGAGGACCAGCACGGGGTGAAGGTCACCCCGGTCACCGTGGGCGACGTGTCCATGGACCTCGACGACAGCGGAATCGGGCTGCCCAAGGAACATTTCACCGCGCTGCTCGGGGCCGCCCGGGAGGCGCTGGTCAATGCCGCCAAGCACGCCGGGGTGCCGACCATCGACCTGTACGCCGAGGTGGAGCCGCATCAGGTGAGCGTCTTCGTGCGCGACCGCGGCAAGGGCTTCGACCCGGACACGGTGTCGAAGGACCGGCAGGGTGTGGCCAAATCCATCCACGCCCGCATCGAACGCCGCGGCGGGCACGTGGAGATCAAGTCCGCGCCCGGCAACGGCACCGAGGTGCGAATCTTCATGCCGCGCAAGGACGGTGGCGACGAGCGGCTGGTGGTGCAGACCGACACCCCGGAAGACGCCACCCAGCTGTGAGCCGCGGAGTGTGGTACCGATGGGGTCAGGGTTCGGTTCGGCGTCAGGTGAGGAGTCTTAGGTGAGCGTCCGGGTCTTTCTGGTCGACGATCATGCCGTGTTCCGGTCCGGGGTGCGGGCGGAACTGAGCCGCGAATCCGATATGGAGGTCGTCGGCGAGGCGGGCGGGGTGGCCGAGGCCATCGCCGGGATCAAGACGACCGCGCCGGACGTGGTGCTGCTGGACGTGCACATGCCCGACGGGGGCGGGGTCGCCGTGCTGCAGGGCATCGACCCGGGACCGGTGTGCCTGGCGCTCAGCGTCTCCGACGCGGCCGAGGACGTGATCGCGGTGATCCGGGCGGGCGCGCGCGGGTACGTCACCAAGACCATCTCGGGGTCGGAACTGGCCGACGGGATCCGCCGGGTCTCCGGTGGCGACGCGGTGTTCTCGCCGCGGCTGGCCGGCTTCGTGCTGGACTCCTTCACCGGCAAGTCACCGGTGCCCGAGCCCCCGCTGGACCCGGAACTGGACTCACTGACCCCGCGCGAGCTCGAGGTGCTGCGCCTGCTGGCGCGCGGCTACACCTACCGCGAGATCGCCGAGACCCTGTTCATCTCGGTGAAGACGGTCGAGACGCACGCGTCGAACGTGCTGCGCAAGACCCAGCAGTCGAACCGGAACGCCCTCACCCGCTGGGCGCACCGGCGCCGTATCGATTGAATTACCCAAGGCAACAACTGATTTCGTGCGTCGAGGGTAACTCGTCGGGTACGCCCGAAATCGGTTCGGCACTCGACCGCCGGCACGCGTGCACGACTGTTGACGGCACCTGAGCCGTGCGCTGAAGTCGCGGGGAGGCGGCTACAGCACAACCAGAACGACGATGATGATCAGCAGGCCGATGAGCAGGCCGATCGCCACCGCGAGCGGGCCCGCGTTCGGGCCCAGGGCGTTCAGGTCGAAACCCTTCGACTTGGGTTGCGTGGCAGCCGGAGCCGCGGCCGCCTGCCGCTGCGGGCGGGGGAGCGGGCTGGAGTGCGGGCTGCGCAGCCCGGCGGCGGAATTGCGGGCCGCCCAGGCCGGGATGGTCCCGTCCTCGGTGCGGACCGGCGCGCCCAGGATGTAGGGCGCGGTGCCGGGACCGAAGGCGGCGGTGAGGATTTCGTTGCGCGCCTCGGTCATGGTGGGGCGGCGCTGCGGGGCCGGCTCCATCATGTGCAGCAGCACCTCGGTGAGCGGGCCGCTGCGGGCGGGCGGGGTGATCTGGGCCATGGCGGCGCGTTCCACGATGACATCGCTGTCCTCGTCGAAGCCGTAGGGCGGCCGCCCCTCGATGGCGGTGTACAGCGTTGCGCCGAGGGAGAATACGTCGCTGGCGGTGGTGGGGCGGGCGCCGCGCGCGACCTCCGGCGGCAGGTAGGCCGGGGTGCCGGTGATGACGTCACCGATCTCCTCGGTGGTGTCGTTGGCGCCGCTGGAGATGCCGAAGTCGCTGAGCTTGACCTTGCCGACCTCGTCGCCGCGATCGGCGACCAGGATATTGCCCGGCTTGATGTCGCGGTGCACGATGCCGGCGGCGTGCGCGGTCGCCAGCGCGTCCGCCACCTGCGCGCCGATCTGCGCCACTTCGATCGGGGACAGCTGATCCACCAGCGCAAGGGCTTTGGCCACACTGCGCGAGGGCAGATACTCCATCACCAGCCAGGGCTCACCGGCCTCCAGCACCACGTCGTACACGGCGATGGCGTGCTCGTGCGACAGCTTGGCCGCCACCCGGCCCTCGTGCATGATCCGGCTGCGGACCTCCTGTGCCTCCTCGTCGCTGAGCCCCTGCGTGGTGAGGACCTGCTTGATGGCGACATCGCGGTGCAGCAGCCGATCGGTCGCCAGCCACACGGCACCCATGCCACCACCACCCAGCTTCGACTGCAGGCGGTAGCGGCCGGCCACCAGATAGTCGGGGCCGACAATGGGACGGGCGCGTTCGGTCACGGGTGCAGGGTAGCGGAAAACCATCCTGACTGGCCTGCTTCGAAACCCGAGGTTTGCTGGGCATCCGGGTGCAGACCTGGGCATTTCTTCCAGACCCATACGGACACAGTGCGTTTCGCTTCTCGGCGCCCGCGCGCCCGGCCTGGAGAGAATCTTGCGGGGCTTCTGGCTTTCCGGGCGAAACTGACCAAACGGCTACCGTCACCGCCGCCGCGGCAGTCCTCGGAGGTTCGCGCGGACCCGCCTCATATCACAATGTGTAGTGAAGCGGCGCGCCCCTATTTTTCGGGGGTTTCTTTTTGTGGCTTCGGACTCGATGACTCGCCATATTCGTGAACGCGTCGCACGCTACCGAGCGAACTCGAATTCCGAACGTGTAATTCGCGTGCCGGCCGTCACGTGAATTGCCTAATACGGTCGACCTCCACTGCGGTGGCGGGTTTCGGGGCGGCGCCGCAGCTGGCCTGGCGAGGTGAGTAGGCGAGGGTGCGGGTGGTGACCAGCCAGCTGCGCCCATCGCGATGGGTGACCCGGGCCGCGCCCGCGAAAGTGGCCGGGTCGGTGGCGTATTCGGTGTCGTCCGGGGCCGGTTCGACGGTGAGGTCGTCGATGCCCGCGGTCGGATCGGCGTCCCCGGGGACGGTGGTCGCCAGCCCGCTGTCGTCGAGGAGCGGGGTGGTCAGGGTGTAGGAGGCGTCCGCGATGCGCTGGCGGACCGCGACTTCCGCGACCTGCTCGACCGGGGTGTAGCAGCTGCGGCCGCGTAATCCGGTGAGCGAGACCTCGCCCTTGTCGGCGGCGGCGAGCATGGCGTGGGCCGAATCCTCGTCCAGACGGCCGTAAGTGAGCCCGGTGGGGAGGACGATGACGGCGGGGGCGAAGCGGTGGCCGCCGGTGTGCGAACACTCCCACACCCGGTCGGGGTGGGCGGCCGACAGGCTCGCGGCGATGGGGCGGCCCAGCAGCGCGCAGCACTGATCGCGTTTGCCGTGCGCGCAGACCAGGACCAGCGGATCCGTCACGGCCGCACCGATTCCCGGGGCCGGGCCGTTGAGCAGGTGCAGGTCCAGATCCAGCAGCTCACGCAGGTCACTGATCTCGAGGCGCTCGCACCAGGATCCCTCCGGCCGCGAACTGGCGAGCAGAACCGTTCGCACACCCGTGAATTCCTGGCGCCCGGGCCGCCGGATCAGGGTCGGCCGGACGTGCGCCGCCTTGGTGCGCGCCGCCAGTTCGGGCGTGATGTCGGGCCCGAGTACCTCGTCGCCGATCACATCGCGACCCCACGCCCCGGGCTGCTCGACACACAGCCAGCCGGTGATGCGGGTCGCGCTCCCGGGTAGCGGAACCTCCAGCGCCGCAGCCGAACACGACAATCCCTCGAACCCCGTCACAATGGCTTCCCGTCGATCAGCTTCCGGATCACCTGCGCCAGCCGCCGTGCTCGCGCCTCCGGCCGCGCCGCGCTGCCCAGGTGGTAGCCGACCGCGATGCGCGACTGCGTGGGCAGCGTCTCGAAGAAGGCCGCCGCCTCCGGATGCCGGGCCAGCGCTGCCAGGAAATCCTCCGGCAGATCCCGGCCGACGGCATTGTCCCAGCGGCCGTCCGCCCTGGCCCGGTCCACCTCGGCCTGCCCGGCCGGATGCATGAGCCCGGTCGCGATCAGTTCGTCCACCAGGCCGACATCGCGCTGCGACCACTGGCTGCGCGGGCGGCGCGGCGTGAAACCCATGACGAAGAAGTCCTCGTCGAGCTTCTTGGACTGCCCGTCGATCCAGCCGAAGCACAGGGCCTGCCGCAGCGCGCCGTCATAGTCCAGCGAGGCGTACCCGGAGCCCTTCTTCGCGAACTTCAGCCAAATGCCGTCCACCGCTGCGTGATTGGCCGACAGCCAGTCCCGGAACGACTGCTCGTCGGGAAACCACAGCGTGGGACGCTCGGATGCGGACACCGTTCAACTGTAGATTCCGGCAGCTCAGTGCCCCAGAAAGGGGAGCACTTCGGCCTCGAACCGGTGGTAGCGGTCGCGGTGGATACTGTGCCCGCACCCGAAGGTGCGAACCGTGCAATCGGGCAGGCTCGCGCGGACCTGCTCGAGCTTGTCCGGGTCCACCATGCCGCCGGGCCCGCCGCGCAGGAACAGCGTGGGCGCGGTGATGTCGGACAGCCCCTCCCACCACTCCGGATACGGCTTGCGGAACTGCTCGAGCGCCACCCCGGTCATGGAGCGATCGAAGGCCAGCACCGCACGCGGATGCCGGATGATGCTGGTGGTGGCGTGCCACAGTTCCGGGATCGACGGCAGCCTGCGCGTGAACCGCATCTGCTCGTCGCCGGAGCGCAGCGGCAGCGGCTGTTCCTCGATCACCAAGCGCCGCACCAGGTCCGGGCGTTCCATCGCCAGCCACGAGATGGCGTATCCGCCGAGCGAGTGCCCGACCAGATCCGCCGTTTCCAGTCCGAGCCGATCGCACAGCCGCAGCAGGTCGGCCCCGAATTCCGGGAATCGGTAGGAGGCGGTGTGGCCGCTGCGTCCGTGCCCGCGCAGGTCGGGAATGATCACCCGGCGTCCGCGCCGTACCAGCTGGGCGGCGAATCGATCCCAGGTGTGCCCGTCCCCGCCCATGCCGTGCACCAGCACCACGGGTGTGTCGCTGTAGAGATGCCCGCCCGTCGCGCCGGAATCCCGGTAGGCGATCCGGACGTCTTCGAACTCGACCCGGGTGACCGCTGACTCCATGATGGTCCAGAGTACGGATCGGGGTCCGGGTGGCGCCCCAGTTTGTGCGCAGCGCCATATCGAATTGCCGATTCGGTTGCCTATTCATTCCGATCGCGAATGATGGCGAAACCCTGCACATCCTGGCCTGATATCCGCTTGCTACAGCATGTGAAATAGATCACTTTCACATTGTCGATATTCGGTCAACCGTGACGGTAGCGTCATCGCCGATTCACCAATGCTTTTTCTGTCGGGGAAATATGGTTCTCAATGCTGCCGCCCCCGCGGTCGATCTCCAGGATCTCCAGGAACCGAGCCCGCCGCGGCCCACCTTCGCTACGGCGTGGGTCCTTCTACTAGCCGCACTCGGCGGGGCCTTTCTCGCCGTCCCCACGCTGCGCTACGACTTCTTCGGCGACGAGCTGTATTTCGTCGCCGCGGGCGCGCACCGCAGCATCACCTACGCCGACCAAGGCGTGCTCATACCGCTGATGGCCCACCTGGCCGACGCCGTGGCGCCCGGCTCGGCGCCCGTGTTGCGATTGCCGGCGGTCCTGATGACCGCGGCCGCGGTCGTGATCAGTGCCGCGGTCGCCTACGAACTGGGCGGCTCGCGCACCGCGCAACTGCTCGCGGCCGCCGCCTACGGGGTCTCGCCACTCGCCGCGACCCAGGCCGTCCAGCTGAGCACCTTCTCCTTCGACGCCACCCTGCAGGCCGCCGTCATCTGGTTGCTGATCCGCTGGATTCGCACCCGCGACGACCGCCTGCTCGTCGCGCTCGGCCTCGTCGCCGCCATCGATCTGCAGGTCAAATGGTTCATTCCCACGATTTTGCTGTGCCTGGGCGCGGGCGTGCTCGTCGCGGGACCGCGGCAGCTGCTGTGGCGGCCCGCGCTGTGGCAGGGCGCGGCGATCTTCGCGGTCTCCGCGGTGCCCGGCCTGTGGTGGCAACACACGCACGGCTGGCCGGCGCTGGCCATGAGCAAGGTGATCGGCGCCGAGCAGGACGCGGCCGGCGGCGGGCCGCTCGCGTGCATGCCGCAGATGATCGGACTGACCGGTTTGCTGGGCGGGCTGCTCGCCGGCTGGGCCTTCTGGTGCCTGGCCCGGCAACGCTGGCTGCGGCCCTACCTGTTCATGCTCGTCGCCTCGGCGCTGCTGGTGCTCGTCGTCCTCGTCGGGCACGGACGGCCTTACTACACAGCGGGATTCCTGCCCGTGCTGTTCGGCATCGGCGCGGCTTCGCTGCCCTACTCGGTGAACGATCGCGGCGGCCGCTTGCTGCGAGTCGTCGCGCCGCCGATCGTGGTGCTGTCGCTGGCCATCATCGCCGCGCTCGTGGTCACCCTGCCGCAGCCGCCCTCCCGCATGCACGGCGCCATCCGGAACCAGGCCGACTTCGCCATGCGGACCAGCATTTTCGGCTCCTCGGGATGGTCCGATCTGACCGCGAAGGTCGCCGATGCCTACCGGCAGCTCCCGGAGGCGGAACGCCCGAAAGCGATCATCGCCCAGAACTATTGGCAGGCGGCCGCGATCCAGAACTTCGGGCGCGACTACGACCTGCCGCCCGTCTACAGCCCCAACCGCGGCTTCGGCTACTTCGGCCCGCCGCCGTCGGACACCGACGCCATCCTCTACGTCGGCCTCGACAGCGCCGAACCCACCCTGCGGCGGCAGTTCGGCGAGGTGACGGTTCGTGCGCACCTGAACATTCCGAACGGATTCCCCGGCGTGAACACGGATATCACCATCGCGGTCTGCCGCGAACCCGTGCATCCCTGGACCGAGCTCTGGCCCACCATGATGGATCTGCGCCTGCCGCTGGGCATTTGAGCGGCACCGCCGCAGGGCATTTGAGCGGCACCGCCGCTGGGCATTTGAGCGGCGCCTACTCGTAGAGCCCCTCCACATGCCAGGCGCTGTTGTAGCCGAGCAGGAGCAGCGCGCGCAGGCGGGTGGCGTCCTCGGCGTCCAGCTGCACCTGGGCGCGGGCGGCGAAGCCGTGCTCGAAACGGTGTGTCCACCAGCGATCGTCGACCGGCCAGGGTCCGGCCCAGCCGGTCAGCCGCCAGGAGCTGCTGCCCCAGTGCAGGTGGGCGGGATCGGCGGTGAACAGGCCGCGCTCGGTGACCCAGATCGGGGAACCGTCGGCAGCCTCCAGGCGCACCTCCGGATGATGGGTGAGCACCAGCGCCGGAGCGGGCTCGGGAAGCCGGCCGGGCCAGGGCTGGGCCGGATCGGTCGCGGGCACCGGCTCGTCACCGAGGGTGACCATGGTGATGCGCTCCCCCGGGCCGCGGCCGCCGCTGAGCACACCCATGCGCACGGCGTCACCGCCCAGCAGACTCTGCACCCGGATCAGCGCGCGGCGCGCCCGCTCCTCGTCCTCGCCGACCCCACCCCACAGGCCGAGTTGCAGGGCGCCGGCCGACACCACCTCGACGGGTTCCAGGCGCAGGAGGGTGACGGCCGCGTTCGGGCCGGCATCCCGGTCGTCGTGTGCCTCCGGCGAACCGGGAGCCGCGGCGCGGGTCCGGCCGCGATCGAGGGCACGGCGGGTGAGCCAGCCGTCGAGCTGCCAGCGGATGCGGTCGGCGGTGCTGTCCGGGGTGAGCGGTTCGGCACAGCGCCAGATGCGGGAGAACTCCTCGCCCGCTTCGGTTTCGGCGTGGATGACCAGACGGGTGCAGGCCACGGCGGCGGCGGAGAGCTTGGTGTGCAGCTCGGTGGCGAGCAGGCGGCCCGCGAAGGCGGCCATGTCGACGCGTTCGATCGGGGGATCGCAGCGGTGCTCCACGGTCAGGTCGGCGGCGGGCAGGCGGGCGGCGGGCGGGCGCTCCGGGACCGCGCGGGCGCAGCGGTGCGCGATGATCGCGTCCGCGCCGAACCGCGACGCCACCTCGGCGGGGGTGAGGGCCGCGAAGTCGCCGATGCGGCGCAGGCCCAGCCGGTGCAGCAGATCCACCAGTTCGACGCGCTGCGGCGCGGCCAGCACCGGTTCCACCGCCAGCTCCGAAACCGGCATGGGCGCAAGGAATTCCGCGCCCCGGCCGGGCGGGAGCAGGGTGGCGCTGCGGGCGGCGAAGACCGCGGTGGACAGCTCGCCGGCAGTGCCGATCTGGCATTCCACGCCGACCGCCGCCACGGCGTCCACCAGGCGCTCGGCGGCGGCCTGCTCGGAGCCGAAGAACCGCGCCGCGCCGCGCGCCGAGAGCGCCAGCATGCCCGGGCGCAGCACCTCGACGCCCGGCACGGTCGCGTCCACGGCCGCCACCACGGGTTCGAACAGACGGGCGTCGCGATCCGGATCATCCTGTGCCACCAGCAGATCCGGGCAGCGACCCTGAGCCTCCCGCTTCCGCAGGCCCCGGCGGATCCCTTCCGCCCGTGCCACCGCCGTACAGGCCGCCACCCGATTGGCCGCGAACACCGCCACCGCGCGAGTGGCCTCCGCGCCCGCCTCGGCAGCCGCCGCCACCGCGGGCCAATCCGGGCACCACACCACGAGCACCCGCCGCGCCTTCACGACCGGCCTGCTCTCGCGGCGCTACCGTAGCGGTCGGCAGCCGGACGACAATCGCGGCGGTCAGGCCGCGACATGACGCCCGCCCACACGCGGGTGCACCCGGAGGGCACAGGAAATCCGCTGCGCCGCAGGCGCTATCGCCTGGCCGGAGGCGGTCGGGGCGGCGGTCGGCGATCGGTCAGGACGCGGCATGACGCGCCGGGCGCAGTGGTTCGGGAGCGGCGGCGGGCCGGGCGGGGCCGGGGGTGGCGACCCATTCGACGCGACCGTCGGCGGGGCTGAGGGCCAGGTGGCCGGAGCGGGGTTGGGCGGAGCGGCCGCGGACGGAGACGTCGAGGCGGACGGTGCGCAGGCGGCCGCAGCCGCGGCCCAGGCCGCTGTATCCGGCGACCCGGGTGTCGATGTGCAGGGCGGAACCGGACCAGGAGCCGTTGGTCACCATCAGGGTGGAGTTCTTGCTGCGGGCGCGGGCGGCGAGGATGCGGGCGCGGGACATGGGGACGGCGAGACCGTTCAGCCCGAGCACCACCAGGTCCAGGCCATCCAGCAATACGGAGGCAACTTCGAGCGGGTCCGGTCCGGGATCGGAGACCACCGCCAGCCGGTCGAGCCGGGCCCCCATCTCCGCGGCGGCCAGCAACCCCAGCCGCGGCAACCCGACCACCGCGGCATGCCCCCCGGAGCCCGTCACCGCGGCCAGCAGCCCCGAGATCAGCGACCCTGCGCCGTTGTAGACGACCACCGACCCCTTGGCCAATCCGCCATCGGGTAAAAGGTTTTCGAGCGCCCCCGGCACCGGCAAGGACTCCCGCCGCGGCTCCTCGGACACGGGCACATGGGCCGCCACCTCGGCCCCGCGCGCGGGCACGGCGGCCATCCGCCGCCGCAACTCGGCCAACTGCGCCCGCCTGGCCTCCGCAGCCGCACCCATCTATTGACCACCTCTCCCAGTCGACGGGACCCAGCCCTCGGCAACGCAAGCCAGCACCGAGCTAGCTACCTAACATAATCGAAAGTTTGTTCGATCAATGCACAGTAGAACTCGAATCCCAGGACGCGTCAAGAGGCGTGCGATCAAGCGCCGTATCCGTCACGCTTCCCGAGCGCCGGGAGTGCTGCCGCGACGGCTGGCTTCACACGAGGTGGTTGCGGAGCCAGGTGGTTATGAGGGGGAGGACCTCGGGAAGCTTGGAGGCGGCGACGTGGCCGGTGCCGGGAATGAGATGAACCTCGGTGTCGCGACGGCCGGAGAAGGTCAGGGTGTCGGACGCGGTGATGTGTACGTCGTCGGCGCCATTGACGATCAACATCGGCGAATTGTCGTCCCGTGCAAGCAGATCGGCGCGGATGAAGGGCTTGCTGGCGGCCATGATCTCGTCCGGGGTCGGCGCGGTGGTGAAGCCGAAGGCATTGCCCGCGATGTCCTTCATGCCGAACATCAGGTGCTGGAAGTTCTCCTTTTCGAACGAGTCCACGATCGGCCCGCCGAGATCGATGGCCGCGTCCACCGCGCCACGCAGGCCCGACGCGGCGGCGAAGTTGCCGCCGTACGACAGCCCGAAGTGGCCGGCCCTGCCATTGCCCAGTCGGCGCGCCTCGGCGATGAGGCCGTCGATCACCTCGTCGGCATGGGCGTCCAGCGGCGCCTCGGTTTCTCCGGTGCCCGGGTGGTCGAAGCCCATGACCGTCACCCCGGCGCCGCGCACGAAAGCCAGTGAGATGTCGTGCAGGTCCATCTTCCAGGTGTCGAGGCCGCCGCTGGCGATCAGCACCGGCCTGGCCGCATAGTCGTCATCGGCCGAAAGCAGGTGCACGGGAACGGAGATCGTGCCGTCGCGGTAGGGCAGTTCCAGGATCCGCCGCTCGAAGTGCGCGCCGAAACCCGGTGCGGCCGAGGTGTACTGCTCGAGCTGATGCCGCAGGGCCGTACGCCGGGCATCGTTCGCCAAGGATGGAAACTTGGCCGCACCGTAGGCCAGCGCCGCTCGGTAGTGTTCGCCGCGGTCGGCGTATTCGCTTGCCAGGGAAGAGAATTCGTATGTCCACCCGCCGGGCGCGTCCGCCCACATCTCGGTGATACGGGCGGCGGTGCGATCGACATCCTCGGCGGGCAGGCCCAGATTGATGAACTGGGGGCGGCGCTCACCGAAGAGGGCGGCGGTGTCGACGGGGAATTCGTAGGTCATGGTGGCATCCCTTCGCGCTAATGCAACATCTGGTTGCGTTAGAGATCATGGCATACTGGGGCAGCTAACACAACAGGAAGTTGCATTTATGGCTGAAGGAGCACCGGGCACCGTTCGCGCCGGAGGGCGCACCGGCAAGGTCCGCGCCGCGGTTCTCGACGCCGCGCTGCGCGAACTCGCCGAGCACGGCTATGCGGCACTGTCCGTGGACCGCATCGCCGAACGCTCCGGAGTGCACAAGACCACGATCTATCGCCGTTGGCAGACAAAGGAATCCGTGCTCGCCGCGGCCGTCGCCGACCTGGTGGAAGGTCTGTTCCCGATCCCGCGCACCGGCGCCGTCGAATCCGACCTGCGCCAATTCGGCCGTGCCCTGGTCGATCTGCTCACCAGTGACGACCCGTCCGTCGCCGGAGCCATCCGCACCTTGTTCTCCGACGCCGCGAACGATCCGCGGATCGCCGATCTCAAACGCGACCTCTACGCCGGCCGCTATCGAGCCGCCGAAACCATCGTCACCGCCGCCGTCGACCGCGGTGAACTGCCCGGGGACACCGACGTTCGCGAACTCATCGGCCTCGTCACCGCGCCCCTCTACTACCGATTCCTGGTCACCGGCGAACCCCTGACCTACGCCGTGGCCGACCGCGCCGCCGCCACCGCCCTCATCGCCGTCCGCGCCGGGGCCTGCCGCAAGTAGCCGATCCCGGACAGTGCCACGCTCGGTGATTCGGGGCCGGGGAGTCAGTCGAGAGTGACCACCACGGTTTCGCCGTGCCGGGTTATTTCGATGCTGCTGCCTGCCGGAGCTTCGGCTGTGAGCAGGACATCGCGTATGACTTCGATCGCCGCGCGCCAATCGTCGATCACTGTCAGGGGGAGGTCGTCGACCCAGCTGCCGTCCCTCCGGCCCACGCGGGCGGGGCCGTGCGTGGTGGTTCCCAGTCCGGCGGCTCGCAGGGCGGCGTTGAGAAGAGGCTTCAGCTGTGATGCCGGACCGTTTCGAGGGGCTTCGGAGGAGGAAACGGGCAGGTAGGCGTGGGCGTGGTAGCGGCGGGGCGGTGGGGATGTGTGGTCGGAGCGGGTTCGCGGCAGGGTGTGAGGGTCGACGCCGAGGAGGAGCTCGGTCATGACCAGGGCGCGGAGTTCACCCGCGCCGGGGGACAGCGCCGACAGGACGGACCGGTCGGTGCAACCCGCGGTGTGCAGCGCGGTGGTCAGGGCTGTCCGGTGCGCCGCTGTCGGATCGGCGGCGAAGGTCTGGGCGGCCGCCTCGACCTCGGGGTGTCTGGACCAGGGCTGGTCGCGGACGGCCGCGCAGCGGGCGCGTGCCCGGTCGACAGCGGTTGCCAGTGCGCCGAAGGGGAATTCGGGATCGTCCGGGTCGCGCATCGAGTACAGGTCGCCGGCGGGGTAGTCCGGATCATCGTGATAGGGGTCGTCCGGCTGCTCGACGTAATCGAGGTACCACCAACCGGTTTCGTCGTCCTGCAGCCAATCCACGCCGAATGCCCGGATATCGCCGTGCGCGGCATACGCGCGCCGCTGATAGGGGTCCAGGCCCGGCAGGGCGGCGAATGCCTCACGCAGCAGCGGGACGGCGATCGCGGCGTCGGCGTCGGTGCACAGCGGGGCGAAACGGCCGAGCAGGGCCAGGTGCGGGCCGGGGTAGGCCGCGTCGGGGTCGGACAGTGCGGTGGCGCGGCAGATCAGGTCGACCTCGGACCAGCGCAGGGCGTGCGGATGCCAGTGCGCGAGATCGTCCCAGCCCAGCTCGACCGGGCCGGTGGCGCCGGGATGGCGCAGGGTCAGCGAGGAACCGTAGAAGCCGGATGCGACCTGGAATACGTACCCGTCGCCGAGGTCGTACTCCGCCTCGAAGTCGTCGTACTCCTCCTCGCGGTCGGCGCGGTCCCCGCCGGGCACATCGGCGGCGTACTCGTCGAGAAAGCTCGCGGCCCAGAGCTCGGGTCGCGAGAACAGGGAATCCGGCTGCCAGACCTCGGTCATGCCGCGATCCTGCCAGTTTCGATCCGGTCGGCAACCCTTGGGGCGCACAGGCTTCGGCGCGCCGCAGGCTGGAGCGCTGGGTGTCGCGGCTGCTCGGGGCCGACAACATCAGGTGGGCAACGCTTTTCCCGCGTGACACCCACCGGGTGCGGCCCTGAGCAGGGCGGGTCCGGGTCAGCGGGCGGTCACCAGTGGGTGCCCGGGACCAGCCGGGCCGCGCGACGCAGGGCGGTTCCGGTGACGCGGACCGCGGGCGGGACGGTGCGGTGGCGTTGCGGGACAGCGATGTCCACGTCGACCGTCTCCGGTTCGGGCACCGCCTCGCCCTTGGCGGCGGGGGAGTCGGGGATGGCACGGTAGTAGCGGTGCAGGACCCGCTCCTTGATGCCGGGTGCGAACATGGAGCCGTACTCGGCCAGGGTGCCGAGCGGCACGTCGATGCGGCGGGGGCGCTCGGTGAGGGCCCGCACGATGAGCGCCGCCGCCCACTCCGGGGACTGGGTGCCGGTGCCCTGGTCGCCGCTCGGGGTGATCATGGGGGTGCGGACCAGCGGCATGTGGATGGTGGTGAAAGTGATGTTGCTGGAACGCATTTCGGCCGCGGTCACCTCGGCGAACTTGTCCAGGGCGGCCTTGCTGGCCAGGTAGGCGGCGAAGCGCGGGGTGGCGACCTGGACGCCGGCGCTGGAGATGTTCACGATGTGACCGTCGTGACGCTCCCGCATGCCGGGCAGCAGGCCCAGGGTCATGCGCACCGCGCCGAAGTAGTTGACGGCCATGGTGCGCTCGAAGTCGTGAATGCGGTCGGTGGATCGGTGCACGGCGCGGCGGATGGAGCGGCCGGCATTGTTGACCAGCATGTCGACGTGCCCGTGGGTGTCGAGCACGGCCTGCAGGGTCCGGTCGACCGAGTCCTGATCGGTGACATCGCACGGGTAGCCGAACGCGGCGCCGCCCGCGGCGGTGATCTCGTCCACCACGGTGGACAGCTCGTCGGCGCGGCGGGCCAGCAGGATGACGACCGCGCCCTTCTCGGCGACGGCGAGCGCGGCCGAGCGGCCGATGCCGGAGGATGCGCCGGTGATGACGACGTGCTTGCCGGCCAGATCGCGGCGGGCGCGCCGTCGGGCCAGGTAACCGGTGCGGTTGTCGGCCGAGCTATCGGTCATCGCTGCTCCCTTGCAGGTTGAATTGCCTGTAACTTACTCCAAAGTAAGTTACCGCGCCACGGTGTGGTTGCCCACCCCGGAATCCGCCTCCAGGGATTTGGTGCGTGCCGCTGTAGAGACCAATCGGTTTCGAATGTATGTTCGATACTCGAGACCGGTCGGATTGCGGAGGAGGTGCGTCATGGGCTGGCACAACGGCCCGCCTTCGTGGGCGGAGATGGAACGGGTGCTGTCCGGACGGCCCGATCCCGCGCGAAAGCCGGTCGACGGCGACGGCGGCGACAGCCCGGCCTGGTCACGAAAGCGGGAGAAGTACGAGGCGGGGGAACTCGGCAGGGTCGCGCGATCGGTGGTGCCGTACGCCGAGCTGCACACGCACTCGGCCTACAGCTTCCTCGACGGCGCCAGCCAGCCCGAAGAACTCGTGGAGGAAGCCGTGCGACTGGGCCTGGAGGCTCTCGCGCTGACCGACCACGACGGGTTCTACGGCGTGGTGCGGTTCGCGGAGGCGGCGCGGGAATGGCGGATGCCGACCATCTTCGGCGCCGAGCTGTCCATCGGCACCGCGGCCCGAGCCGGTGCGCACCTGGCGCCCCGCGGGCGGCGGCGCGGCCGCGAATCCGAGTCGGACGCACTGAATTCCGAGCCGCGCACCGGCACACCCGACCCGGCCGGACCGCACCTGCTGGTGCTGGCACGCGGGCAGGAGGGGTACCGGCGGCTGTCGCGGGAGATGGCCGCCGCGCACATGGCGGCGGGGGAGAAGGGCATCCTGCGCTACGACCTGGAACGGCTCACCGCTGCGGCGGGCGGGCACTGGCACATTCTCACCGGCTGTCGCAAAGGGACTGTGCGACAGGCGCTTCGGCAGGGCAACGCGGCGGCCGAGGCGGCGCTGCGCGATCTGATCGAACGGTTCGGGCGCGAGCACGTGAGCGTGGAGCTCACCCACCACGGCATTCCCGAGGACGATGAGCGCAATGCCCGGCTCATCGCCCTCGCCGACCGGGTCGGGCTGCCCGTACTCGCCACCACCGGAGCGCATTTCGCGGCCCCGCCGCACCGGCGCCGAGCCATGGCGCTGGCCGCCATCCGGGCCCGCTCCAGCCTCGACGACATGGCCGGCTGGCTGGCCCCCACCGGCGGCGCGCACCTGCGCTCCGGCGACGAGATGGCGCGGCTGTTCGCCGCCTGCCCCGAAGCGGTGGCGAATGCCGTTGCGCTGGGCCGGGACTGCGCGTTCGACCTGCGGCTGATCGCGCCCCAACTGCCGCCCTTCGACGTGCCGGACGGCCACGACGAGAACTCGTGGCTGCGCGAGCTCACCCTCCGCGGCGCGGCCCGCCGCTACGGGCCACAGGCCGGGAGCCCGGACGCCTACCGGCAGCTGGAACACGAACTGGACGTGATCGCCACCCTGAACTTCCCGGGCTACTTCCTGGTCGTGCACGACATCGTCAGCTTCTGCCGCGACAACGACATCCTCTGCCAGGGCCGGGGTTCCGCGGCCAATTCGGCGGTCTGCTACGCCATCGGCATCACCAATGTGGACCCGGTCGCCAACAAGCTGCTGTTCGAACGGTTCCTGTCGCCGGAGCGGGACGGGCCGCCGGACATCGACGTGGACATCGAATCGGATCGGCGCGAGGAGGCCATCCAGCACGTCTACGCCAAGTACGGGCGCGAATACGCGGCGCAGGTGGCCAATGTGATCACCTATCGCGGGCGCTCCGCGGTACGGGATGCCGCACGCGCCCTGGGCTTTTCGACCGGACAGCAGGACGCCTGGAGCAAACAGGTGAGCCGCTGGACGGGCGTGGCGGAAGAGCAGCACACCGACATCCCCGGCGACGTCCTCGCGCTGGCCGGTGAATTGGAGGGGCTGCCAAGGCATTTGGGCATCCACTCCGGCGGCATGGTGATCTGCGACCGGCCCATCGCCGATGTGTGCCCGACCGAATGGGCGCGCATGGCCGATCGCAGTGTGCTGCAGTGGGACAAGGACGACTGCGCGTCGGCGGGACTGGTCAAGTTCGACCTGCTCGGGCTGGGCATGCTGTCGGCGCTGCACTACATGATCGACCTGGTGGCCGAGCACAAGGGGCACACCGTCGAACTGCATAGGCTGGACCTGGGCGAGGAAGCCGTCTACGACATGCTGTGCCGCGCCGACTCCGTCGGCGTCTTCCAGGTGGAGTCCCGCGCGCAGATGGCGACCCTGCCGCGCCTGAAGCCGCGGAATTTCTACGACCTGGTGGTGGAGGTGGCGCTCATCCGGCCGGGACCGATCCAGGGCGGGTCGGTACACCCCTACATCCGTCGCCGCAATGACAGGGAGAAGCCCGATTACGACCATCCGGCACTGGAGAACGCGCTGGAACGCACCCTCGGCGTGCCGCTGTTCCAGGAGCAGCTCATGCAGATGGCCGTGGACGTCGCCGGATTCACCGCCGCCGAGGCCGATCAGTTGCGCCGCGCCATGGGATCCAAACGGTCACCGGAGAAGATGGAACGGCTGCGGGCCCGCTTCTATCAGGGCATGAAGGACCTGCACGGCATCACCGGCGAGGTGGCCGACCGCATCTACGAGAAGGTGTACGCCTTCGCGAATTTCGGTTTCCCGGAAAGCCATTCGCAGAGTTTCGCCTCACTGGTGTTCTACTCGGCGTGGTTCAAGCTGCATCACCCGGCCGCCTTCTGCGCGGGACTGCTGCGCGCCCAGCCGATGGGGTTCTACTCGCCGCAGTCGCTGGTCGCCGACGCGCGACGGCACGGGGTGGTGGTGCACGGGCCCGACATCAACCACAGCCTGGCCGAGGCGACCCTGGAGGCGCAGGGCCTGGAGATCCGGCTGGGGCTGGCCGCGGTCCGGCACATCGGCACCGAGCTGGCCGAACAGATCGTGGCCGCCCGCGAAATCGGGCCCTACACCACGTTTCTCGACCTCACCGGGCGCGTGGAGCTGAGCGTGCCGCAGGCCGAAGCGCTGGCCACCGCGGGCGCGCTGACCAGTCTCGGCGGCACCCGCCGCGAGGCGCTGTGGGCGGCGGGCGCGGCCGCCGGGGAACGACCCGACCGGCTGCCCGGCACCGGCGCGGCCACCGCCGCACCCGCCCTGCCCGGGATGAGCGCGCTGGAGCTGGCCGCCGCCGACGTGTGGGCCACCGGCGTCTCGCCCGGCAGCTATCCGACCGAATTCCTGCGCGAGCGCCTCGACGCGCTCGGCGTCATCCCCGCCGCGCAGCTGCTCGACATTCGTGACGGCACCCGGGTTCTCGTCGGCGGCGCGGTCACCCACCGGCAGCGTCCGGCCACCGCGGGCGGGGTCACCTTCCTCAATCTGGAGGACGAGACCGGCATGGTGAACGTGGTCTGCTCGGTCGGCCTCTGGGCCCGCTACCGGCGCCTGGCCACCACCGCGCGCGCCCTGCTCATCCGCGGGCGGGTGCAGAACGCCGAGGGCGCGGTCACCATCGTCGCCGACCATCTGCAGCGCATGGACCTGCGCATCGAGGGCCGTTCCCGCGACTTCCGCTGAACGCGGCCGCCGGCACCATATTTCGGTTGTCGCATCGAACGGCGCGCCCCGCACGGGTGAGATGCAGGGCGCGCCAAGGGTTTTCGCCTGTATCGGCGAGCAGCTAGAAGTCGCCGCCTCCGGAATCGCCGCCGCCGCCGAAGTCGCCGCCGCCACCGGAGTCGCCGCCGCCGAAATCGCTGCCGCCGCCGAAGTCGTAGTCGCCGCCGCTTCCGCCCCACTCCTGGGGGCCGGGGTCGTAACCGCCGTAGCCGCCGGACTCCGGGGGCGGGCCGTATTCCGGGCCGCGGTCGCGTTCGTGCTCGCCTTCCATCCGGCCGAGTTCGTAGCCGAGCAGGCCGCCGCCCAGGGCGCCGCCGACCGCGCCGAGACCGGCCGCGGCACCGGGGCTCATGCCGGGATGGCCACCGCCGTAGGGCGGCGGGGGCGGGGCGCCGTAGCCCGGGCCGCCGGGGGCGTAGCCGCCGCCGAAACCACCGCCACCGAACGGGGCGGGCGGGGGCGGCGGGGTGCCGCGGCGACGGCGGACGAACGCGACGACCGCCGCGATGATGCCGCCGATGACCAGGATCGGGCACAGCAGGCCCAGCCAGCCCCAGCCGCTGCTCTTGCTCTCGGGCTTGGCGACGGGCTGGTGGGCGGGGGCCGGGTTGCCGGCCTTGACACTGGTGGGCGCGGCCTGATCGGCGGCCGTCTTCAAGGCGCCCAGCGCCGCGATGGTCGCACCCGTGTAATCGCCACTGCCGAGCGCGTTTCCGAAGGCGGTCCCCGCGGGCGTGGTGTCGCGGATGTGGGAATTCGCGCCGGTGCGGATGGTCAGCCACTTGGTCTTGGTATTGATGGCCAGCACCACGTCGGTCGGATTCTTGACGTGGGTCTGGGTCTCCGTATCGAACTTGGCGCGATCGTCGGAGTACTTCTCGGTGGTGAAGATCTGCACCGGATCCGTCAGCTGCAGCGCGGCATTCGTCACCTTGGTGACATCGAGCACCTTGGAATCGTCGTGAACGGTGACCGGCCCGGCCGCGGCCGTACCCGTCGCCAGCAGGATCACCCCCGCCACCGCCGACAGCAGCAACAGCAAACGCTTGACCATCTGAACTTTCCTTCCCGGGCGACCTTCCTGCCGCCGCGGCATCGCCTGCGACACTACGACGTCCCCGCCTCGATCGCTGCCCTCGAGCCTGTGCGCTGTATCGCAGGCCCCACCCGTTGACCCGGACCCCGTCCGCGACAATGGGGTCGGGCGCGGGAAGGGAGTGCGGCGTGTCGACAGTGGTCCGGGCGACCATCAAACCCGGCAGCAAGAAGGGGCCCCTGGTCGAGATCCTCGACGATGGCGCGTTGCAGCTGTACGTCCGCGCCCCGGCGGTGGAGGGCAAGGCCAACAAGGCCGCCATCGAGCTGCTGGCCGCCCACTACGGCGTCCCCAAATCCGCGGTCCGCCTGACCGGCGGCGCGACCTCCCGCTTCAAGCGCTTCGAAATCGACGACTGATCCCGGAAACTCAGACCGCGCCCGGAAAACCCAGCTGCCGCCAGGCCTCGTACACGGCGACGGCCGCGGCATTGGACAGATTCATCGAGCGCCGGCCCGGCAGCATCGGGATGCGCAGCTGCTCGGTGACGCGAGGATCGGCGAGCACCTCCTCGGGCAACCCGGTCGGCTCGGGCCCGAAGAGCAGCACATCGCCCGAGCGATAGGCGACATCGGTGCTGTGGGTGGTGGCCGTCGCGGTGAAGGCGAAGACCCGCTCGGGCCGAATGGCGTCCCACGCGGCGGCGAGACTCTTGTGCACGGTGACGACGGCCAGGTCGTGGTAGTCCAACCCGGCCCGGCGTAGCTTCGGCTCGGATAGGTCGAAGCCGAGCGGTTCGATCAGGTGCAGTTCGCAGCCGGTGCCGGCCGCCAGCCGAATGGCATTGCCGGTATTCGGGGGGATGCGAGGTTCGAAGAACACGAGATGGAACACGGGCTCCAGCATCGCAGAGGGCCGGATAAGCTCGTCCGGTGACTCCAGCCCATGCCGCACCCGAGAGCCGTAGCAGTCGTGCGGGGGAGTTCGTCCGGGGCAATCTGCCCATACTGCTGGTAGCGGTGGTGCTGGTGGTGGCCGTGGTCTTCCTGGCCTGGGACCGCTGGCGGCGCGGCACCTTCTTCTTCGGCGGCGGGACGCTGCTGGCGGCGGCACTGCGGCTGATTCTGCCGACCGACCGGGCCGGTCTGCTCGCGGTGCGCAGCAAGGGTTTCGACGTCGCCTGGCTGACGGTGCTGGGCGGCGCGATCATCGCGCTGGCCGCGACCATCAGCAGCCTCGGCGTCACCTAGACCGCGCCGAGGTCGGGGCCGCGACCGGAGTCGCGGCGCTGAATGTTCGATCGGAGGGTGGCCGCGAACCCGCGGCGCTGGGGGATTGCTAGACCGAGGTTATGCGGCGGCCGAGCTCACGGCGCAACACTTCCTGGTCCGGGAGTCTGTGCAGGACACGGAGTATGGCCGGGCGAAGTTCACGCTGCTCGTCCTCGGAGAGCAGATCGACGAGATCGCGCAGATCCATGTCATCGAATGCGGCGGTCATGCCTGAATACATTACGTGTGCCGAGCCCTGCGCACACGTATTCCGGGCCGTCGGTTACGGAGGTGTCATGTGCGCGAAACCGGAAGCGTGTCACGGCAATTCGAGCGAAACGGACACGATACGCGAGGTAACGCGCCTCCGGTGAGGCAGCGGAGATACAGCGGACGGGCAGCGTTGCTTCAGCGGTCCGACTCGCGCTGGGCGCGGGCCAGATCCATCGTCTCGAGCATGAGTTTGCCGACCGCCTCGGTCTCGGTCAGGAATCCGTCGTGGCCGTCCCGGGACCGGATGATCTCCAGCCCCTTGGAACCCGGCAGCAGATCCGCCAGCTCCTGCAGGGTACGCAGCGGGAACAGCCGATCCGAGTCCACCCCGCCGACCACGCACGGCACCGGCGTGGACCCCAGCGCCGCCGCGATACCGCCGCGGCCACGGCCCACGTCGTGGCGGTTCATGGCCTCGGTGAGCAGCACGTAGGTGGCCGGGTCGAACCGCGAGATCAGCTTGTCGGCCTGGTACTCCAGATAGCTCTGCACCGCGTAACGCCCACCCGCCCACGGGTCCTCATCGCCCTGGGCATGGTTCTCGAAGCGATGGTCGAGCTCGAACTCGGTGCGGTAGGTCAGGTGCGCGATGCGCCGGGCGATGCCCATGCCGGTCATCGGGGCGCGCCCGGTGCCGTGGTAGTTGCCGCCCTGCCAGTCCGGATCGGCCGTGATGGCCGCGATCTGGGTGGTCTGGGTGCCGATCTGGTCGGCGGTGCCGCGCGGGCCGACCGCCAGCACCAGAGCCGCGCCGACCCGCTCGGGCCGGGCGACCATCCATTCCAGCACCCGCATGCCGCCCATGGAGCCGCCGACCACGGCGGCCAGGCGGTCGATGCCGAGCAGGTCGAACAGCGTGATCTCGGCGGTCACCTGATCGCGGATGGAGATCTCGGGAAACCTTGCGCCCCAGGGCTTTCCGTCCGCGGCCAGCGAGGACGGCCCGGTGCTGCCCTTGCAGCCGCCGAGCACATTGGTGGCGATGACGCACCACTCGCGGGTGTCCACCGGCGCGCCGGGACCCACTATGCCGTCCCACCAGCCCGCCTGGCCGTGGTGCACGTCGGCGGGGCCCACCACGTGCGAATCACCGGTCAGCGCGTGCTCCACGAGCACCACGTTGTCCGCGTTCGCCGATAGTTCGCCCCACCGCTGCACAGCCAGCGTGACATCGGGAATGACAGCTCCGGTCTCGAGCTCGATATCCCCGATGGCAATGCTGCCGAGCGTCCCGTCGGGCGGCGGCAGCAGCAGCTCCGCCGCGTGCCGGGACGTGCTCGATTCGATGTTCACGGTCAACTTGCCGCCGCCGTCAGTCCGGCGCGCAGATCCGCCAGGATGTCGCCGATCCCCTCGATACCCACGGCCAACCGGACCAGACCAGGTGTGACACCGGAAGCCAGTTGCTCGGCGGGCGTCAGCTGGGAATGCGTGGTGGAGGCCGGGTGGATGACGAGCGAGCGCACGTCCCCGATGTTAGCGACATGGCTGTGCAGCACCAGCGCCTCCACGAACTTCTTGCCGGCGTCCACGCCGCCGGCCAGCTCGAAGGAGACGATGGCGCCGACGCCCTTGGGTGCCAGCTGTTTGCCCCGCTCGAACCACGGGGAGCTGGGCAGCCCTGCGTAGTAGACCTTCTCGACGCCGGGCTGCTCGGCCAGGAACTCGGCCACCGCCTGGGCGTTGGCCACGTGCCGCTCGACGCGCAGGCTCAGCGTCTCGATGCCCTGCGCGATGAGGAAGGCGTTGAACGGCGACACCGCCGCGCCCAGGTCGCGCAGCAGCTGCACCCGCGCCTTGAGCGCGTAGGCCGGCGCGCCGAGATCGGCGAACACGGCGCCGTGGTAGCTGGGGTCCGGGGTGGTGAAACCCGGGAAGCGGGACTCGCCCGCCGCGTCCCGCACGGTCCAGTCGAAGTTGCCGCCGTCCACGATCACACCCGCGACCGCGGAGCCGTGGCCGCCCAGGTACTTGGTGGCCGAGTGCACGACGATGTCCGCGCCCAGCCGCAGCGGCTGGATCAGGTACGGCGTGGCGACGGTGTTGTCCACGATCAGCGGCACGCCCGCCGCGTGCGCGACCTCGGCGATACCCGGGATGTCGAGCACCGAGCTGCTCGGATTGGCGACCGTCTCCCCGTAGAACGCCTTGGTGTTGGGCCGCACGGCCGCGCGCCACTGCTCGAGATCGTCCGGATCCTCGACGAAGCTGACCTCGATGCCCAGCTTGGGCAGCGAGTAGTGCAGCAGGTTGTAGGTGCCGCCGTAAAGGTGCGGGCTGGCCACGATGTGGTCGCCGGCCTGCGCCAGATTCAGGATCGCGTAGGTTTCCGCGGCCTGACCGGAGGCCAGCAGCAGCGCGGCCACACCGCCCTCGAGCGCGGCGATGCGCTGCTCCACCGCGTCCTGGGTGGGGTTCATGATGCGGGTGTAGATATTGCCCGGCTCAGCGAGCCCGAACAGCGCGGCGGCGTGATCGGTGTCGCGGAAGGCGTAGGAGGTGGTCTGGTAGATGGGCAGGGCGCGGGCTCCGGTGGCCGGATCGGGAGCCTGTCCGGCGTGAATCTGCTTGGTCTCGAAGGACCAGCCGGCCGGATCCAGGGTGCCGTCAGCCGAGACGGCCGCGGGCGCGGTCGAGTCACTCATCTGTTCTGCTCCAAAAACAAGGTCGCCGAATGGCGGAAGTTTGACGTTATCGAGAGGCGAATGGGCTTCGACAACAACACATTTCGGTAGACCTCCTAGTTGCGCTTGCGTTCGGCCTTCGAACGCCCGGTCTGCACCCGGAGCACCCCACCGCAGCTGGAGGGTTGCCGATCAGCAAGCCGGGGCCTTAACGCTGATGCTCTTGACCTGTTGCGCGATTCTAGCGGGCGGACGCCGCTGTTTCGGAAGTGGGGCTGGCCACAGCGGGCCTCGCGCAGGTGCGCACGAATTCGTGATACGCGCCGACCACGGCCTCCGCCATGCGGCGCGGTGACTCGATCAGACGCTCGTCGGCGAAGCCGGAATCGAAGTCCGATTCGGTGCCGGCCCGCATGATGGCGTGGAAGGTGCCGAGCAGCAATCGAACTCGCAGATCCGCGACGGTGGTGCCGAGGCGTTCGGCCAGCACCTGCGCGGTCTGCTCGGTCTTGTTCTCGGTCGCGGCCATGCTGCACGCCCGCACCGCGGCGGTGGACCGGATGATGCGCTGCATCTGCTGGAACCAGCGGAAGGGCAGCGGTTCGTCGTGGTCGACGACGCGGTCCACGATGGACAGGAAGCTGTCCAGCAGCGCTTTCAGCTCGTTGCCGGTGCTCGGCTGCTCGCGCAGCGCGTCCGCGTGTGCCCGCGCCCAGTCCGCGATGGGCGCGATGACGATGTCTTCCTTGCTGTCGAAGTACCGGTTCACGGTGCGCGGCGAGACGTCGGCCGCGTCGGCGATCTGTTCCACGGTGGTGGCGTCGAAGCCCTGGTCGTCGCACAGCCGTAGGGCGACGTCGATGATCCGCGCCCGGGTCTGTTCCTTCTTCCGCTCACGCAGGCCCGGCCGGTGACGTGCGATCACACCGAGGTGAGTTGACAACTCCGACATGCCTCCATGGTAAGGGTTCGAACGCTTCCGCTGTCCCATTATGACAACTGTCGCAGTGCGACAAATTTCCCTTGACGCCAATTGGCTGCAGGGGTCAAGATTGTCGAGGGTGTCCCGAACCATCCGTGAGGAGACAGCATGACCGCCGCGACAACAACACTCGAAGACCGATCACAAAGCTCCGACCGGCGCGGATCCGCGCGCTGGTGGGCCCTGGGCGTACTCGCCATGGCCCAGCTGATGGTGGTGCTGGACGCCACCATCGTCACCATCTCCATGCCGTTCGCCCAGCGTGACCTGGGCATCAGCGACGGCGACCGGCAGTGGGTGCTCACCGCCTACACGCTGATCTTCGGCGGCCTGCTGCTGCTCGGCGGCCGCCTCGCCGACTACCTGGGCCGCCGCCGCATGTTCCTGATCGGCCTGGTCGGCTTCGCCGGGGCGTCGGCGCTGGCCGGGCTCGCGCAGAACGGCGCGGAACTCTTCGCCGGGCGCGGGCTGCAGGGCGCGTTCGCCGCCCTGCTCGCGCCGGCCGCGTTGTCGCTGGTGTCGGTCACCTTCACCGAGGCCAAGGAGCGCGCTCGCGCGTTCGGCGTCTTCGCGGGTGTGTCCGCGGGTGGCGCGGCCATCGGCCTGATCGTGGGCGGCGCGCTCACCGAATACGCCAACTGGCGCTGGTGCCTGCTGGTCAACACCCCGATCGCGCTGATCGCCTTCCTGGGCGCGCTCGCCTTCGTGGTCCGGGACGTGCCCGCGCCGCGCACCGGCGGCTACGACCTGCCCGGCGCGGTGACCGCCACGCTCGGCCTGGTCTCGGTGGTCTACGGCTTCAGCCGCGCGGCCTCCGACGGCTGGACCGCGAGCACCACCCTGGCCCTGCTGATCGCGGGCGTCGCGCTGCTCGCCGCCTTCGTCGCCATCGAACGGCGGTCCTCGAATCCGCTACTGCCGCTGCGTATTCCGGGGGAGATCAACCGGGGCGGCTCGTTCCTGGTGGCGCTGCTGCTGCCGATCGCCATGTTCGCCATGTTCATCAACATGAGCTACTACTTCCAGATCACGCTGGGCTGGTCGGCGCTGAAGGCGGGGGTGGCGTTCCTGCCCTTCCCCATCGGCATCGTCATCTCCGCGGGTGTCGCGAGCGGGCTGCTGCCGCGGATCGGGCCGCGGCCGCTCATGATCACCGGTTCGGTGCTGGGCACGGCCGGGCTGCTGTATCTGTCGCGGCTGAGCTTCGGGGACAGCTACGCCGGGGGCGTGCTGCCGGCAGTGATTCTTATCGCGCTCGGCATGGGCGGGCTGTTCGTGGCCATGCAGACCACGGCGCTGCATCAGGTCGAGGAGCGTGACTCCGGTGTCGCGAGCGCGCTGCTCAATGCCGCGCAGCAGGTGGGCGGCGCGATCGGCACCGCGCTGCTGTCGACGATCGCCGTGCAGGTGGCCGAGCGGTTCGCGAAGAACAATCCGGGCGTCGACCACGTGATGGCCCGGGCCGCGATTCATTCCTATGACATCGCGTTCCTGATCGGCGCGGGATTCTTCCTGGTGACCATTCCGATCATCGCGTTCATGGTGCGGGACAAGCCGGAGAATCTGCTCGAAGGTTCCGAGCACGTGCACGTGGGAGTCTGACTACCGACTATTCACCCGCGGGTCGCGGCAACATATATCCCGTGGTCCGCGGGTTTGGGGTTGCCGCGGGCCGCGGGTTTTCGCATCCTGGAAAGTGCGTAAAGTCACGCGAAAAGCTACTAATCGGTAACCGCACTGAATCCCGCACAGCGGGGGCCACCCGAGCGGTGAGATCGATAGCAGCAGTACGCTTGTCTTGCTTGACGCCACAGCGTACGTGGACTTGGCACCACAGGTCCCGTGCCGAGCGCCATGCGTATACGTTGTCTGTTGAACAGCTGGGGTCCGCTACAAGCGGTGCTCACCGGCCGTGCAATGGGAGCACCACCTTCCTAGGAGGACACGAAGATCCATGTCCAAGATCAAGGTTGAAGGGACCGTCGTCGAACTCGATGGCGACGAGATGACCCGGATCATCTGGCAGTTCATCAAGGACAAACTGATCAACCCGTATCTCGATGTGAACCTCGAGTATTACGACCTCGGCATCGAGTATCGCGACAAGACCGATGATCAGGTGACCATCGACGCCGCCAACGCCATCAAGAAGCACGGCGTGGGTGTGAAGTGCGCGACGATCACCCCCGATGAGGCCCGCGTCACGGAGTTCGGTCTGAAGAAGATGTGGCGGTCGCCGAACGGCACCATCCGCAACATCCTCGGCGGCACCATCTTCCGCGCGCCGATCATCATCTCCAATGTGCCGCGTCTGGTTCCGGGCTGGACCAAGCCGATCATCATCGGCCGCCACGCCTTCGGTGACCAGTACCGCGCCACCGATTTCAAGGTGCACCAGGCGGGCACCGTCACCCTGACCTTCACGCCCGAGGACGGCTCCGAGCCGATCCAGCACGAGGTCGTCCGCATGCCGGAAGACGGCGGCGTGATCATGGGCATGTACAACTTCAAGGACTCGATCCGGGACTTCGCGCGGGCCTCGCTGAACTACGGCCTGCAGCAGAACTACCCGGTGTACATGTCGACCAAGAACACCATCCTCAAGGCCTACGACGGCATGTTCAAGGACACCTTCCAGGAGGTGTACGAGACCGAGTTCAAGGACGAGTTCGACGCGGCCGGTCTCACCTACGAGCACCGCCTCATCGACGACATGGTCGCCTCCGCGCTCAAGTGGGAGGGTGGCTACGTCTGGGCCTGCAAGAACTACGACGGCGACGTGCAGTCCGACACCGTGGCGCAGGGCTTCGGCTCGCTGGGTCTGATGACCTCCGTGCTGCTCACCCCGGACGGCCGCACCTGTGAGGCCGAGGCGGCGCACGGCACCGTGACCCGGCACTACCGTCAGCATCAGCAGGGCAAGCCCACCTCCACCAACCCGATCGCCTCGATCTTCGCGTGGACGCGTGGCCTGGCCCACCGCGGCAAGCTGGACAACACCCCCGAGGTGATCGGCTTCGCCCAGACGCTCGAGGATGTCGTCATCAAGACGGTCGAGTCCGGCCAGATGACCAAGGACCTCGCGCTGCTGGTCGGCGGCGACCAGGGCTACCTGACCACCGAGGAGTTCCTCGGCGTGCTGGACGCCAACCTGGCTCGCGAGCTGCGCTAGAAAAGAAGTTCCCAACTCTCGGGACTCTCAGGGGCAAGCCCCTGAAACCCCAAGGGCAAGAGGTTGTTCAGGGGCCACCCCTGAAACCCCAGGAGCGCAAGCTCCCACGCGCCGACGAACGTGAACAGCGCGAAGCGGTGAAGATGGCGGCCGGGACCACAGTCCCGGCCAGGACCATCCACCGCGCCACACGGGCACCTGCCCCCACCGGAACCGGTGGGTGGGCGGGTGCCCGAACTGTTTTCGGGGTTCTCCCGGCCGTGATCACGAAACGTTCACACGGTCCTTGCCAGCATGGCCGTGTGTCAACGGGTTAACGCACCCGACCGGACGGTCAATACCCCTGTGACAGACGGGGTTCGGCCGCGGTACGCGCGGCGGCGAAGGAGGAGCGATGACGGCGATCGGTGGCGAGCTGCGCACTGTGGTGCGGGGCCGGGTGCTGGTACCCGGGGACGAGGGTTTCGAACAGGCGAGCACGCCGTGGAATCTCGCCGTGCGGCAGCGGGTTTCGGCGGTGGTGGAGGTCGCGGACGCGGCCGACGCCGCGGCGCTGGTGCGGTTCGCGGCGGCGGCCGAGCTGCCGCTGAGCACGCGGGCGACGGGGCACAGCCCCTCCCCGGCGGCGGACGGGACCGTGCTGGTGACGACCCGGGCGCTGGACGGGATCGAGATCGACGCCGCGGCGCGGGTGGCGCGGGTGCAGGCGGGGGTGGCCTGGCAGCCGGTGCTGGAGCGGGCCGCCGCGCACGGATTGGCCGGAGCCTGCGGCAGTTCCGCGGTGGTCGGGGTGACCGGGTACACGCTGGGCGGCGGTGTCGGCTGGTTCGCGCGCAGCCGCGGCTACGCCGCGCACGCGGTGCGAGCGCTGGAGGTGGTGACCGCGGACGGCGATCAGCGCCGGGTGACCGCGGACTCCGAGCCCGACCTGTTCTGGGCACTGCGTGGCGGCGGCGGCGATTTCGCGCTGGTGACCGGCATGGAATTCGAATTGTTCGACGCGACCGAGCTTTTCGGCGGCCGCATACTGTGGCCGGCCGAGCGGACCGAAGCCGTCGTCGCAGCCTTCCGGCAGGCCACCGCGGAAGCCGAAGAGGGACTGAGCCTTTGGCTGACTCTCCTGCAATTCCCGCCGTTCCCCGAGCTTCCCGAGATACTGCGCGGCCGGGCCATGGTGGCCGTGGACGTGGTCGCGCTGGGCGCGGTCACCGGTCCGCTGCGGTTGTTCGACGAGATTCCGGGCGCGGTGCTGGACACCCGGCGGCCGCTGGATGCCGCGCAGGTCGGTGGCGTCTGCATGGAGCCGACCGACCCCAGCCCGGCCCGGGTACGCGGTGAGCTGCTCACCGAGTTCTCCGTACGGGTGAGCGACGCGCTGCTGGCCGCCGCCGCGCCGCAGGGCGGGGTGGGGCCGCTCGCGCTGGTCCAGGTCCGGCACCTGGGTGGCGCGCTGACCCGGCCGCGCCCCGACGCGGGCTGCGCGGGCGGGATCGCCGAGCCGTACCTGTTGTCGCTGCTCGGCCCCGCGCCGACCGCGGACTTCGAGGCGGCCGTCGTCGAACGCAGTGACGCCGTGGTGGATGCGCTGCGTCCGTACCTGAGTGGCCGGAAACCGTTCACCTACTTGGATTCCGGTGAGACCCCGGACGCGGTCTTCGATCCGGTCACGCTGGCGCGATTGCTGGAGATCAAGGACCGGTTCGACCCGGATGGCTTGTTCCGCAGCAACTTTCCCGTCATTCCGCCGCTCGGCGAGGCGGATCCCAGCCGGGTCGCCACACCGGTCACGGTCTGACCGGGGACGCGCGGGCAGCCCGCCGGGACCAGCGTCCCGGCGGTCGCGTGGCGTGGGCCGGCCCAAGATCCGGGCCGGTCGGTGAGTGAAATCACCGGACCGGACGGTATCGGGACCGTTCGCCACTGTGTTGCGCTTGGTTGTGCCCGAATCCGTGTCCGCAGCCACCACCGCATCCGCCGCCGACGAGATGAGCCCCGACGGGGTGCACCGTCCCGTCGGCGCCGCGCTCGAGGCCGTCGGGTCCACGCCCGAGGCCGTCGAGTCCGCGCCCGAGGCGGGGCCACGTGAGCGGTGGCATGTGCCCGCCATGCTGGCGCTGGCCCTGGGCGGGTTCGGGATCGGGACCACCGAATTCGTCACCATGGGTTTGCTGCCCGATATCGCCGGCTCCATGAAGGTCTCCGAACCGACTGCCGGACACATTGTTTCGGCCTACGCGCTGGGTGTGGTCGTCGGTGCGCCGGTGATCGCGGCGCTGTGCGCGCGGGTCCCGCGCAAGCGGCTGCTGATGGCATTGATGGCGGCATTCACGCTGGGCAATGCGGCCAGCGTGATCGCGCCCGGCTTCGCGACGCTGACTGTGGCGCGGTTCGTCTCCGGCCTGCCGCACGGCGCGTACTTCGGTGTGGCGTCGCTGGCGGCGGCCTCGCTGGCGCCGGTGGGGCAGCGTGCCAAGGCGGTTGCCGCAGTTATGCTGGGTCTGAGCGCCGCCAATGTCGTCGGCGTTCCTGCAGCCACCTGGCTGGGCCAGAACCTCGGCTGGCGGAACGCTTTCGTGGTGGTCGCCGTGATCGGCATCGCGACCGTCGCCGCCATCTCCCGCTTCGTGCCGGACCTGCACGGCATTCGCATGACCGACCCTCGTACCGAACTGACGGCCCTGCGCCGCCCCCAGGTGTTGCTCACCCTGCTGGTCGGCGCCGTCGGCTTCGGCGGCATGTTCGCGGTCTACACCTACATCACCACCACTCTCACCGATGTGGCCGGCCTCCGCGTCGGCCTGGTTCCGTTGGTTCTCATGCTCTTCGGCCTGGGCATGGTCGCGGGCAATATCGCCGGCGGCGTCCTCGCCGACCGCGGCGTGGATCGCGCGATCCTCATCTCCCTGCCGGCCATGGCGGTGATCCTCGCCGGATACGTTGTGGCAGCGCACAATCCCTATACCGCCGCCGTTGGCGCCTTCCTGGTCGGTGCGTCCGGCGCGGCCCTGGCCCCCGCCCTGCAGACCCGTTTGATGGACGTGGCCCACGACGCCCAGACCCTCGCCGCCGCCCTCAACCACGCGGCACTGAATATTGCGAACGCGGCAGGTGCGTGGCTGGGCGGCCTGGTGATCGCGGCGGGGCTGGGGTACACCGCGCCCACCGCCGTGGGCGCCGGTCTCGCGGTCCTCGGCACGCTGCTGTTCGCGGTGACCGTGGTTGCAGCGCGGCGCGGCGGTGCGCTGCCGCATTGACGCGGTGCGCCGGCCAGTCAGGTGGTCGCAATATCCTGACACTCACGAGCCGGAGTGACGTGTGCCACGTTCAATGCCGTCGAACTCCGCTCGGAAATAACATCGCCCACAATGCATCGCCCACGATGTATCTGGTCCGCGTTCATATCCATCACCCCGGGCGGTATCGCTGGCCGGGGCTCAGACAGGAGGTTGTCGTATGTCACCGAAATCCGCGGGATCGAAGAAGGCGTTGCGGGCCGCCGGTCAAGCGGCTCTGGGAGCCGCGCTCCTCGCGGCCGGAACGGGTCACCTGACCTTCCAGCGCAAGGAGTTTCGGGCGCAGGTCCCGCACTGGCTGCGACTGGATCCCGACTTCGTCGTCGTCACGTCCGGTGTCGTCGAGATCGGACTCGGCGGGGCCTTGCTCGGTACCTGGAAGCAGCCTGCACGGGCCTTCCTCGGCGCTACGACCGCCGCCTTCTTTGTCGCGATCTTTCCCGGCAACGTCGCACAACTGGTCAATCGCGCTGACGCCTTCGGTCTCGACACCGACACCAAACGCGCGGTGCGGCTGCTCTTTCAGCCGCTTCTCGTGGCCGGAGCGCTCGCAGCGACCGACGCCCGCAGAATTCTGCGCCGGGGCGAACAGGGGAGTCGAGATAGCTCCCGGGGGCCGGGGAGACGGTGCGGGCCGGACTCCGGCCCGCAACCCCGGCGCGAACATACACGATTGTATGTAAGTGTAAGATCCTCCCATGACCAGCTCCGCCGTCTCGAAACCCCCGCGCCGCACCCAGGAACAGCGCAGCAGCGAGACCCGGACGCGACTGCTGGACGCCACCATCGACTGCCTCGTCGAGTACGGCTACGCCGGGACGACGACGCCACGGGTGGCCGAGCGCGCGGGCGTGACCCGGGGCGCGCAGGTGCACCATTTCGGTTCCAAGAGCGAGCTGGTGGTCGCGGCGATCAGTCATCTGGCGCAGCGGCGCACCGAGGCGGCCATGCACGAGATCCGGCGGGTCCGCAGCGGCGACGATCCGATCGGCGCCACCCTGGAGGCCATGTGGGAGCTGCATCAGGGCCCGCTGTTCATCGCGGCCATCGAATTGTGGGTGGCCAGCCGCACGGATCGGGTGCTCGCGGTCGAGATGGAGAAGGTCGAGCCGTTCGTGAACAACGCGGTGCTGATGGCCGTCGCGCAGTTGGTGCCGAATGAGCTGGACCGCAAGAACGTTCGCGATTTCGCCTACACCGCGATGGACACGCTGCGCGGAATCCTGGTGACCAACTTCATTTCTCCCGATCCCGAGCGGGCGCACCGGCGCTGGCTGCGGGCCTCGGCGCAGTTGCGCCTGGCGGCCGAGGCGCGGATGCCCGACTTCCGGATCGCCGACGAATAGCTGATCGATTCGGCCCGAAGGCCCTCGCCGCGGTGTGCGGCGGGGGCCTTCGACGTTTGCGCGGGTGGGGTCACCGCATCGGCGGTATGTCCGGGCGTACCCGCCGGAGCTGCCGATCTTGTGCTCGATGCTGAGAATCACGCCCCCTCTTGCCTACTTACATACAGATTTGTATGTTTGTTTTCGTTCCCCTATGTGAGGAGTTCGATGACGAACAAGGTCTACGTCGTCGGTGTCGGCATGACGAAGTTCGAGAAGCCGGGGCGGCGCAAGAACGAGGACGGCAGTGACTGGGACTACCCGGACATGGCCCGGGAGTCGGGGACCAAGGCCCTCGCCGACGCCGGAATCGACTACCGCGAGATCGAGCAGGCCTATGTCGGCTACGTCTACGGTGAATCCACCTCCGGCCAGCGCGCCGTCTACGAACTGGGCCTGACCGGCATTCCGGTGGTCAATGTCAACAACAACTGCTCTACCGGCTCGACCGCGCTCTACCTTGCGGCACAGGCGATCCGGGGCGGGCTGGCCGACTGCACGCTGGCGCTGGGCTTCGAGAAGATGCAGCCGGGCTCGCTCGGCTCCACCTGGGACGATCGCGAACAGCCCATGGCTCGCCACATCATGGCGCTCGCGGAGATCTCCGAGGTGCTGTTCCCGGTGGCCCCGTGGATGTTCGGCGCGGCCGGGCGCGAGCACATGAAGAAGTACGGCACCACCGCCGAGCACTTCGCCAGGATCGGGTACAAGAACCACAAGCACTCTGTGAACAACCCGTATTCACAGTTCCAGGACGAGTACACGCTCGACGACATCCTGGGCTCGCGCATGATCTACGACCCGCTCACCAAGCTGCAGTGCTCGCCGACCTCCGACGGGTCCGGCGCGGTCGTCCTGGCCTCGGAGGAATTCGTGGACCGCCACGATCTGTCGCGGCAGGCGGTCGAGATCGTCGGCCAGGCCATGACCACCGACTTCCAGTCCACCTTCGACGGCAGCGCCAAGAACCTCATCGGCTACGACATGAATGTCCGGGCGGCGGAGAAGGTGTACGCGCAGGCCGGGCTCGGCCCCGAGGACTTCCAGGTCATCGAGTTGCACGACTGCTTCTCCGCCAACGAGCTGCTGCTGTACGAGGCGCTCGGCCTGGCCAGGGAGGGCGAGGCCGGACACCTCATCGACTCCGGTGCGACCACCTACGGCGGCAAGTGGGTGGTGAACCCCTCCGGCGGGCTCATCTCCAAGGGACACCCTTTGGGCGCAACGGGTTTGGCGCAGTGCAGCGAGCTCACCTGGCAGTTGCGCGGCGCCGCCGACAAGCGGCAGGTCGGCAACGTCACCGCCGCGCTGCAGCACAACATCGGGCTCGGCGGCGCGGCCGTCGTCACCGCCTACCAGCGCGCCGACCGCTGATCCGCACCCTCCATCCCCGACTACGAAGAGGTAATCCCGTGGGACACATCGAAGCTTCCAAGGACCTGACCGCCACCCCCGACGGCCTGTGGGCCGTGGTCTCCGACCCGCAGACCTGGGACAAATGGTTCTCCATCCACGAGCGCTGGATGGAGGAGCCGCCGGCCGTGCTGGCGCCGGGCGCCAAGCTGACCGCCAAGATCATGATGCTCGGCATGGCCAACAAGATCGAGTGGGTGGTCGAGAGCGTCGAGACCCCGAACAGTCTGGTGCTCAGCGGCACCGGCATGGCCGGGGTGAAGGTGCAGTTCGCCTTCGACATCACCCCCGAGGGCGCGGGCAGCCGCTTCTCGGTGTCCGGTGATTTCGAGGGCGCGCTGATCAAGGGGGCGCTGGGCAAGGCGGTGGAGAAGGACGGCCTCACACAGCTGGACAAGACTCTCGCCGCGCTCGATGCGCTCGCCACGGCGGCCTGACGGCGAGCGGGCACACGAGATGGCTTCCACCGCTGTCGAATTCGACGAATCGGGGCTGGGTTCCTGGTCCGACGAGGAGGCGTTCGAGGTCACGCGCGAGCGGATCGCCGAATACGCCGCGGCCACCAACGATCCCATTCCCGCGCACCTGAAAGGCGATGCGGCCCCGCCGGTCTTCGCCATCGTGCCGGTCTTCGAGGCCATGATGATGCCGGTCATCGAGGTGGCCCCGATGCACATCTTCGGGCGGGTGGTGCACGGGGAGCAGGACTTCCACTTCCACCGGCCCATCCGGCCCGGCGACAAGCTGGTGTCGCGGGCCAAGGCCATCGGGTTCGAGGGCAAGGACAACGGCTCGACCATCACCATCCGCATCGAATGCCGTTCCGAGGCTGGGGAACTGGTCAACGAGCAGTATCTGACCGCGTTCTTCCGCAAGGTCGACGCGGGTAAGCAGGCGGGCGAGCAGGCTCCGGCGCACCGCTTCGATCCGACACTGCTGGAGCGGGAGCCGCTGGCCACGGTGGCCGCGCACGTCGACGCCGATCAGACGTACCGGTATTCGCCGGCCTCCGGTGATCCGGTGCCGCTGCATCTGGACGATCAGGTCGCCCGGGACGCCGGCCTGCCCGGCATCATCGCGCACGGGCTCTGCACCATGGCCATGTCGTCGTGGGGGGTGCTGACCCAGGTCGCGGGCTCGGATGTGGCTCGGCTGCAACGGTATGCGGTGCGCTTCGCCAAGATGGTGTTCCCGAACGACGACCTGGAGACCCAGATCTGGAAGGTCGGCTCGGCCGACGGGGTCACCACCTACGCCTTCCGCACGGTCCGCGGCGACGACACCGTCCTCAGCGACGGCCTGGCCGAAATTTCCGACAACTCTTAGGGAGACATTCATGGGTGCACTCGACGGACGGGTCGCCATCATCACCGGAGCCGGCCGGGGGATCGGCCGGGAACACGCGCTGCTGTTCGCGCGGGAGGGCGCGGCGGTCGTGGTGAACGACCTCGGCGGCAGCAATGCCGGTGAGGGCGCCGACACCGGCCCGGCGCACGAGGTCGCGGCCGAGATCCTCGCCGCAGGGGGGCGGGCGATCGCCAACACCGACAGCGTGGCCGACTGGCAGGGCGCGAAAAACCTGGTGGAGCAGGCGGTGTCGGAGTTCGGGCGGCTGGATGTCGTAGTGAACAACGCGGGCATCCTGCGCGACGCCTTCGTGGCGGGCATGGACGAGTCGCAGTGGGACGCGGTGCTGGCCGTGCACCTCAAGGGGCACGCTGCGGTGCTGCGGCACGCGGCCGGGTACTGGAAGGAGCAGTCCAAGGCGGGCAATCAGCCCGTCGCGGCGGTGATCAACACCGCGTCGGCGTCGGGTACCACGGTCCCCAATGCGGGGCAGGCGAATTACGGTGCGGCCAAGGCCGGTATCGCCGCGCTCACCCTGGTGGCGGCCGATGAACTGGCCCGCTACGGCGTGCGCGTGAACGCCATCGCGCCGATCGCGCGTACCCGGCTCACCCTGGCCACGCCGGGCATGGGCGAGATGATGGCCGCGCAGCAGGCCGGTCTGGAAGAAGGCGAGTTCGATGCCTTCAGTCCGGCCAATATCTCGCCGCTGGTGGCGTATCTTGCCACCGAGAAGTGCCCGATCACCGGCAAGGTGTTCGCGGTGCAGGGTGGCGCGATCTCCGAACTGGCGGGCTGGCACGACGTGAAGACCATCGAGACCGAGGGGCCCTGGTCCATCGACGATATCGCCGGGCGACTGCCGTAATCAGGAAGGCGGACAACGATGTTCGAATGGTCCGAGACCGATGAGCTGATCCGCGGCGCGGTGCGAAGCTTCATCGACAAGGAGGTGCGCCCGCACCTCGACGCCCTCGACAGCGGCGAGATGCTGCCGTATCCGATCATCCGGAAGCTGTTCGCCGAGTTCGGCATCGACGCGCTGGGCTCGGAGATGGTCGCCAAACTGCTCGCCAAGCAACGCAAGCGGGAGGAAGCACTCGCAGCCGGGGAGCCGCTGCCGGAGAAGAAGCCGAAGACCGGCGGCGGCGACGGCGGGCCCTTCTCCGGGCAGGAATCGCTGATGGCGGTGCTCGTCAGCGAGCTGTCCGGGGTGTGCATGGGGTTGGTCACCGCCATGGGCGTGAGCATCGGGCTCGGTGCGACGACCATCCTCTCGCGCGGCACCCTCGCCCAGAAGGAGCGCTGGCTCGCCGACATCGTGACCATGAAAAAGGTTGCGGCCTGGGCGATCACGGAGCCGGACTCCGGGTCGGACGCCTTCGGCGGGATGAAGACCTACGTCCGCCACGACGGTGACGACTACATTCTCAACGGGCAGAAGACCTTCATCACCAACGGTCCCTACGCCGACACCGTCGTCGTCTACGCCAAGCTGGACGAGGGCGACGGCACCCCCGAGTCCAAGACGATCGCGGCCAAGCGCGACCGCAAGGTGCTGACCTTCGTGCTCGACAAGGGCATGGAGGGCTTCACCCAGGGCAAGCCGTTCAAGAAGATGGGCCTGCACGCCTCACCCACCGGCGAATTGTTCTTCGACAATGTGCGATTGAGCCGGGACCGGCTGCTCGGCGAGACCGAGCAGCACGAGGGCGGCGACGGACGGGAAAGCGCCCGTTCGAGTTTCACCGCCGAGCGCATCGGCGTGGCCTTCATGGCGCTGGGCATCGTCAACGAATGTCACCGGCTCTGTGTGGATTACGCCAAGACGCGCAAGCTGTGGGGGCAGGAGATCGGCCGCTTCCAGCTGGTCCAGCTCAAACTGGCCAGGATGGAGATCGCCCGGATCAATGTGCAGAACATGGTCTTCCACGCCCTGGAACGCTCCGGCGCCGGCAAGCCGCCGACGCTGGCCGAGGCCTCGGCCATGAAGCTGTACTGCTCGGAGATCGCCACCGAGGTCGCCATGGACGCCGTCCAGCTCTTCGGCGGCAACGGCTACATGTCCGAGTACCACGTCGAACAGCTGGCCCGCGACGCCAAGTCGCTGATGATCTACGCGGGCAGCAACGAGATCCAGGTGACCCACGTCGCCAAGGGACTGCTCGCCTATTAGGCGCGCATGAAGTCCGGGGCCGCCACCAGTCGCCGGTGGCGGTCCCGGACGCCGCCTTCCGCACCGCGTGTTCGAAGTAGCGACCTACGGGACGGAGACGGGGCGCAGGCAGCTCTCCAGGGGCAGGATGATCGAGCAGAGGGCGGGCTTGCGGGTGGGGCGGTAGTCGGCGGGGACGCCGCCCTGGGCGGTGATTGATTTGAAGGCGGCCACGGCGTCGGTGGGGCGGCGGGTGAGGGTCGGGTCGGTTTTCGCGTCGACCGTGTAGAGGCCGAATCGTGGTGAGTAGCTGCCCCATTCGTAGTTGTCGGTGAGGCTCCAGTAGTTGTAGCCGATCACGTCGATGCCGTCGGCCTTGGCGCGTTGCAGCCAGTAGACGGTGTCGCGCAGGTGGTCGGCGCGGTCGTAGCCGTCGCTGCGCGGGGCGGCGTTGTCAGTGGGAAGTCCGTTCTCCACCACATAGATCGGCAGGCCCGGGAACTTCTCGGTGTAGGTGCGCAGGTCGTAGTAGATACCCTCGGGCTCGATGGCGTTCTTCCACAGTTCGTCGCCCAGCAGCGCGGTGCTCGGCAGGTGCGTCAGCGAGGCGCCGTAATAGAAGTCGACGCCGATGAAGTCGAGCTTGCCGCGGATGCGGTCGGCGAACATCAGGTCGGTCAGGTCCTGCACGATCGGGAACTGTGCGATATTGCTGGTCACCCGCGCGCCGGGCTGGCGGCTGTGGATGTAGTCGTAGATCGCGGTGTGCGCCTGCACCAGCCGGTCGAACATCGGCAGTGCGTCGAGCACGCCGATATCGCCGATCCTGATCGACTCCGCGACATAGCCCATGGGCTCGTTGATGGTCACCCACATCGGGTCGTCGGGTGCGTATCGGTCGACCACCTTGCGCATATTGGTGAGCCAGTCCGACACCATGCCCTGGTTCTTCCAGCCCCCGCGATCCGCCTCCCACCCGGGGATCACCCAGTGGTCGAGGGTCAGCATCGGCCGCATCCCCGCCGCGCGGATCTTCTGGATGACCTGGTCGTAGAAGCGGAAGCCGTTCTCGTCCCACGCATTCGGCTGCGGCTGCACCCGTGCCCATTCGATGCTGAGCCGGTACACCTTCAGGCCCATCCCGGCCGCCAGATCGATGTCCTCGGCGTACCGGTCGTAGAAGTCGACCGAATTGCCGTACGGGTCGTGCGCCTTGCCGGAATTCGCGTACCGGCTCCAGTTGCTGTCCGGCGCATGGCCTTCGGACTGGAATCCCGCCATGGCCACTCCCCACATGAAGTCGGGGCCGAGCGACGGCACGCTGGTCGGCGCACCACCGGCGCTCCCGGTCCCGGACCCGCTGGCACTGCCCGACCCCGAACCGCTGGAGTTCCCGGACCCCGAGCCGGCGCTTCCGGACCCCGAGCCGCTGTCGGCCGGCGCCGCCCCGGCCACGGCAGACCCGCTGGACACGATGGCCAGCGCCGACAGGACCGAACACAGAACCCGCGCAGTTCTCATCTCAGCGAAATCTCCCACAGTGCTTCGGACGCGGCCCCTTGCCGCGCGGCCGGGTGGCCGTCCAGACTCTACTGGTCATACGTCCAGCACGAGGTGTTTCACTCGATATCGGTTTGTCGGGGGCCGTGGCTAGGGTTCGGGGCGTGACCGATCGTGAGAGTTTCGCCCCACTGGTGTTCTTCGAATACGACCACAAGCCCGGGCACTACTGCCTGATGCTGTCCGACAACCACATGCTCGCCACCGAACCCGTCTTCGCCGAATTCGGTTACGACGGAAACGGTTACGGCTGGGCCGGGGTGGCGCGGTCGGCGGTGGCGACCCAGGAGGCCGGGGTGGGGGAGCGGGTGAGCTTCGACCCCGAGGCGGGCACGTTCGTCGCGTACGGCCAGGACGCGCCGGCGCTGCGGGCGCTCGGGGCGCTGCTGCGGGACGCGCTCGCGGATCCGGCCGTCCTCCGCGAGCTCATCGCCGCGGGCGATCCGGAGTGGTTCGACTGAACACCCGCTGATCGCGTGCTGCGATCAACGGGCGCGCACGGGGTTTCGGCGCTCAGGGCTTGCGGGAGAGGGCGGCGGAGATCAGCTGCTCCCAGACGCTGAGGTCGTGGTGGTCGCTGCCGATGCGGGCCACGCCCTCGGCGGTGGGTTCGGGGCGCCAGAGGGAACAGGGCACCAGGCCCGGCTCCAGGATTTCGAGATCGCCGAACAGACCCAGGATCTCCTCGTCGGTCCGCCAGCGGCCGCGGCCGAAGGTGGTCTGCAGCTTCTGCTCGGCGACCCGGGTCTCCTCGTTGAAGCCGGACCGGAAGTGGGAGATGTAGAGCATGCTGCCGGAAGGGATCTGGTCGGCCCAGTAGCGGACCACCTGTTCGGGCTTCTCGTCATTGTTGAGGTGGTGCAGGATGGCGCTGAAGATCACGGCCACCGGCTGCGAGAAGTCGATGAGCCGCTCCACTTCCGGATGGTGGCGGATGGCCTCGGAATCGCGCAGGTCGGCCTGGATCACGGTGGTGAACTCGTCCGTCTCCAGAATCGCGCGGCCGTGCGCCAGCACGATGGGGTCGTTGTCCACATAGACCACATGCGGCGCGGACTGGTGCCGCTGCGCCACCTGGTGCACATTGTCGGCGGTGGGCAGGCCGCTGCCGATGTCGACGAACTGCTTGATGCCGGCGCGCGAGATCTCACCGATGGCGCGTACGAGGCAATTCCGATTCGCGTACGCGATATCCACCGAACCCGGCAGATCCTTGATGAAGAAGTCCCCGACCTCCCGGTCGGGCGCGTAATTGTCCTTGCCGCCCAGGAGATAGTCGTACACCCGGGCAATACTGGGTTTGGACTGGTCCACCTGCGGTTGTTCCATCATCTCCACACACCCCTGTCAGTATCGAATTTGCCCTCCGCTTCGCTCCGGGCGGGTTCGCGGCCCTGGAGGTCTCGTTCTTCCCTCCCTGCGCTCCCCCGCTTCGCTCCTCCGCTCCGCTCGGTCCAGAACGAGACGGGCCGCGAACCTGGCGACGTGGATCCGCCGTAATCCTATGTAACTGAACGAGTTCCGGTGCACGGTTCGAGGCAACACTGGGCGTGCCTGAGAGCGTAGGTGATTCGGGGCCCGTCAGACGGCCCGCAGGCGGGAGCGGCTGGCGTAGACGTGCTCGGCGATCAGGGTCGCGATGCGGTCGGGCGCCTCGAGCATGGGGACGTGGCCGACATCGTGGACCAGGATGCGGTCCGCCGACTCCGGTAGTTCCTCCAGGAACCGGCGGGCGTACAGGCGATTCGGAATGATCCGGTCGTTCTCGCACATGAGCAGCCGCACCGGGGTGCGCAGCGTGGCCAGGTGCTCGAGGGCCGGGAATCGCAGGCCACTCACCAGCATCGGCAGCATGGCCTTGCAGTGCATGGCCGAGGTGATGGCCGCCTCGATGCCCGCCCGGGAGGCCGCCTCGGTGTTCTTGGTGAGCATCAGCGCCACCGCCTGCCGGACGAACCCGCTGTACGCGATGGCGTCCGGCAGATGCTTGCCGATCTCCACGAACGGCACCATCGACAGAAACTTCAGCCCGACTCGAAGCTGCAGTATGGAGGGCGTTTGCCAGCCGCCCGCGGGCGCGATAGCGGTGAGGGTGCGGGCCCGGCCCCGGCGGGCCAGCTCGAAGCCGACCCAGCCGCCGAGCGAATTGCCCGCGATATGGCAGGTGCGCCAGCCCATCTCGTCGAGCTGGTCCTCGACCCGGTCGGCAAGGGCGCTGACATCGAGGTACCAGCCCTCGAGTTCGGGGCCGCCCCAGTGCCCGGTGAAGGCCGGAGCGAACACTTCGCAATGGCTCGACATGCGCTGGGCCACCTGCTCCCAGCAATGCGGGGACAGCATGAATCCGTGCAGCAGGAGCAGCGGTTCGCCGGAGCCGGTGTGGAGCGCGCGGATGGGCGCGGGCGGGGCGGTGGGCCGGGTGGTGCCTGACGTCATCGTCGTCACCCCTTCCTGGACCTCGATGTCCGTGAAGAGAGTCGGTAAGCCGCATTGTACGGTCGTGAAGTGGCGAAAATCATCAGTACGTGCAACGTGAACGGGGTGCGTGCCGCGGCGGGCAAGGGATTGCTCGAGTGGCTGGCCGCGACCGAGGCCGATATCGTCTGCCTGCAGGAGACCCGGGCGACCGATGAGCAAACGCGTAGCGCGCTAGCGCCCGCGCTGGACGCCGGATGGTTCCTCAGCCATGCCGAACCGGGCCTGAAGGGCCGGGCGGGCGTGGCGATCCTGTCCCGGCACCAGCCCGACGCGGTGCGCGTCGGCGTCGGCCTGTTCCAGGACGGAGGCTGGTCTCCCGTCGAGGAGTTCGCCACGCTCGGCCGCTATGTCGAGGCCGACTTCGAGGATCTCACCATCGCGAGCGTCTACGTCCACACCGGCGAGGCCGACACCCCGCTGCAGGACGAGAAGTACCGCTTCCTGGACGCCATCGGCGCACGCATGCTGGCCCACCCGGGCGAGTTCGTGATCATGGGCGATTGGAATGTCGCCCACACCGAGCTCGACATCAAGAACTGGAAGGGCAACGTCAAGAACGCGGGCTTCCTGCCGCAGGAACGCGCCTGGGTGTCGTCCATGCTGGCCGCTGGCTACGTCGACGTGGTCCGCGACCTGCACCCCGGCGCCCCCGGCCCCTACAGCTGGCACTCCTACCGCGGCCGCGCCTTCGACAACGACGCCGGCTGGCGCATCGACTACCAGCTGGCGCGCGGCGAGATCGCCGCCCGCGCCAAGCAGGCCGTGGTCGAGAAGGCCGCAACCTACGCCGAACGCTGGTCCGACCACGCGCCGGTGACGGTGCAGTACCGATGAAGAAGCCCGGGGTACCCGCAAGACGGGTACCCCTCGGGCTGAATCCCCCTCCGGGCATATTCCCCTGACCAGCCGACCGGATACCCGGGTCTTTCCGCGAAGTGCGTTCGACCGGTTATCGCCGCACCTCCCCTCGCGGCTCCCGAGCATCGGAATGGCCTTCGGGCTCCAGAGAGCCAGCGCTCTCCCCGGCGCTGTCCAGCGCCAGCGCTTCGTCCAACTCGCAGCGTGGCACCTTGGTCCGCCAGTGATGACACGCAGCAGGTTCCACTGTCTGAAGGTCGGCGAAAGCTGTTACACGCCTGGGGTTTCCACCGACATGCACCAGGTTCGGAGTGATCACTACCGCACAGTCGATCTGGCGCAGCAGCCGGTACAGCATCCCCATTCGGTCAGCGTCCGAGTTGTCGGCCACCAGTACACAGGACACCCGGAGCCCTAGTTTGTGTGCACGTTGACGGCAGTAGAACTCCGCCCAGTCCAGATCAGCCTTGGTCGTCAGCAACGGCCGGAAGATGTAGATCACTGCCTTATCCGGCTCAGTCGTGGCACGTGCCATCTCGATTGCTTCCGTCAGGGATTCAGGCAATCCGTCTTCCGGCATCTCCGCCCCTGTCATCGCCCGGTTGGTGAGGCACCCAGGACTGGGCCTCTCTCACCGGCCCTGGACGCCTATACCGACGCTACGAACCGACAACCGTTCAGGTCCATGCTCGTGCTCATTCGTGCACATTTTGGATTTCCCCACTACACGGGCAGCGTTGCCGCGCAACAATCGAATAGCCACGTGCAACAACAAGCACGGGTCAACAGGGAGGACTGATCATGTCGTTACGTTTTCTGGGCAAGGGCGGAAGCACCAACAACGGATGCCCTTCCCTGCTGGTGGATGACCAGCGCGGTTACGTGGTCCAAGCGTGGAAGACCGACCGTGTCGGTACCGTCGAGTTGCCTCACCTGCTGCTCGGGTTCTTGGAGCGGGGTACGTTCATCGGTGCGACCTTGACCGACACCGGCCGGGGAACGTTCACTCTCCAAGGGGCCCCGGTCACGGACGCAGAGACGTTGGGGCAGTTGGACATTGCCGATGACGGGACTGTGGTCCTGGTTCCTAGGTGTGAAAGGACGTTCTACGGTGCGGCTAGTGCCAGATGAGGGTTTCCCGGACTTGCTTCGGTCCTGCAAACGGGAAGCGTTCCACCTCGAGGTACTCGACTCCTACGCTGAACCGTACGAGCACGAACCGTTGAGGCGTTTCCTTGCAGGGGAGCCCGACGATTACGCGTGGTTTCAGTCGTGGACTGACCTTGTGCAGGAAACGACCGGCCGTGGCGTAGCGGTTACCCGGGTCCGTATCGTCACCGAACCTCACACCGACTACACGAGGTTCGCCCTCGCGGTTGCTGAGCTGAACGTCAGGGCCGGGGAAGACATCCGGTATCTGCCCCGGCATCTGGCGGGGGAGGAAGTACCCCCGGACGACTTCTGGCTGTTCGATGACGAGCTGGTGATCTTCTCTGCGTTCGGGCAGAGCGGAGGCTGGTCGGGAGCAGTTACCACCGATCCGCATATTGCCGAGTACTGCAATCAACTCAAACAACGGTTCTGGTTGCTGGGTACCCCGTACATGGAGTACCACCGCCAGTGACTGAATCGATTCACCAACAGCGCGAATCTCTCGGGGCACGGCTTCGGGAGATTCGTTTTCATGCGGGTATCAGCGGTGCTGAGCTTGCTCGGCGTAGCCGATGGGACCCGAGCAAGGTTTCCAAGATCGAGTACGGCAAGGTCAAGCCTTCGCGTGAGGACCTGGAAGCGTATTGCCGGGCGTGCGGTGCTGAGGATCAGCTCTCGGACTTGGTCGCGACCCGGCAGAACATCGATACGGCGTACCTGGAGTGGCGGAAGGTGCTGAGCACCGGGACCCGGCGACGCCAGCAAGCGTCCATCAAGTGGGAGTCGGAGGCTCGGATCCTCCGCTGGTATGAACCGGTGCTTGTTCCCGGGTTGCTGCAAACCGCCGACTACGCCGCAGGCATCCTGCGGAAAGTGATCGAGTTCCAGCAGATACCGAATGATCTGGACCAAGGCGTGTCCAAGCGTATGGAGCGCCAGCAGGTGTTGTATCAGCGAGACCACTTGTTTCATTTCGTCATCGCTGAGCAAGCGTTGTACACCACGGTTGGTGATGATCAGGTCATGGCTGGCCAGATGGACCGCTTGCTGGCCGTCCAGGGGATGCCCCGGGTGACGTTGGGGATCGTCCCCCGCACTGCACCGTTCGAAACCGCCACAACAGGTTTCGTGATGTTCGATTCCAAAAAGGTGTTGGTGGAAGGGATTACGGCTGAGCTATCGATCACTCAACCGCGAGAAATCAAGGTGTATCACCGGACGTTCGATGTTCTGGTCAACCAGTCGGTGACCGGTGAGCCAGCCCGGCGGCTGATCCGCCGAGCGCTCGAAACGCGGTCCCACTGAGGTTGCCGCGAACCTCTGGGCGCGTGGCCACCTATTCAAGGCGGAAACATCCAGGTCGGTGATCGCCACGGCCGCTGTCCGATCCTCTCCATCACACACGGTTCCGGCGGTGCTCCGACTGCCGGGTGGTGACGTAGATTCGTCAGTCATGACGGATAGCCGAGCAACCAGTAAGGTACGCAAACAGGTCGGCAGTACGGCTTCTTGCCTGGTCAACAGGGATTCTCTGGTTTGCGGAACCGAGTCGATCCGGTGAAGAAGCTGTCCAAGCAGCAGAGCGCCTGGCTGACGCTGGGCGTGGCCGTGCTCGCGCTGATCGCCGCTATCGTCACCAACCGGATCAATACCGACCATCCGAACAGCACCGGCAGCGCCAAACCCGTTGTCACATCGGTGGTCAAGACGACCGCAAAGCCGGGTGGTGTCACACCGGCTCCCGGCGTGGCCGATCAAGCGGCCCCGCCTTCCAAGGTGGCCGGCGTGCCCGATCAGGCGTACAAGACCCTGGTCGAGATCGACGCCGGGCGCTGGCCGGGCTCCGCCAACGCGCCCGGCACCCACGGCGGCGACACCTGGAACAACCGGGACGGTAGCCTGCCCCGCAAGGACGCCTCCGGCAAGGCGATCAGCTATCAGGAATGGGATGTGAATCCCAAGCAGCCCGGCCAGACCCGCGACGCCGAGCGCATCATCACCGGCAGCGACGGTTCGGCCTATTACACGGGGGACCACTACAAAACCTTCACGAGGATGCGCTGAATGACCGAACCGATGCCGCTGTCGCAGTTCCTCTCCGCTACCGCCGAAGATGTCGCCGAGCGACGGGCCCCCGCTCCGGTGCTCGGGGTGCTGCCCATCGGCGCGGCCGAATTCTCCGGCGTCCGTTACCGGATTCCGGACGACTACGTCGCCCGGGAACTGCGCGGCCGCAAGATGCGCACGGTCACCGAGGTTTTCGACGAGTTCGCCGCCGCCTTCCAATTCCCCTACTACTTCGGGGAGAACAAGGACGCCTTCGACGAATGTCTCCGCGACCTCGACGAATTCGTCGGAGCCGCACAGGGATACGTGGTGGTGATCCGCAATGCCGCGCTCATGCTCGACCGGCAGCCGGACGAGCGCGACTGGTTCGCCGAGGCCATGGCCGACTGCGCGACCATCTGGGCGGCCCGCGGCATCCCCTTCCGGGTGGTCCTGCAGGACGCCACGCCACCGGGATTACCGGTGATACCCCTGGCTCTCGACCCCGAAACCGAAAATTCTTGATTCACCGGACCTTCCACTCCAGTTAACCTGCGGTCGAACAAAACTGTCCTGGACGCTGCAATGGTTCCGCTATGCGATCGCGGCCTGACGCGATCCGGATAGACCTGGAGGGTTCCATGCCTGCCTCGGCACGCCGCCGCCCAAGCCTGGCGGTCGCCCATGGCCGTCGCCCAAGCCTGGCGGTCGCCCATGGCCGTCGCTTCGGCAAACGAAGCCGCGCCGCCGCCGCGTTCGCCGCGCTGGTCGCGCTGAGCGCCACCTCGTGTTCGTCGTCGTCCGACCAGGCGGCTCCGGACACCGACACCGCGACGCCCATCAAGCACGTGGTGGTGATCTTCCAGGAGAACGTCTCCTTCGATCACTACTTCGGCACCTACCCGAACCCGGCCAACACCGACGGCACCACGTTCACCGCGCAGCCGAACACGCCGAAGGTGGACGGCCTCACGCCGGATCTGCTCACCAAGAACCCCAACAAGGCGCAGCCCGTGCGCCTCGGCGGTCCGAACCAGCAGATCACCTGCGACCAGGACCACGAGTACAAGGACGAGCAGCTCGCCCTCAACGGCGGCAAGATGGACCAGTTCGTCGAGCACACCAATGTGTCCGAGGGCAGCGCCTGCAAGCCGCCGACCTACGGCCCGCAGGGCTTGGTCATGGGTTACTACGACGGCAATTCGGTGACCGCGCTGTGGAATTACGCGCAGCACTACGCCATGAGCGACAACTCCTGGACCTCCACCTTCGGCCCGTCCACCGTGGGCGCGCTGAACCTGGTCGCGGGCCAGACCCACGGCGTCACCAAGATGGAGCCGCCCAAGCCGGGCCAGCCCTTCCCCGCCGACACCGTGCTGGAGAACGCCGGCAACGGCCAGGGCACCGTGGTCGGCGACCCGCAGCCCTACGGCGACGACTGCTCCAACCGCGACACCGTCCAGATGAGCGGCACCACCATCGGCGACCTGCTCAACAAGAAGGGCGTCAGCTGGGGCTTCTTCCAGGGCGGCTTCAAGCCCACCGACGCCAAGGACGGCAAGGCCGTTTGCGGCGCCACCCACAATGTCGGTGTGGCACTGGGCGGTACCGGCAAGACCGGTGACAAGGCCTGGGACACCAAGGGCGACTACATCCCGCACCACGAGCCGTTCCAGTACTTCGCGTCGACGGCCAACCCGCACCACCTGCCGCCGACGTCGGTCGACAAGATCGGCCACGACGATCAGGCCAACCACCAGTACGACCTGACCGACTTCTGGGCCGCCGCCGACAAGGGCAACCTGCCCGCCGTCAGCTACCTGAAGGCCGCCGGCTACCAGGACGGCCACGCCGCCTACTCCGATCCGCTGGACGAACAGCAGTTCCTGGTGGAGACCATCAACCACCTGCAGAAGCTGCCGGATTGGAAGGACACCGCGGTCGTCATCGCCTACGACGACTCCGACGGCTGGTACGACCACACGGCGCCCAAGCTGGTCATGAACTCCGCCTCCGAGCAGGACGGCTACAGCGGCCCCGGCGTCTGCGGTGACGCCAAGGCGAGTCCGGCCAAGTACCAGGGCCGTTGCGGCTACGGCCAGCGCGTGCCGCTGCTGGTCGTCTCGCCCTACTCGAAGGCCAACTTCGTCGACCACGGCGTGACCGACCAGGCCTCGGTCCTGAAGTTCATCGAGGACAACTGGAAGACCGGCCGCATCGGCGACGACTCGTTCGACGAGAAGGCCAGCACCCTCGACGCCATGTTCGATTTCAAGGCCGCCGCGCAGCCGGCCCTGCAGCTCGACCCGAAGACCGGCGCCGCGAGCTAGCCCGGATGCGCTGACCGCCCGGCCCGATCCCGTGGACCCGATCCATTGGAAAAGGCCGGGCGGTTTTGTATTCGGGCGAGGGCGGTTCCCCCTATAGTCGCTGACAGTGTGTCGAGCGAGTGGGGTCCGGTTGTGATCAGTCGTCGAAAAGTGTTGCGGGACGGGGCGATTCTCGCCTTCGCCGGGGTGGCGGCCGCGTGCGCCGCGCCGCGGCGGGTGGCGGGGACCGCGGCGTCCGGGAGCATCGCCTGGGAATACCAGGTCGACGGCGGGGTACGGGGACTGCGATACGGTGCCGGCACGGTAGTGGTGGAGAACGCCGCCGTGCTCACGGGGCTCGAGGCCCGGAGCGGACGCGAGTTGTGGCGGTTCCCGATCGCGACGCCGGGGATCGGCCGTCATTCCTGCGTCTGGAGCAACGCCCTCGTGGTCTGCGGGGCCGAACCCGATGCCGCCGGGGATCGGGCCGTGGCCGTGGATCTGGCGTCGGGGAAACGGAATTGGTCCTTCGACGCACCCGAGGGGGTCGTGCTCGGCGGAGTCTTCGGTGTGCGGGACGGGGTGCTCTATCTGATCGCCTCCGATCGCGACAAGGGCGGGCGCGAGGCGTGGGCCGTGGACATGACGAGCAAGGCCGTCCGCTGGCGGGTGCCCTGCGACGCCGAGGCGCTGTCGGTGCCCGACAGCGGTTCGCTCCTCTACAACCAGAGTCCCGGCACCGGCGGCGATCTCGTCGCCCTCGACCTCGGGACCGGTGCGGCCGCCTGGTCCCGCGCGGGCGACTCGGCGGTCGCGGCCAGCACCATCGCCACCGGCCTGGTCCAGGGCGCCGTGCTGGCCACCGACGGCGCCCATATCGTCTCCGGCCTGGACCCGAAAACCGGTGCGGCGCTGTGGACCACGCCCGCCCTGCCCTACACGGCCGGCGTCGTCTTCGGGTCCGGCGACGCCTACTACCTGTGTGACGGCGAGCGGCTGCATGCCATGACTCCCGGCGGCGAGGCGGCCAAGCTGTGGAGTATCTCCATCGCCGATCAGGGCGCCGCGGCCGATGTCGGCGGATACCCGAGCGCGGGGGCCTTCTACCTGCTGGCCGACCGCACCCTCCGCGCGATCGACGCGCACACCAGCGCCGTCCGCTGGACGCAATCGATTCCGGACAAGGCCGGATCGCAGGTGTCCTTCGCCGTCGGCGACGCCCACTGCTACGTCGAATCCACCGAGGACGAGCCGGGCGCATCCGCCGTGATCGCCATCGTGCGCTGACCCGGATTCCCCTGCGGGGCTACGATTCCGGCGGCTGGGAGAGCGCGCGGCTCAGCGACGGATCTGCCGAGCCAGATCCTCGCCCAGCAGCACGAAAACGTCGGTGGTGAAGTCGATGAGTTCGTCGCGGGTCATGGGGAGGTCGCCCTGGAGCCAGGCCGTGAGGGTCTGGACCAGGCCGCCGACCAGGTAGGTGGCGCGGAAACCGATCACGGGCAGGGGGTCGCCCTCGGTGAGGCCGTAGAAGTCGATGCCCTCGGCCGCCACGATATTCGCGAACGCCTTGATGGTGTGCGTTGTGCGGGTGCGTAATTCGGGGGTGGCGGAGCTGACCACCAGGGCCACCCGGGCCTTGCGTGGATCGTCGGTGAGGACGTGGATGCCCGCGGTGATGGCGGCGTGCGCCTTGGAGCGCGGGTCGTCGGGGGCGGTGTGCAGTGCGGCGAGCAGGGCGCCGGCCAGCTCCTCGGCGATGGTGTCGAACAGTGCCGACAGCACGGCGTCGCGGTTGTCGAAGTTCTCGTAGTAGTAGCGCTCGTTGAGGCCCGCGCCGGTGCAGAGGGCGGAGACGGTGAGCTTGTCGATGCCGTGGGTGCCGAGGATGTCGAGGGCGGCGTCGAGCAGGGCGGTGCGGCGCTGGGTGCGGCGTTCGTCCGCGGAGATGCCGCCGTAGGTCCGGTGCCCGGTCACGAACCGATTCTGGCACGGCCGCGATTCTGGCAGAAGGTCTTGCCAGAATTTGGAATCTGGGGGACTCTATTGCCAGATGTGATGGCCCGCATCACACCCACCGGGAGGCAACGATGCCTGCACGCGCGGCTCAGAGCGGCTACTTCTCCGACGACTCGATGATCCGCAGGGTCATGCGCAAGCGCGCGGTCGGACTCACCTACGGCCAGCGGGCGCTGGTGATCGGCGCGGTGCATCCGCTGCTCTATGTCGGAACCGCCGAGAACACCCAGCATCGGACCACGCCCTACACCCGGCTCGCCCTCACCGGCCGCCTGTTCGAGGCCGTCTCCCTGGGCACCCGCGAAGAGGCCGATCGCGCACGGGCTTTCACCCGTAAACGGCACGCCCCGGTCGACGGCGTGCTGCCCGAGGACGCGGGCGCGGCCAACCCGGCCGGCACCCACTACTCCGCGGCCGACCCGCATCTGATGTTCATGACCATGGCCTTCACCTTCGATTCCGCCGAGGTCATGCACGATCTGCTGGTCCGCCGCCTCACCCCGACCGAACGCGAAGGGCTGTACCAGGACTACGTGCGCTGGGGCGAACTGTTCGGCATGCCCCGCAGCGCCGCCCCCTGCACCTACCGCGAATTCCGCGACTACTTCGACGGATACCTGGCCTCCGACGAGCCCCACCTCACCGAGGAGGCCAAACTGGTCGGCTCCTACCTCATGGGCCAGCGCGTCGCCCACCCCCTGCCGGCCCCTATCCAGCAGGCCCTCACCGGCTTCTCCCTCCTGGTCCAGGGCAGCCTCCCCGAACGCGTCCGCGACATGTACGACCTCGACTGGGGCCTCCGCGAACACATCGCCTTTCACGGCCTGGCCCGAGCCGTCCGCACCGCCCATCTCTCCCCACCTCTGGTCGGCAACCCCCTGACCGCCCCGATGACCGGCCCCAGCTACCCCCTCTACAAGCTCGCCACCCGCCGCGAACAGCGCCTGATCGGCTCCGGCCGGCCCAGCATGCCGGGGGTCGATCCGCGCAATTGGGTGGCCCGAAATACGGCCTAGCCGACATGCGAAGATCAGGGCATGTCGAGTCCTGAAGCCGCCGCTGAGCGTAAGCAGCGGGTCCTGTCCGGAATCCAGCCCACCAGCGATTCCTTCCACCTCGGCAACTACCTTGGCGCGCTGCAGTATTGGGTGCGGTTGCAGGACGACTACGACGCCTTCTATTTCATTCCGGACCTGCACGCCATCACGGTGCCGCAGGACCCGAAGCAGCTGCGTATGCGGGTCAAGATCTCGGCCGCGCAGCTGCTGGCGCTGGGGCTGGACCCCAAGAAGTCCACATTGTTCGTGCAGTCCCAGGTGCCCGAGCATGCCGAGCTGGCGTGGGTGCTGAACTGCATCACGGGGTTCGGCGAGGCGAGCCGGATGACCCAGTTCAAGGACAAGTCGGTCAAGCAGGGCGCGGACAATGCGACCGTCGGTCTGTTCACCTACCCGGTGCTGATGGCCGCCGACATCCTGCTCTACCGCGCCCAGCTGGTGCCGGTCGGCGAGGACCAGCGCCAGCACCTGGAGCTGACCCGAAACCTGGCGCAGCGCTTCAACACTCGCTACAAGAAGACCTTCGTGGTGCCCGAGCCGCACATCGTGACCGGCACCGCCAAGATCTACGACCTGCAGGATCCGACCGCGAAGATGAGCAAGTCGGCCAACAGCGACGCGGGCCTGCTCAACCTGCTCGATGATCCCAAGGTCTCGGCGAAGAAGATCCGCTCCGCGGTCACCGACACCGAGCGTGAGATCCGCTACGACCCGGAGGCCAAGGCGGGCGTCAGCAATCTGCTGGTCATCCTCAGCTCGCTGACCGACACTCCGATCGTCACGCTCGAGCAGGACTACGCCGGCAAGGGCTACGGCGACCTGAAATCGGACACCGCCGACGCGCTCATCGAGTTCGTCACGCCGCTGCGCGCGAAGGTGCAAGAATACATGTCCGACCAGGGTGAACTCGACCGCATCCTCACCGCGGGGGCCGAGCGGGCGCGGGAGGTCGCCGGGAAGACTCTCGCGCAGGTGTACGACCGGGTGGGCTTCCCGGCCCGCTGATCCGGCCGCCGCGCGTCCGGGTGTGCGGAGGTGGCGGTGTGTTCGGGAACGTGAAGGCGTGGATCGCGCGGCAGATCCAGCGTCGTCCCTGGCTGGATCACGTGGTCCGCGCGGGCGAGCGCTATCAGCGTCAGCGCGGCGACTACTACGCCGCGGGCATCACCTATTTCACGGTGCTGTCGCTGTTTCCGCTGCTGATGGTGGGTTTCGCGGTGGCCGGCTTCGTGCTGTCGCGGAATCCGCAGTGGCTCACCGATATTCAGAACAAGATCGTCGAGAACATTCCGGGCGACGCGGGCAGCCAGATCAACGACCTGGTCCACCGGGCTGTGGAGTCGCGGACGGGCGTGGGCTCCATCGGTCTGGTGACCGGCGCGTACGCCGGGCTGGGCTGGATCGGCAACCTGCGGGCAGCGCTCAGCGAGCAGTGGGATCAGCCCAGTAAGAAGCGAAACTGGTTCCTCGCCAAGGTCTCCGACCTGCTGGCGCTGATCGGGCTGTTCCTCGCCATCCTCGTCTCCCTCGGCCTGTCCGTGCTGGCCTCCGGCGGCCTGATCACCCACCTGCTCGACCGCCTGCACGTGCACGAGTCGGCCTGGGCGAAGGTCCTGCTCACCGTGGCGTCGCTGCTGCTGGCGGTGGTGGCGAACTGGGCCGTGTTCGTCTGGATCATCGCGCGCCTCCCGCTGCACCCGGTCACCTTCCGCAGTGCCGCCCGCGCGGCCATGATCGCGGCGGTCATCTTCGAGGCGTTCAAGCAGCTGGCCTCGGTCATTCTGCGATCGGTGGTCAACGGCCCGGCCGGGGCGGTCTTCGGGCCGATCATCGGCCTGATGGTCTTCAGCTACTTCACCGCGCGGATCATCCTCTTCGCCACCGCCTGGGCCGCCACGGCCGCGGACAACGAGGTGCCCGCCGAGATCCCGCCACCCGCCCCCGCGATCATCCGCCCCCGGATGACCGCGGGCGGACTCTCCGCCGGAGCGGGTGCGGCCTGGTTCGGCGCGGGAGCCCTTGCGGCGACGCTGCTTTCGACGCTGCGCCGTCGTTGACCGCTCAGCGGCGGCGGCTCATCCGGCGCGCGCTCAACAGCAGCACCAGGACCAGGATCACGCCGCCGGCCATCAGGGCGATCCGCAGATCGTGGTGGTCGGAGCTGGAACCGGAATCCGTGGCCGGGGCGGGCTCGGCATCGGTCCGGGCGGGCGGACTCGCCAGTGCCACCGAGGGATTCGCGCCTCCGGAGCTGCCGTCGGGCATGCTGCCCACGGTCGCGCCGGCCGGCAGCGCGAAGGCGTAGTCGAGCAGTTTGGCCGCCTGCTCCCACGGCCGGAAGGGCCGCACGTCCGCCTTGAGCAGCGTCACCACGTAGCGGTGGCCATTGCGCTGCGCGGCCGCGACGAAGGTCTGCCGGGCGTCGTCGGTGTAGCCGGTCTTGCCGCCGATCGCGCCGTCGTACTCGAAGAGCAGATGGTTGTCATTGCCGACCGGGAAGCCCGGATGATCCTTGTCGTCAGGGTTTTTCGGGTCGGCCGGGTAGCCGGGGAAGTCCACCTGCTCGGTGTGGATCAGCTCCGCGAACAGCGGCAGCGTCATCGCGTGCCGGAAAAGCAGCGCCAGGTCGTAGGCCGAGATGCTCATACCCGGCCCGTCCAGACCCGAGGGCGTGGCGGCCCGGGTGTCCAACGCCTGCAACTGTTTCGCGAGCGTGTTCATCTTGGCGACGGTGGCGTCGTCCCCGCCCAGCTGGGTCGAGATGGCATGCGCCGCATCATTGCCCGACGCCATGATCAGCGCCTGGAACAGCTGCTTGTTGGTGTAGCGCCCACCCGGTCCGATCCCGACCCGGGTGCCGTCGGCATTGGCGTCGTCCTGGGTGCCGATCACCGTCTTGTCCAGGTCCAGCGCCGGGATCGCCACCGACGCCAGCAGCACCTTGATGGTGGAGGCGGGCCGGTAGCGCCCGTGCGGGTCCTTGGCCGCGATGACCCGCCCGTTATCCAGATCCGCCACCTCCCAGGCGGTGGCCGAGATCCCCTCCGGCAGCGGCCCCGCCCCCGACGGCAGGATGACGCCGCACCCGCCGAGCTGCTTACCCCCGATCGGCGGATTCGGAATCGGCAGCGCCGCCGGCGCCGTCTGCCCCGGCTCGGGCGCCTCGGAGGTGTCGATGGGCGGCGGCGGAGCCGTCTTGTTCGGGCAGCCGTCGGTATTGGGCGTGGTGAACGGCGTTGTCGTGGCAGACGGTTGGGCCTGCGCCGCACCCGGTAGCGGCCCGAAGGCGACCCCGGCGAACACGGTGAGACCGGCCGCCAGGGCCACGGTGACAAGGGGGGCGCGCCGCCGACCAGCGGCCGGGTGCACGGTTCGGCGCGAATACCTGCGGATACTCATCGCGCCCGACTCTATAGCCGACCGGTCACCCCGGCGCGTGATGTGCCGCGGCGCGGCCGAGACCGTGTCGGCCTGGGAGAGCGGCTAGTTGGCGGTGTGGGTGACCGGGCAGCCGTGGGCCAGGGGGCCGAGCAGCTTGTTGTTGTCGTAGAAGTGCTCGAGCTCGAGGATGCGCAGGTCCTCGGAGACCTTGGCGATGGTGACGCCGGTCATCTCGATGAGTTCGCCGGTGGGCTGGTGGCCCTTGTACTCGCCCTCGTAACGACCCCAGTGGCGCCACTTGAAGGTGACGGTCGGCGGGCCGGACAGCACCTCGAGCACCTCCCAGAAGAAGCCGCCCGGGAACGCGGTGTGGAAGATCTTGTGCGAGGTCTCGAAGGTCTCGCCCGCGGCGTCGTAGAAGGGGTTCTCGCCGATCAGGATGTTGTAGGACCCGATACTCGCGAATTCGTCTGCGTCCTGCCAGTTTCCGCCGTTGACGCGGCCGCGGTAGTGCTCGGCCACCAGCGAGACCCAGGTGGCCGGGTCCTTCTTGTGCGAGACCTCCATCTCGAAGACCTTCACCAGCTCTTCGACGATGTGCTCCAGCGAATCCGGCGCGTGCTGGGTGGTGCGCTCGACCGGAATGACTTCCTTGCTCAGGTGATAGTCGGGCGCGCCTTCACGCCAATCCTCCGGCGCCGCAGCGGCGATGACGGCGTCACGGCCCTGCAGGTGCAGCGGGGTCTCGACGGATTCGGTTGCTTGGTCGGTCATTTCGTGCCTCACGTGTCCAGACCCGTTGGGGGGTCATCGATCTCAGAAACGGACCGCATGACGGTAACAGCACGGGGACCTCATGTCGCGACAAGCATTTGGGACTCCGGTACCGGACAGCGGAATGGTGATCCACCCCATCCCGGCCCGCCCCCGACTCATGACACGACAAGAATTGACAGTCTCTACGAAATGAGAGACTCTCTCATTATCGAGAAGATCCCAAATGATTGGAGCTGTCATGAAGGCTCAGGGAGTGCGCCGCTGGCTGGCGCTGGGAGCCCTGGCGGTCGCCATGCTGACCATCGGCCTCGACGTCACCGTGCTCACCGTCGCCCTGCCCACCCTCGCGGTCGACCTGCACGCCGATACCTCCGCGCTGCAGTGGTTCAGCAGCGCCTACACCCTGGCCCTGGCCGCCTTCATGCTCCCGGCGGGAGCCCTCGGCGACCGATACGGGCGCAAGAAGTTCCTGCTCGCCGCGCTGCTGCTGTTCGGCGTGGCCTCGGTGACGTGCGCCTTCGCCACGTCCTCCGGCCAGCTCGTCGCCGGCCGCGTGGTCCTCGGCCTGGCCGCGGCGATCATGATGCCGCTGTCCATGGCGGTGCTGCCCACCCTCTTCCCCGAGCAGCGCGAACGGCAGCGGGCCATCACCATCTGGATCACCTCGACCGCCATCGGCCTACCCCTGGGCCCGATCGTGGGCGGCTGGCTGCTGCAGCACTACTGGTGGGGCTCGGCCTTCCTGCTCAATGTGCCGCTGGTGATCATCGGCGCGACCGCCGTCGGCCTGCTGGTCCCGGAATCCAAGAGCGAGAGCACTTTCCGCATCGATCTGCCCGGCGCGCTGCTGTCCGCGGCCGGAATGCTCGGCATCACCTACGGTTTCATCCGCTGCGGTCAGGAGGGCTGGGGCGACGCCGTGGCCTGGACCGCCATCGCCGCGGGCGTCGTCCTGGGCGGAGCATTCCTGCTGTGGCAGCGTCGCACCGCGCACCCACTGGTCGACCTCGGACTCTTCGGTGAGCCCGGATTCCGTTGGGGCACAGTGTTCATGGTGCTGGTGAACTTCGCGATGTTCGGCCTGTTCTTCACCATGCCGCAGTACTTCCAGGCGGTGCTGGGAGCCGACACGCTCGGCAGCGGCCTGCGCCTGCTGCCGCTCATCGCGGGCCTGGCCGCCGGCTCCCGGGTGGTGGACAAGCTGCTGCCGAAGGTCGGTGTCCGCACCGTGCTGGTGGCCGGATTCGCCTTGCTCGCAGCCGGTCTCGGCATGGGCGCGCTCATCACCGTGGACAGCGGATACGGCTTCGCGGCCGCAGCGCTGGTGCTGCTCGGCCTCGGGATGGGCTTCGTGATGCCCGCGGCCATGGGCGCGGCTACCGACGACCTCACCCCTGAGCGGGCCGGTTCCGGATCCGCGCTGCTGCAGGCGCTGCGGCAGGCGGGCGGCACCATCGGCGTCGCCATCCTCGGTACCGTGCTGTCCACCCAGTACCGCTCCGGCCTGGGCGATCTCGACCGCGCACCCATCTCCGACGGCGTGAACGCCGGGGTCGGCGTGGCCCGCAAGCTCGGCGACCCGGCCCTGCTGGCCCACGTGCAGAGCGCCTTCGTCGACGGCATGAGCGCCATGCTGTGGGTGTGCACCGCCATCTGCGCGGTAGCCGCGGTGCTGGCCGCCTTCGTGATCCGCCGCAAGGATCCGGTCGTGACCACCGATCTCGATGCGGGACAATCGGTCCATGTCGGCTGAGACTGCCTCCGCGACGCCTCCGGCCCCGGTGAAGACCGCGGCCGGGGGCGGCCTGCGTGAACGCAAGAAGGAACGCACCCGCCGCACCATTCGCACCGAGGCCTTCCGCCTGTTCCGCGAGCAGGGCTACAACGAGACCACGGTCGAGCAGATCGCCGCGGCCGCCGACATCTCGCCCAGCACCTTCTTCCGGTACTTCCCCTCCAAGGAGCAGGTGGCGCTGGCCGACGATCTGGACCCGATCATGATCGCGGCCATCGAGAAGCAGCCGAAGGAACTGTCCATGCTGGCCGCGTTCAAGCAGGCCACCCTCGATTCCTTCGCGTCCCTGTCGCCCGAGGAATTCGCCTTCGAGCAGCAGCGGGTGGAATTGCTCTACTCGATTCCGGAGCTCCGGGGAGCGGTGGCCCGGGAGTTCGAGCGCAGCATCGAACTGATCGCCGAGATCATCGCGCGGCGAACCGGCCGTACCGCAGGGGATTTCGAGGTGCGGGCCTTCGCCGGTGCGCTCAGTGGAGCGATGATCGCGTTCATCGGCGACGCGCCGTTCACCCCGGAACAGATCATGCGCGTCATCGACTTCCTCGAGGCGGGTATGCCGCTCTAGGCCGGTTTCACTGCCGTGAGCCGCTCCACCGTCTCATCGGTCATGGTCTCGAAGAACCCGCCGATCACATCCTCGATCTCGCCGACGGATTCGGCGCAGTACAGAATCGGCTGGTAGTGGGTGATGTCGTACGTGATGGTCCCCATGGCGTGAATGTCCAGCGGCCGCAGCTCGGCCTGGCGGAACTCCTCGATCTCCCCGAACGAGGACAGCAGTCCCGCGCCGTAACAACGCACTTCGCCGTGCTCGCGCAGCACCCCGAACTCCATCGAGAACCAGAACACGTCGGCCAGGAACTTCAGCGCCCGCTGGGTCTCCAGCCGGGCCACCGCCGCGCCGACCGTCTCGTACACGGCCGCGAAGCGCGGGCTGGCCAATTGATTGGCGTGCCCGAGGATTTCGTGCACGGCGTCCGGCTCCGGCGTGTAGAGCGGCGCGGAGTGGTGGCGAATGTACTGGGTGGAGTGGAAGATCCGGTCGGCGAACGAGCCGAAGAACTCCCGCAGCGGCACCAGTCCGGCGGCGGGCGCGTACCGGAATCCGGTGAGCGGCATCAGCTTCGCGGTCACCTCGTCGAGTTGTGGAATATGGTCCGAGGGCAGCCCGAGGCGCTCGGCGGCGGTGATCACCTCCGCGCACGCGTAGCCTTCCCGCTTGCGCGCCAGTTCGGCGGAGACGATCCGCCAGACCTGCTGCTCCTCCGCGGTGTAGTCGATGTGCGGAACCTGTGCCCCGGGCCGGTACTCCAGCGCCATGGCGGCGATCGCATTGCGGCGGGCTCGGTACACGGGGTCGTGCACACCCGGATGCTCGTCGCTCAAGTGCACTGTCACATCGCCGTCGGCCTCCTTCGTGACCGGCGAGTACAGCTGAGCCTCGGTGAACATACTTCGATGCAAGCACCGGCATGTGATCTAGACAACGAAAGACCGCCCAGCTGGTCAGATTGACCAGCTGGGCGGCCTCGGTGTCGATGAACGACGAGTGGCGAGCCGCTGTCAGGTAGGCATTAGTACCCGTATCGAGCGCGGCGGCTCGGCCGGTCTCCCGCCGGGCCCGTTTGTCGGCAGGGCCAGAGGGGGGGGGTGGGCAAGGGAGAGGGGTGGGAGGGGCGAGAAGGGGGGGGGGGTGGGCCCCGCTGGGGGATTGGCTGGGGTCCTCCAAAAAA